>JBDRFP010000011.1:0-30209 GCA_043818555.1 bacterium | reverse complement strand
CACGTCACGCTTTTGCTCTACACAGGCACGGGATTTTCGTTTCAGACCGTATACACTTGATCAACAAGTTATCCTTTGCGAGTTGGACGTGCTCCCGGAGACTAGTTTTCAGTGAAAACCAGTAAACCGGCGACGCCAGAGCCAGACTTCTGTTGCGAAAAGCTGGGATTCGTTACAGACCTACAGACTGTACAGAAATACAGAAGTAATTGTTACGAATTTAACTTATCGGCTTATTTGTAAATGACACGCTACAGTAGCAGATTTCCCGATTTCTGTCAAGGGTTTATGTGAATAACCTTGATTTTATTGGGTTTTTTGATTTTCTGCTTCAGGTGCTCAGGAAAGAGTTTAGTTACGCTTTGCTGAGAATCTGATTGCGAAGGTAGTAGGAAGTAGATAGTAGTAAGTAGTCGGATTGCTCAAGAAAATACTGAGTCGGTGGCTGGGAAAAGGGGTTAAATCCTTCTCCCAACCACCACGTAGCGCTTTGCTAGATCTTCATCCGCCTGGTGAAGACCAACTGATTGGTCCACACCAGGTTGCGTGCGGCATCGTCGATGGTACACACCTGGCCGATTGTAGGGCCGGTCAGGAGCATTGCATCGATCTTGCCAAATGGCAGGCGCTTGCGAGCCATACCGCCGATGTGTACTCCCAGGGAGTACGCATCCACGCCCGGCGTTCCAATCGAGCCGTAGCTCTGCCCGCCGAAGCCCAGGCCCAGCCCGAAAGCCGAACCCTTGTAGCTTCCGCGACCCTTCCTGTAGAAGTACATGGTCCCGTCGCCCCCGTAGGAGCGGGGCGAGAACATGTTCCCCGTAAGGATGAGTGCATAACCATTGAAGGCATTCTCGCCACCGATGCCGGCGACCAGACTACCTCCGACACCTGCCACAGGGGCGATGCCAGGGATCTCAGGCTTGAGCTCCATGTAGAGCCCTGCACCCAGCATGCCGTAGGTGTGTCGGGATTCGAGCTTCTTGACCCGCTTCTCCAGCTTGGTCATTTCGCTCTGGAGCGTGTCAACGCGCCCGGCGATGGTATTGAGCTTTCCCTCCAGCTCGGTGAGCCGAGCCGAGTTGGCCTGAACCTTGACGTCGATCTGGCTGACCTCGCGGTCGAGCCGGGTGATCTCCTGACGGAGGCCCGGGCGACACTCGTCACGACGCCCTGCGGCGCCGTCGCAGGCGTTGTCGATCTGGCGCCTCAGCGACGCGGTCTCCCGCTTCAGCTGGGCGACCTTGGCGCTGTTCCAGGCGATGCCGACCTTGTTGGCATACGACCTCGTCTGGTTCTGCTTCGAACGCAGATCCGCATCTGATGCGGTCCTGCTGTTCATCTGGCTGCTCGCGGCCGAAGCCGGAGCACCTATGAGGCTGAAAATTGCGAACAGTGCGATCATGATGAAACGCATTTGTATTTCCTTGGTTGTTGATGAAAAGAATGGTTAAGGCCAAAGGCCCAGTTGCTTTGGGGCCACTTTGGCTCTCCGAAGGCAAGGTATCAATAGTGTATGAGGAGGGCACACACCAGACACCTGGCCATCGCAGGGCCGAAGTTCCATCCTTGTTCGGTGTTTTTGACAAGCAGTTTGACAAGCAATCTCGTAATGATTCAACGGCAAATAGTAACACAAAATCGAGGTTTTGTCAAGGTGTGATCTGGAATCATAGGAACCATGAGAAGCATAGGAAGCATAGCGAAAATCACTAAATTGACTAAAACTAGCCAAATAGCCAATCCCAGGAGTTGGCGGGGAGAGTGATGGAAATAAAAAATCGGCTAAGAAACACTAGGTTTCCTAACCGATTGAGCGGAGCGCTAGGCTCCTACAGAGGCTTGTGCCGTCTGAATCCGATGTCCAGGCCCACGCAGGCTTCCGGGGCTCCTGCGCCCGAATTGGCCACCTTGCCCAGCTTCCCGTACGGGGTGACCACGAAGTACATTGTGGTGTCCCGCTCGTTGTTGTACCAGAGGCGCCAGCGCATGTAGCCGTCGACGCGGGCACCTACCGAGTAGGCATCTACCCCGGGCATCCCGAATGCTCCGTAGACCGCGCTGTCGCCGCCAATGCCACCGCCGTAAGCGAATCCCCTCTTGCTCTTCTTGCGCAGCTTGTAGCGCACGATCGAGCTGTCGAGGAAGAAGCCCTCGGGGCTGGCAAGCCCTGCCGAAGCAGAGACCACCATACCGTTTTCCAGGTCCTCGCGGCCGAAACCGATGGTCCAGCCGGCGCGGGCGCCAATTCCCTCGGCAAGCGTGGGGATGGGCGGGCGCAGGACGAATCCGGCGCTGGGCCCGCTCACCGTGTACCACTGAATACTGGTGAGCTGTTTGATGTCGTTCTTGATACCGCCAATCTCGCTTTCGATGACAGCGAGCTGGCTCTTCAGCGACTTGTATCCCTTCTCGAGCTCAGTGATGCCCTCTTTGTTGGCACCCACCTGCATCCTCTGCTCGTCCAAGTCCTTGCGGATCTGGTCGAGCTCGGCTTCGAGGTCGGCCACCCTCTTCAACAAACCGGGAGCGCAGGGCTCGTCTGGCTTGGCCACATCGCCCTTGCCCTTGTCGGGCACAGCGGTCGCAGCCGGGTCGACAGGCGTCGTGGCCGGGTCGATCTCGATGATGATCACCTCGGCACACTCGGTGTCCACAATGGCGTTCAGCATTTCGAGCTCGCGCTCGAGCTTGGCGGTGCGCCGAACCAGCTTCTTGACATCGCCCTTGGTGACGTCGATGTTGCCCTCGTTGTCCTTGCTCCGCATATCGGCGTCGGACGCCGTACGGAAGGTCACCTCGTCCGAAACGCCAGCGGCGTCGTCGGCATAGGAAGGATTCGCCACGACGAACGAGGCGAAGATGAAGGAAATTACGAATCGGGACATGGTTGTCCTCCTTTTGAAGTTTGAAAGGTTCGCTTTTTTAGCGAGTTGATCGCTTCGAATGTCCGACATCGTCAATCCTGGAGGGGAAATTGGACATCGGACAATCTAAGCAATCAATCACTAACACGCAATCTAACCAGAATTAGCACTTTTTGTCAAGCTCCTGTTGATTACCCCCAGAATCATAAAAAAAATTAGTAAATATTTGGAATTTTGTAGGTTTGTACCATTTGTAGTTTAGTAACTACCTCAGCTTCCCAAACAAAGAAAACAAGCCCGCTTTGAGGACTCGATGGTTACGAATCGCAATGAGGAGGAGACATCACGGTCGTTCCATCGAGCCCCCAAAATGGGCTTGGACTTGCTTCAACGCTGGAACCTTATCATACCCTGAAAATATGTCAAGAATCTAGAAAGTTTCAGAAGTTTCAAATGTTTCAGGGGTTTCAGAGGTCCGAATTCACGATCCATATCGCCTCCCTGCCCTGACGATCTCGCTCATGAACAAATCAAACACCTTCACTGCCTCAGGGGTTGGGCCAATTGTTGACTTTAACTGAGCAACTTTGTCCTCATCCCAGCTGTAGTTACCAGCATAGTATTCGATCCTTTCAATTAGTGCGCGCTCGTTCAGTTCCGGATGAAAAGTAAGCGCATAAATCGGCTCGCCCGGAAAAATGAAGGCCTGAACTTCGCTCAACTTACTCGATCCTAAATTCACAGCACCCGGTGGAAGTTCGACAATATGATCACTGTGCCCTAACTGAGCGTCGAACTCATTTGGCATCTGCGAAAAAACCGGACAGCGCGAAGCGTTCTCGTTCAAAGTGATCCTATGAGTCCCAACCTCTTCATTGGCCTTATCCTTGACTACCTTACCGCCGAGGGCTTCTGCGATCACATGAGAGCCGTAACAAACTCCAAGTATCGGGATTGAGCGATCGCGAGCCTCGACAACTATCGATTTAAGCGACTCAACCATCTCCGGCATCTCGCCGGCAGGAAGCGAATAGTCTCCAGACCCGCCAACTAACAATATGTCAGCGCCGTCGAGCAGGTCTGTTGTTATAGGATCGCGCACAGCGTCGACTCGAACTATTTCAGACTCGCTCAAGCCCGAGTGCTCAACAACGCACTTGTATTCGTGATCGCGCATTTCTTGTTCGCCGCGGATGTGGATTAGTAGCATTTGCATAAATTTGAAAAACAAAGTTTATTATCGGGAAACTGAGTTTATTCCTCGGCCTGCGGAGTTTTATTCCAGAGAGCTGAGTTTTATTTTTGAAATCCCCTGTCGATGCCCGTGAAGGCACCAACAGGGTAGATTCAGATCGACTCGCTGTCGATCTCGTAGAGCGTAGCGCCAAGGCGCTTGCGAGCAACGCGCTGCATTTCCCACGCCTCGGGCACCGAATCGGCGCACGCAAACAGGATGCACTTGCGTGGCAAGCCGCGCGTAAGGCCAACGAGCACTCCCCTGCCGCTTCCGGGGCGCATGGAGACATCGTCGCGGTCATCCAGATGAGTAGCCTCGAGAACAGCGCTCACATCCCTCCAGCCACGGTAGTAGTCGTGGTTGAATTCACAGTTGAGCCCCACAACGCATGTACCGGGCCTATGCGCGTTCGCACGCACACGAACGCCGTTGATGTAAGTCCCGCCAGTCACCCGACCGCCAAACTCACACTTATACACAACCGGGACGACTTTCCCACGGATCTCCCTGAGAACTACCATGAAGTCAGCGCCAAGACGACCGACATAACCATGCTGTTGCGCCCAGTTGAGCTCACACCAATGGATATGCCACGCCTCTTCGGCAGCAACATGCCCACAAAGCTCAGGCCAGTCCTGCGGGAAGATCTCTCCCCCCTTGTCAGCAATAACATTCCCTACATGCACACCGCCTTTCGTCTCCGGATGCGAAATCAGCAGCTGCCTGCTTAGAAACACTCGGAAATAGCCTTCCGAGGCAAACTCCCATTGAACTGACCCGGCGAAATGCTTGCCTACATGCTGCTCCACCACAAGGCCCTCATGCGGGTCCATGAAACGCCGCAGAAAAGCATCGATCTTCTCGTCAGGAACATTGAGCTCTACATCGAGCTGCCCGATGCCGCTAGCGAAAGTTCCGGCCTTGGCCATTACGCGACCGTATTTTTTCAGACAGCCCCAGATCTGCAGCCTGGCTTCATCATAATCGAATGCGAGCTCATGCTCGGCATAAGTCATAACCGCCTCACTGCCAAGATCGCGCGCAAGCTTCCTTGCAAGCACCTTGTGGTCTAGCACGCGCGCAACCTTCTCCGGCGGGCTCATTGGAATCCCGAGCATAGGCGTACCCGGATCCATTGCGCGAAGCCTTTGCACCAGGCACTCGAAATCAGGATTGGAATTGAACGCCTCAATACCGGTATCCGATCCGGACAAAAACTCTCGCAACCGACGCATAATTGCCGAATCTGACTTAATCGCTCCAAAGAACGAATCGTGTCCGTTGATGTGCACCTGCATCACTTCATCCGGCGCTTGTCCGCGCGGACGCAGGTACTCCTCGACATAGCTCGCAATCTCTCCGGTCGGGTCCTCGGCCACCACGGCCAGCCCAACATCTTCGCGGTGCAGCGACCTGTCGCCATAGATCTCCACGCCCTCAATATCTCCGCCCAGACGGGCTAAGAAATCTTCAACGGTATGAACCGTAGCTAATCTCATTGCGCCTCCTTACGCATTTGAATGAACGAAAAACGACCTCTTGTACGAGGCCGCTTCACTTTATCAAACCCTGATAAAACGAAACGGCCTTACACAAAAATGAGGTCAAAAATAATGACACCAAGTAGCATGCCCTTTACTTCACGGATCTTTGCTTGCCGAGCGTCATTCATAATGAAACGATTGTACCAGCTATTTAAAAATCCTGTCAAATTAATCTTCATGAACCAATTGGTGCCTGCGCTTTACACGCTCGACCTGAATTAGAACATAACCGAGACCTGCAAGCCCACCTAAAATAAATCCTGAAAATGCGTTTACTAGAATGTTTGGTCGAACCGGCCAGCGCGAATTAAGCGGCTCATCGACAAGCTGTACGGTAATGTTGCCGCCGGAAGTATAAGCCCAGCCTTCACTGATTAGCACAGCGGCGACAGCCTGCACTAACTCTTCAGCCTGCTCAGGTTCGGGATGGTATGCCCTTACAGTCAGGAGCCCCGTGCTCCTCGACACAGAAGTTGAAACAGCGTCTGACCAAGTCTTCCGCTTTTTAGTTTCTTCAAGTGGGAAATAAGACCTGTCAACATCGTAGTCTGAGTTGATAACTTTATCAAAAAAAGTTGATGTGTAAACCGCAGTCGATAAATCGTCAGCGATCCTTTCCGCCGAACGGCTTGCCGTGTAGGCATCAACGCTACCAAGTTCCTGGGTAACCAAAAGTCGGACAGTTGAACTGTATTCAAGCGGCCTTAGAAACGAAAGCACAACCCCTAAAAGCAACCCCATGGCAGCGACGAGGAAAATCGTAGGCCATGCGGAAATTAACGGAACAAATGGAGTGTAGCGTTTAGACATATGCATTTAATGTCCAATTCACAAGTACCCAAGGCCAATGAATATCCAATAACCAATCACTCAATTATCAGGTCGCGCAATTGCGGCAAGCCGGATTGGATATTGGGCATTGGGAATTCATTGAGGATTGGTAATTTGATCATTGATCATTTCTTAACCTAGTATACCAGATCTGACAGATTTGCGAATGTAACTTCTACCTCGATTATCTCTCCAGTCCTTATTATAATAATCCTTGCGGTTGATCCCGGCGAGTATGACCCGAGCGCTTCGGAAAGCGACGTGCCGTTCATTATATTCGTTTCGTCTATAGAGACGATTAAATCGCCTGCCAAAAGTCCTGCCAAGTCAGCAGGCCCGCTGGCGTCGACCGCAGATGTCCAGCTGTTTGGAGCCACAATAAGCGCGCCGGCGTCTACCCCAACACCGAGCCCTGCGTCAACATTCAGCACAGTATCAACGTCAACCACATAAGCCCCGAGCGCTGCACGCTCAACTTCGCCAGACCGTAGAACCGACTGAATAAAGCCGAGGGCGTGATGCAGTGGGATGGCTTTATGATCCGATGACATAAATCCAACCAGCTCGCCTAACGAATTCAAAAGCGGAGTTCCGGTCTCTACATTGTCGGTAAGCCGCCAATAAGTATCAAACTCTTCTGCTCGCAAAATCAAGCTGTCAACATGGCGGTCAGGATCTTCAAGGCTAGATGCTACCAAACTATGCGTTGATGTAATTCCAAACACAAATTCCCCACCAGACATGTTCTGAGTAGCCCCAAAGGCAAGCACTGGCAAATTCTGTGCATCGACCTTGATAAGCGCGGCATCGGTAAGTGTGTCGTAAACTATGTTTTGAATTTCAAAACGCTCGCCGTCAACCCACACCTCTGCCTGAGTGGTCGGTGTATAAAACCGGGATAGCGAATCCGAATGGGCGAGAATCCAACCGTCACTGGTTATTACAGCGCCATGCCCTACCGAATCTATCTCCTGGATCCAACTTGCCGAAGATTGGCTGTCGACAGATGAGCTAGTGATAGTTGCAAAAGCAGGCCAACCGCTTTCCTGCACGCGACTTAGAGCTTCTTCATACGTGCCGGGTAGTGGCCTTGGCTTCACCTGGGAAATCAAAGTCAGGTCATCGCCACTCAAACTCTGCACATATCGATCCAAAGATTGGTTTGTCAACACAGACGCAATTACACCAGCAAGACCTCCGGTGATTACCGCAAGCACTAAAACCGCTCCCAAAGTTGACCAAAATTGTTTTTTGTTGATTCGCATAAGTAATTAAGCGGTTGGGTCAATCGAATCACCTGGTTTATTAATCGCTCAGTCGCTGCCAGCTCGCCGAGATTATATCCATCGAGCTGTCCCAAAGACCATCAATAATAAGATGATCCCGATTAAGAGATAGTGTTTTAGCACGCGTTTGGACAATTTGTCCAGCACATGGGCCCTTGAAAGGCCAAGCAGCAAATACATAGCGATCGCAAATACCGCAGCATTGGTAAGGAAACTGGTCGGTAGCATAGCAAGCGCGATGTAGAGTTCTGAAATGATAATAGACACCACGAGCGCGAAACGAATCCCAACCCTTGAGCCAATCTTACTTGCCCAAAACACGCTGACGGTGGCAAAAATCGAGACTAAGAATACCGCGATCGCCGGAATCCATACAGGGAGCTGCAAAAACAGCTGTGCGCCATAGGCCGCGCTCGTGAAGAAAAAGCCGCTAAGTATGTACATCACAAGCGAAAGGTACTCCAGCGAATAAGCCTGGTAGGCTGCGGGGAGATGGTAGAAAGTAAAAAGACTTTCAACATAAAGCCAAAAGCCGGCAGTGACAATAAGCGCGAGTACGAATTTGGCATACTCCTGTTCCAAAAACAGAAAAAAGAAAATCGATGACGCCAGAAAGAAAGTTGGCGTGCCAAAGAAAACCCAAAATGAAAAATTCTTAAAATCCCACTGCAGCAGTCGAGCAAGTAGGAAAAAAATCACAACCGCCCAAATAATAATTATGTGGAAAAAGAAATCGGGATAATAAATCAGAACGCCAAATCCAGCCGCAATAATTGCGGCAAGCGCGAATGTTGAGATGCGGTGCAGTAAAATCACGGTAACCAATTTATCTGTTCCTGAAGCCCGTTGTATCGCTCGAGCGCTTCTTCAGAGTTGCCTTCGCGGTACATTACTAAAATCACTACAAGCTCAAGATGCGTTTCCTTGTACCTTGAAGGAACGCGGGTGTCAAGCAGGGCGTAATAAGCGCTGTCGGCATCGTGCGATGTCAGAAAGTCGGTAAATACTTTGTTCATTGTGCCCTGATACTCCTGTGCGGAAACAACCTCTACCACATCTACACTGCCCTCAGGCTCGTCGTTGCCCCGCCTTTGGGTAACGGCGACCACAACCAGCAATAAGCAGATTGTGAGTCCGACTAATATAAACGGAAACCATGTCCGATAAGTTGGGTGATGCATATTTGTAAACTCCAAGCTCCAAATTTCAAAAAACAAATTACGGTTTGGACTTGGAACTTGGGATTTTTTTAAATTGGTAATTGGTCGCTTACTCAGACTCCTTGGCCGCATGCCACTCAGCAATAAACACCCCCACAATCATTGCAAACGGAATCGCGAGAATCGCGCCGATTATCCCGGCAATTTGTAGGCCCACAAGAAGCGCAACGACGCTGACGATTGGATTAAGCCCTCCAACCTTTTGCATAATCTTAGGCGTAAGAACATCGCCTTCAAGCTGTTGAACAACAAAGTAAAATACTGCTACAAGCAACGCCAGAATCAATGAAACCGACCAGGCGATGATTATCGCCGGAATAGCGGAAAAAATCGGACCAAGGAATGGGATTAGTTCAAACAAGCCCGCTATGAATGCCAACACCAGCGCGTACGGAACCTGTAAAATCGACAGTACCGCAAAGGTTACCAAAAAAATTATTAGCATCATTAATAGTCGCGCCCTTAGCCATGCGCCGATCTTCTCGCGCACTTTCGGAGCGACATGCGCAATGTAGGGTCTATACTTTTTCGGCGTCCATTCTTCAATGCTCCGGCGCATCGCAGGTTCCTCAACGACCATGTAAAACACCAGGATCGCAATCAACACTGCCGTGAGCATGCCGCCAAAAGCGTCGTTTACCACAGTTACGATTTGCGGGAAAGCATCAACAACGCCGGAAGCCTTAATTGAAGCAACCAGCGAGTCAAAATCCTGAGAGAATAACTCGCCGGAGAGGAGCTGGTCAACAGAAAAATAATTGCCCGATGCCTGTTCAATATATGGAGCGTACGCTGTGAGCAGCTGCCCAAGCTGGTCGATCATTGATGGCACAACCAGAATGAATGCGCCGGCTGCGAGGGCAAGCATAATAATATAAACCACAAGCACTGCCAGCCCGCGCGGCAGTCGATATTTGTGCAGCCAATTGGCGAACGGGTCTATGATCGCGGCGATTAAAAGCGAGACAAGCAAAATAGCCACAATCTCGCGTAGCATGTACAATACTGCCAGCGCTGCAATAATTCCGAGCGCCTTCAAAATTGTGCCCGTACTAATACTCACATTTGTCACATTGCGCGACAAACTACTTCTTGACTTTGCCATACGCATGGTATTATATCATAGTAGGAGGGATGTTTGATAGCTTGGCTGTCGGGAAATCGGTGATTCGATCTCCATCCTCATTTTTCATTACCGACTTCCTGGCAGCCCAGCAACCCAACTTCCATAGCAATATGCCAACACTAGCCACAAACAAAAAAGCTCGGTTCGATTATGACCTTCTTGAAAAATATGAGGGTGGCTTAAGGCTGTCGGGCGCTGAGGTTAAGGCCGCAAGAAAAGGCAGCGTGCACATGCGGGGGGCGTTCATGACCGTAGAGAATGACGAGCTGTGGCTAAAGAATATGCATATTGGCAAATACGCACCTGCAGGGGCGCAGGTTGACTACAATCCGACCCACGATCGGAAGGTTTTGGTGCGACGGCGTGAAATCAAGCGATTATTGGGTAAAAAACAAGCCGAGGGATTGACAATTGTGCCGATTCGTGTTTATACTAAGGGTACTTTAATCAAAGTTGAGTTTGCTGTTGCTCGCGGAAAGAAGAAACATGAGAAGCGCGATGCAATTAAAACGCGCGACCTGGACCGCCAGGCTCGCGAAGAAATGAAAAAGACTCGATTTGGGTCATGATTGGCGCGCGCTGTGGCCTCTTGATAAAATCAAGATGGTGCAGGGCCTGCCCGGTGGTACAACTTTGATGTTAATTGCCAATACATATTATCGGCGCCATGACATTCAACCGCTTAATTAGAAAGTTAGAAATATCTTTCTTCGATGCGGCGACAAGCTAAGCATCAAAGTTCAAAGTTGTACAACCGGGCCTGCCAGGAATCGATGGCAGAGCGAATCTACAAATGACCAAGCCGGAGGGTACGCACTTCGTTACAAAGCGTGCAACGAGATACATGCCAATCTCACAAGCAGAGTGAAAAACATGCTTTGCATGCCATCACTCGCAATGGCCGTCGCTTAAATCGCGACCAGCCCATCCGCCTCGCGTTGTCTGCATGCGAGACCACGGGTGTTATATACGCAGACTGCAGGTGATTCGTTCGGTCTGTTTCACCTAAAGGCTTCATGATCGAAACGTCTTTCAGTTTTTTGTCCCGTTTCTATCTGACTGACGCAATCAAACGGCTCTAAGCTTGTAGCAGTCTTTGCAGAGTCCCTGACCAGACAAGGGTTCAATTCCCTTCAGGTCCACCATTCGAAAACCTCAGGCAGAGCCTTCGGTTTTCTCATGGTAAACCACGAACGGATCTTACGATCTCATAAATAGCACGCAGGATTAATCGTGAGGTTTTCGAATGGTGCCCAGAGGAGGACGAAAGCTATGCTTGAGTCCGACGAAGGGCCAATCGCCTAAGGCATATGAAAGCCTACCTATACATTCTTGAATGTTCAGACCGAAGTTACTATACTGGATCGACTACCAATTTGGAACGATGTCTTAAAGAGCACCAAACAGGCAACGGCGCTGTCCATACATCGCGACGGCTACCGGTTAGGCTAGCCTATTATGAGCGTCTTCCAAATATTGAGTTGGCCGCGCAAAGAGAGCGGGAGGTAAAAGGCTGGTCGCGAGATAAGAAGACTGAACTAATAAAAAGTAGCGGGTGGAAAAATGAATTTTCGATCGGCGCTTACGCGATCATAACCAATGAGAATGGCGAAATCCTGTTAATGAAACATGTTGACCGAGAGTTTTGGATGCTACCTGGCGGAGGCGTTGAGCCACATGAGGATTTGCTATGCGGGCTCGCCAGAGCAGTAATGGAAGAAACCGGCCATAAAGTACTAGATGCAAAACTTGCAGTCGTTCATCATAAAACAGAAAGAAAAGCAGTATTGCTAGTATTCCATTGTGACGCAGAGGGTGACATCAGATCATTTACTGAGAATCCCGAATCCTCAGATATTAGATACTTTCCAGTAGATGCCCTTCCTGATAATACGCCAGAGACGCATCGACAACGAATAATGGCATTTCAATCATACGATAATCACCCCACCATACTTATTAATTGACCCGCTCGAAGAAAAATCCTTGGTGGACACGGCACTAATCTCTAACCCCTATCTAATGAGAATCCACAGACATCGAAATCGTCAACCTAAATTTCAAATTCCGGCGTTTAAAGTCAACCGGCAAATTAAAGCTGAAGAGGTTCGCCTAATTGACGGCGAAGACCAAATGCGCGGGGTGGTGTCGTTTGGCGATGCGCTCAAGCTAGCTGAGGAATCGGGCCTGGACCTTATTGAAGTATCGCCAAAAGCAGAGCCTCCGGTTTGTAAAATAATGGATTTCGGCAGTTTCAAATATCAAAAAGAAAAAGAGGTAAAGAAGCAACGCGCAACGTCCAAGGAAGTTGAAGTAAAAGGTATCCGACTTTCAATGAGGATTGGCGAAAATGACCTTGAAGTGCGCCGCAACCAAGCTAAGAAATTTTTGGAAAAAGGCAACAAGATTCGGGTTGAATTGATTTTGCGAGGCAGGGAGAAGGCTCATTTTGATCGAGCCAAGGAAACCATGAACGGATTTGTGGACTCCTTGCGTAACGATTTTGACCTACGCGTTGAGTCACCTGTGAAAAAGACCGGCGGAAGGATGCAAATGATTATTTCAAGGAGCTGACCGCGAAAGTAGACAATAAACAGTTGACAGTTAATCGAAAATCTACTATCTACCGTCTACTATCTACTGCGCATTCTGGCACTTGACACTTTATCCCTTTTTTTATACAATTCCGCTGCTAGTTAAATCATCAATATGAAGCTGAAGACACACAAGGCGCTTTCAAAGCGTGTGAAAATCACAAAAAAAGGCAAAGTCCTCAAGCGCACAGCCGGGCAGGATCATTTTAATTCACGCGAATCCGGCAATGTAACGCGCAACAAACGGTCAGATAAGCAGATGACCAAGTCTGTCCGAAAGGCCATTGCCGAATCTCTTCCGTACCAGTCATAATTTAGAATTTAGGGTTTAGAATTTCAAAAATATGCCACGAGTAAAACGAGGTACACAACATGTAAAGCGCCGACGCAGCCTACTTGCAAGAGTAAAGGGCTATCGTTGGGGACGAAAAAGTAAGATTCGTCTGGCAAAACCGGCAATGCTTAAGGCCGGCGCATACGCTTTCCGCGACAGGCGCGCCAAAAAGCGCAACTTCCGACAACTTTGGAACACCAAAATCAATGCTGCAGCTCGACTTAATGGAACAAGCTATTCAAAGCTTATTAACGATTTGAAGGTTGCGAATGTTGAGCTGGATCGTAAAATCTTGGCTCAGATTGCAGAAAAGTACCCTGAGGTATTTGGAAAGATCGTTGCGGCGGTGAAGAGGTAACCTCTTGGTTTCAAAGGTTTCAAGGGTCGCAAAGGTTTCAAAGGATGAAAATACAAAATATTCGAAAAATAGGCGATTTTCGCCTGTTTTTTGTGCTTGTCTTGACAAATTCGGCTTATTGTGCTAAATTCTTCAGTCATGTACTCTCTTTGTACGTGCGATCCGATCCTGAAAAACCCAAAACGGAGGGACAAAATGAAGTCCATTTCCTTGAAGCTGACCCTGGCCATCCTGGCCCTGTTCGCACTCGCGTGCGGCAACTGCAATGGTGACGAGGTCGAAGGCGACCTGCCCTGCAAGGGGCCGGCCGCGCACTTCCCGCTCGGGAAGGACACGCTGGACATCCAGCACAGCGGCGACGACGGAGTCCTGCGACGCTGGTACGTGTTCAACGTCCAGCCCGATGGGTCGGGATTCTGCTCCGTGAATAGCGGAGACAACGCGGGCAAGCGGATCTCGATCAGCTGCTTGGAGCCCAAGTCCGGGATCCTGGAGGCCACCGTGGACTGCCCAGTCCAGCGCGAGTGCCTGTTCGAAGAGGACGGGTCCCAGTGCTCGCGCAAGAGCAGCAAGAAGGCCAAGAAGGCTGAAGCCTCCGACGAGAAGGCCGAGGCAGACAAGCCCGAAGCCTCCGACGAGCCCAAGGCCGACGGCGCCAAGCCCACGACCGACAGCGATGCGGAGATGAATGACAACATCATCCGCAAGTCGGCCATGGACGCCGACTACCGCTCTCGTGAAAACGAAAAGCGGATCGACGCCCTGGAAGGCAAGGACAAGCCCAAGAGCTAGTCCGCCCTCCCCGACCCGTGTAGATCATTGATCTGCGCGGGTTATTCTTTTTGTAAACGTTCAAGTCGTTAAAACCATTCAAACCATTTAAATCGATCGAATTAACAACTTTAACGAACGAGCCGCAGGCGAGTGATTTAACGTATTTAACATTCGCAACCCGAAGCTTGACATCTCCCCCATTTTCTGTTAATCTCCTTGGTCAATCTGGTGTAGAATACACTGACAAAACGGCCTTTCAAAACTCAAAAATCAACTGGAGACAATCATGAACAATGGCTTCAACAAAACCATTACAACCCTGTTTCAGCGGCTTCGCGACCCGGAACTAGACCTTGAAGGAGCCCGCAGGGTAATCCACTACGTCCGAAACCTGGTTGGAAACGCAGGAAACCGCGTCGCTTACAACGCACTCGATCGAGTACTCAACTGGACGCTGGACAATCCCAACGCCAGGCTCGAACAAGTGTCTTCCAGGCTTGAAGACGAACTCACTTCTAGCAGCACGCTCACCGACAGCGAACTCGAGCGCATCCGCGACGAAATCGTACAGGCCGGTCACAACCTCGACGCCGACTACGACGAGCTGGAACTGGATGGCGAAAATGAAGAAGCGGCGCCGCAAGTCGGAAGATTCTTCTACATGGATCTCAGTACGCCAAATTCAAACGCGCAAAGGCGTAATGAGTCCGCGGAAGAGGGACTACTGACCGCAAAGCGACCGAATCGTCTGTGGCAGACCATCAAGCACGATCCGTCAAAGGCGATTGCGCTTACTACCATTGCATTTTGCCTCGCGCTTGGCACAACAATCGTTGTGTTGGCGGGAATCATCGATCCCCCGCCCTCCAAGTCTGACGAAGTCGTCATGGCCGAAGGGGCTGGCGATCTGGAGAGCAAAGGCGATGGAATGATGTGTTTTGAGACTCAGAAGGGCACCACAATTTGTTGCGCGCCCAATGAAAACGGGGGCAAGGACCTCTGTGTCGAAGGTACCTATGAAGAAGTAGAAGCTGCGGCGCAGGCAGGAAAACTCGGGGAGAAATACGCAGCGACCGCGGAGGCAGCCGAAACTACCGAAGCCTCGTCCGAGAAAATCGGAGTTGCGGCTGCCGAGGGCGATAAGATCGAAGAGGTGGTCACCGAAGCCGAGGTTGACGATCCGGCCGATGAAGCCGAAGAGATCGACGAAACCGAGGTGACAGAGGCGGGAGTACAGCAAAGCAGCGTTGTACCGGCTGAGCCAATCTACGGTGTGGATGTAGACGATCACGTTTGGAGCAGGCTTACTGCCGAGAACGAAAGGTACGCCTTCCAGCGCTACATCGAAGTTCATGCAGTCGAGACGGCTGAACCATACTTCGTGCGCCTGACTGAGCTACGGTGGTTCATACAGCGCGCGCAAAGATTTGAGCAGGTCGTAGGCCACCATGCTAGGATGAGCATTATCGGCCAAGAAGACCCCAAGGTCGTAAAGGCCGAACCCGCCAAGGCCGAACCGCCCAAGCTCGCGGCGCACGCCTGCAGCGATGGATTTGTGAACTTCCCTGTCGAAAACATTGCGCAGGTTCTGCGTAGCGGCAAAATGGTGGAGCTCCACGATGTGAAGCGCGAAGGCATAAAGGGCTGTGTGTTCGCAAGCGGACGCAGGGCTGGCAAGGTAGTTCCTGCCTCGTGCCTGGAAGGTGAAGCCGGAATGGCCTACCCAGCCTCTCGCTCCTGCCCGGAACGACTGGTAATCTACAGCGGCTAGTGCCGCACATACTCTGTAGTGGATCGCAAGATCTGCTGCAGAGTTTTTTTGTTGTAAAATCGCTCTCCCAACACTCAGTGTCAGGAGAAGCTCGTTCAGGTTTTCTGTGGGACATTGTAAATTGACAAAAAGCCGCGAATGTGACAATATCGGCCCAGACTCTTAACCTTGGAGGAAGCATGAGGAGTTCAGTGAGCGCAAGGATCATTTTCAATACAATCACCGCAACCACACGCGAGTTGATTGCGTCCTACGGTCTCGAGCCGCACATGCAGTCCATGCTGTCCGGCATTGGCGACTGCCATGAATCGATGGTGGATCGGATTGCAAGACGACGACGCGAGGACAGGAAGATCTTAGAGCTGAGCGTTCGCTCGCCCGATATGGTGGTCAGAATAATTAACCTGCATTCAATAGAGCGCAACAAGCGAGCGATCAAGGCGGCTGAAATGCTCGCCCAGTGCCGCCGGTTCGGAATAGACGAATGGCGCCTGCGCCTAGTTTGTCCGGAACACTACACGCCACAAAGGAGACATTGATGACTGACAGCCAAACGGCCGAAAAAGCCGAATTCGCGCAAATGATTCGTTCAACACTTGAACTAGGAGTGATTACCAAAGCTGAACTTGGTGATGAAGTCGGTGTGGGCAGTGAAAGTGTTCGGCTCTGGGCGAGGGGCAAGACATGGCCGCCTACACATGAAGCCAGAGCGGTGGTGCTGAAAATCATCACCGACCGAATCGAAAAACGCAGACTCGCAATTATCGCGCCAGTTCAAGCGTAGCAAATATCCCCGACCGATCTTGAATCGAGTTGGGGTTTTTATTTACAACTACCCTCCTATTCGATCGAATTAGAAAGTAAGGCTATTTGTTAATTCAATTGAATATGCAAATAGGACAAAAGAAAAACGACCGATTCAAGGTTGGTCATCTTTCTGGCGGGCAATTGCGTACAGCGTTCGAACGTTATTTATGCAGGGATCAGCAGAGTTCAAATGTGAGCTGGCGAAACTGTACCTGTCCCAAACGTAGCCGATAGGCGAAGTGGACTTGACATTTTCCTATAAAACAGGTATCCTTTTGAGTCGACACCTTTTACCCCGTCGATTGGAGGAACCTATGTTCACTGCTTCCTGGGCGTTCACCGAGCAGATCTACGGCACGAACCCGCGCTTCGAGGAGCCGGGAGTGGCCCTGACGATCATTGCCATGACGCTCTTGATGGTTCTCGCGGTGGTCTTCATCAGCCCCGACCGTTCCAACTGGTTCGGCCACGGCCTCGACCAACGGATCAAGAAGGAAGTGAAGTGATGCTTCTTCTTGGCATTGGCCTGCTGACGATGGGATCTTTCTTCGGAAAGATCTTCTGGTCGTGGCTGCAAGACAATCCGACCGATGACGGGTACATCTTCGTCCCAGCAATTCCCATGTTTGTCATCATGCATGGCGTTGGTGGGATGATCCTCGCGATGTACCTCGGTGTCTTGGTCGGCGCAGCAGCTTGACTCGGTACCTTCGTGGCCCCATACATCGTCACTCGAGTGCACGCACGCAGCCACCATCTGGTGTAGCACTCCAGCTACCTGACAACTCGCATCAACGTGCTCACCGCATCCCACAGAAGACGCCTCCGGCGCTTCAACACCTCGGGGTGCGGTCTTCTGTTTGCGCACGCTTGGAACTTGGTTTTTGGCTGATTCACAAGCAAAATTCAATATTGTATAATTTACCCATAACCAATAAAGCCTAGTTTATGAAAAAAGTAAGAGAACAGCTAGAAGAAGATATTGCTCAAATGTTATTTGATGCAGTCAAAACTCATTGGGAGCCACCTTTTTTCAAAGAAGCGTTTACAGAAGAAATGCATGGTTTACTTGTTTCGGTAGAGGAGAAACTTAAAGAAAGAATGGAAAACGATGACACGTTTGTTAATGCAAAATAATACCCGTTAATCGTCAGGCTAACAGATTATTCAGCAATTCCAAAACCCTGCTTGTGCGGGGTTTTGTGTTGGAGCGCAGTAACCACAATTGGAACTTGGTTTTTGGCTAATTCTGGGGTGGTGGGTTGACGAAAATCCATTAATCGAGCAAGATTAACATACTACCTCAACGAACAGCATACCTACTCTAATTAAGGAAGGTGACAAGTGAGCAGATGGACACCAGAGGAAGAAGATTCAACTGGTATCGGATGGATCCGTCGTGAGTTCGAAGAAGACCTGATGAGGGCGCCAAACAGAACTCCAGAAGAAGTAAGGCAAGATGTCGAACGACTCGTCCGAAGCGTCAGGGGGGCTCGCCAGTTCTTCCAACGACCCAAGTTCGGAGAAGAGTTCAACAGTAAGGCGAAGGTGTTGACCGATGAACGTATGGACCAATTGCAGACGTTCGTCTACCAGATTGCCTATGAGGTGTTTGGTGTCGAGTTCGACGGAGTTGTGAAGGAATAGTCTATCTCACCGCCCCTACTAGACCGCCCTAGTCTTGACTGGGGTGCGAAGCCCAGCATCCAACGTGGTGCTGGGGTTTTTCTTTTTTGCTAATTCTGGGGCTGTGGGCACAAGGGCTTGCATAATTTCCCAAAATCTGATACAATTTCGCCACACATGAATTACCTGGGCTGGTAGTTCAACTGGTTAGAGCACCGCCCTGTCACGGCGGAAGTTGCGGGTTCGAGTCCCGTCCAGCCCGCCATGAAAAATACTCCAACTTAGTTGGGGTGTTTTTCATTTCAAAAAGAAAAACCCCGGTGCCGCTTGGACACTAGGGGCTTGGGCCGATTCGAGATCGGCTAGGGTTACTTGAGCCACACGATGGCGATGATTGAAATCGACATGAGAATGCTGATCACCATACTAATGAACAGGCCGAGGTTTCGGGACTTTACACCAACCAGCGCTAAGGTCGTCTGGATGGCTACGAACAGCCACCACATCCCTACCGAAACCGCCTCTACATTGTCGCTGACGATTGTTGCCCAAAGCTGTGGAGCCATGGCAACCGGATTGGCCAGCGAGACTGTGCCTGAAACCGCGTCGAAGTACTTCCACTCGATTACGAGCTTCAGACGACGCGCGACCTTATCGATGAATCTGTCACTCATGCTTCCTCCTTGTTGACAATGTACGCTGACGAAATAACATATCACGAGATCACCCTCTTGTCAATCCATTGGACCAATCGGAGCAATCATCGCCCCACACAAAAAAAACTCTCCTTAATATTTACCATTAAACAACGATCGAAGTATAATGGCAAAAATTGTGCGTACATCGTCCCATGTGGGACACTTAACATACACGTCGAATTGAGGTTGTCTTACAATCCATTTGCACATTCAACTAAATTGACAAACCGTTTCATTCGCGTATTCGCGCGAATGTTACCATAAAGAAATCCCCATAGTAGATCTCGAACATAGTTCTCGATCACTACAGGGCAAGCTCAGCGCGACTCATCGCTGCGGGACAGTGCTAGGGTCTGATCCCCCAAAGAGCCAGGTATCTCTCTATAATATCTGATGCGACGCTGAGCTTCTCCTCCCATGACTCGAGGGAGTGTATGCAAAACATGTCGGGATGCCCCAGCCACGCCTCAACTGTGCGATCGCGCAATACAGATGCCGCGTCGTAGTCCTCAAAACGCGCAGGGTTATTCCGACGATTTTCCTCATACGCGTCGCGCGTAGGCAGGTCGAATAAAAGAGCCAGGTCATATCGGTCATGAATCGACTTCCTGTCCATGTCCATCACGCCTTCAAACTCGCCCATGCCGCCCTCGAGGTACGCAGCGCCATCTGTGACGCCCCTATCGACAATGACCACTTCGCCTCTATCCATGGAGTCTGCCATGTCCTCAAGCGCGATGCGCATCTGTTGCATTGTTCGAATATAGATATTCCTTCGCTCATGATCATCAGAAGGCAGTAACTCGGCCTGACCAATCACGAAGCTGGCGATTTCAGGAACGCAGACTACCAAGTCTCCAAATTCCTCAGATAGTGCTTTGAGACAGGTTGACTTACCTCCACACGGTGGGCCGCTCAAGGCAATCCTGCGCTTAGTTCGCATTTTTCCTCCTAGCTAAAGATCTGGATCAATCTTTACTCAAAATCTCGCCTTTGTCAAGCCGTCGTCGATTTGTTAAACTGCAACCATGCCAAAAGAACGATTCAAAGCGATCGCAGCGGTTTACGTGTTACTCATACAAGGCGATGAGATTTTGCTGATGCGTCGATGCAATACCGGCTATTGCGACGGTCAATTTGGTTTACCGTCTGGGCATGTCGATGGTGGAGAATGCCTAACCGACGCGCTCGCGCGTGAGGCTAAAGAGGAGATCGGCATCGACATCGATCCAGCTCGACTTGAGCTGAAGCACACTCGCCACAGGAATTCAGAAGACTGGGAACGGCTGGACTTTTTCTTTACGCTCGACTCTTGGGACGGTCAGGTCCAAAACGCGGAACCTCACAAATGCAGCGAACTCCGCTGGGCGCCCATTCACGATCTCCCGACCGACACAATCCCCTACATCCGCGAAGTCTGCAATCACATCTGCGAAAATGTCCCTTACAGCGACGAAGGATGGGCGTGAATGGTCGTTTATTATTGGTCAGGCACGCAAGTTAGTGTATAATACTATGCGGTAACATAGAAATCATGCTTTACCCAATCGTAATCATAGGATCAATATTATTTTTTCTGTACGCAATGTTTGCGTTTAGGAAGATTTACATACATACAAAAGGATTCAAAATTCAAAAATTTTGGGTTGTTTTATCTACGCTCGTACTTTTCTTCATTTTCGGCTACCTCGCGATATCGATAATAATCATATTCAAAATTGACACGCTATTTTTTAATCTTGGTATAGCCACCACGTTCACCTTCTTCTTCGGCGCTATCTTTGTCGCTATCACTGCCCAACTTTTTTCAATCACAGTAATAAACATGGAACGCATTATTAAGGAGCGTACGAAAAAGCTGGAAGAAACATACAATAAGTCGATGAAGCATCAGAAAGAACTTCAGCGAATGAAAGATCAGTTTATCTTTGTTGCAGCGCACGAGCTTAGAGCGCCGGTAAACGCAATCAACTGGAGCATGGAGCTGTTGCGCGAAGATTATAACTGCCTTAAAATCCCAAAAAATTGCCTGGAGCTCGTTGACACAATTGACGCAAACGGCGTAAGGCTTAATCATTTAGTCGACGACCTGCTCGATACATCACGAATCGAATACGGCACACTCAAAATAAATAAATCCGAATTCAGAATTGACGATCTAATTAATTCCACAATTAAGCAGCTTTCGTTGCAGGCAAAACGGCAAAACATTACCATTGACTACAAGCCGTGCAAAAAAAATTGCATAATCAACAACGACCCAAAGCACCTTCAAGATGTGCTTGTTAATCTTATAGCCAACGCAATCAACTACAACAAACCGGGTGGCAAGATAACGGTTGAAACTGTATGCAAAGGCAAAATGATGCAATTTAATGTGCGCGACACTGGAGTGGGCCTTTCCAATGAGGACATGGGCAAACTATTTCAAAAATTCTCACGCATCCAGCGGCCGGACACACAGGATGTTACAGGAACCGGGCTTGGGCTCTATATTGTAAAACGGGTTGTGGAAATGATGGGCGGTGAAGTGTGGGCTGAAAGTGAAGGCCGTGGCAAAGGATCGAGGTTTTCATTTACGATCGCTGTTAAATAAATATTATGCCAAAAAAAGAAGGCCTCGCGAGCGAGACTCAAAAAACGAACAAATTACTTCACGACATCCGCGCCGAGCTCCACCTGATCACGCGCAAGTCCAAAAAAAGGAAATTCGCTGAAAATCTTTTACTCGGTATGGTTCGCGGATTCGGAGCCGTTATAGGCGCCACAATTATTGCTACGCTGATCGTGATCCTTCTTCAGAGCATCTTCTCTTCATTCACCGCACAAAACTGGATAGTCGAAATTATATCTGAGGCGCTTGAGAGCTCTGGCACAAATCAATTTTAACTAGCGCACAGTAAGCTGCACTTCCCCGCTTGGCGTTTGGGTAACATACACGACCTTATGTCGTGTTTTGATTTTCTTGTCCCTGCGAAGCTTGCCCTCGGCTCGGTGCACAAAAGTGCCCGCTTCGTCGGTCAGCACAATTGGGAACACGCCCGAGCGAATAATATTTTGCCTTGCTACTGATTTGTTCGGGCACGCAAGGTAAATTGGAACTTCCGGCCGGTAGATGTTGATCTTTCGCGCCAGTTCGCCATAGGTCGATGAAGTCACCACAGCGTCGATTTGGTTATTGCGCGCCATTTGATGCACCGACTGCGCAGTGGATGTCGCAATGTTGTCAATATCGTGCCCGCTGTAGAATGAAATATCATCAAAGCGTGACTGCTCCGCATGTTTTATAATTGCCGCCATGGTTGTGACCGTCTTGTCCGGATACTCGCCAGTGGCCGTCTCGCCCGAAAGCATCACCGCGTCGGCATGGTCGATTACAGCATTCGCAACATCTGATGTTTCCGCCCTGGTCGATCTGGGATTATGTGTCATTGACTCCAGCATTTGCGTTGCCACAACAACCGGCTTCCCGGCCTGACGGCACTTTTCTATCAACTCCTTCTGAATAATCGGCACTTCTTCATATGGAATCTCAACCCCCAAATCGCCTCTTGCGATCATTACCCCGTCTGTTGCTTCCAAAATTTCATCAAAATTTTCTATCGCGGCCCCGCGCTCAATCTTTACGATCAGACGCGGCTCAACACACCCAAGCGCCCGGCACTTTGTATGGACTATACCCTTGACCTTGCCTATTACCTCAGCCGAAGTCACAAACGACAACGCCACCCAATCCACGCCCTGCTCCAAACCAAACAGCAAGTCTTCACGATCCTTCTCTGTGAAAGCAGGGGTCGAAATGACCGAATCCGGCAGGTTCATGCCTTTGTGCGATTTGAGCACGCCGCCGGTTACAACCTTGGCCGTTATCTTTCTCCCCCTGACCGACGCTACGATCGCTTCTAGTAAACCGTCGTCCATCAAAATCCTGTCGCCCTTTTTGGCGTCCTTGTGAACATTTTTGTATGTTGACGGAATCGGCCCGCCTTGCATGTACTCGTCAATTGCGGTACTGAACTCGATTGTTTGACCTTTACGGAGTTTGATTCCGGCCTTGGGGAGTTTGCCAACCCTAATTTTCGGCCCTTGCAGATCTTGAAGGATCGCGACCATACTGCCGGATCGGCTAGCTGCCGATCGGATGTTCTTTATGAGCTGCTTGTGATCTTTATGCTCGCCATGAGAAAAATTAAGCCGAGCCACGTTCATGCCCGCTTTGATCATTTTGGTTAACATCGAAACAGAACTCGACGCCGGCCCAATAGTGCAAATTATCTTTGTTCGTTTTTCCTCCATGTGGGGATATTATAACATAAATTCCAAATAACAAAGGCTCCTTTTACTTCCACCCCCCCTTCACGCTTATAAACATATTTGGAACTTGGAATTTAAGCTTTCTTTCTCCTCCTCCGAGAAAGCTTGGCGAGTTCTTCTTCGAATGTTTTCAAGTCCTCAAATGAATGATACACGCTGGCGAAGCGGATGTAGGCGACTTTGTCAAAGCTCTTAAGATGCTTCATTACTAATTCACCAAGCTCCCTGCTGGTAACCTCTCCGCTGCGGCGCTTTTGAATATCTCGCTCGATTTTTTGAACCAGATTATGAAACTGCGCTTCGGTGTAGGGCCGCTTTTCGAGCGCCTGCTTTAGTCCTCTGGTCATCTTATCTCGCAAATACGTCTCTCTTCCGCCGTCGCGTTTAATAATGGACACATCTAATAACTCCACCTCTTCAGCGGTCGAAAACCTGTACCCGCACCGCGCGCGTTCGCACTCGCGACGACGGCGTACTGTCATTCCATTTGTTGCCAAGCGCGAGTCGACAACGCGGGTGGATTTATAATTGCAAACGGGACAATGCATAAAATATGTTACAGGCCTACGAACAGCTACAAACCTACAGACCGATAAACTCTCGCGTCATCGCGAGCGGTCGTTGATCGTTTAGTGAAGCAATCTAAGCGCTTAGATTGCTTCGTCGCCGAACTACCAAACTCCTCGCAATGACCATGGGTGTGCAGATACATTCTAGCAGATAAACAGAAGCCGCGGAAATGCCGCAGCTTAGTTATAAATTCTGTAGTTCGGTACCATCCGTAGTTCTGTAATGGATTACATCATCTTGCGCCTAATAAATGCCGGTATCCCAAGGTCGTCATCGTCGCCGTTTTGTGGCACTATTGCGTTCGCGTTTCCGGAAGCATTTGCCGATCCGGATCCGGCCCTGCCATTGCTACCGAGCCGTTCTTCTTGCGTTTCGTTTGATGCCACAACCTTTCGCTGTTCAAAAGGCGAATCCTTAACCTGCGCTGTTGTTACACCGCTCCGGGCTGCCTCTTCCCTTCTATGAGTCGGTGTCCAGCTTCCCTGAGGATTTATAATTTCATCGCCCGCAAGGCTAGGTGACATTCTTCGTTCGCGTCCGTCAAAACCGGTCGCCACAACCGTAATCCTTACTTCGTCGTCAAGCGAGTCATCAATATTGGCTCCAAAGATAACTTTAGCGTCATCGTCTGCCGATCCGGTAATAACCTTTGCTGCTTCGGCAACTTCATACATTGCCAGATCAGGGCTTCCGGTTACGGTAAATAGAATTCCTTTTGCGCCGTCGATTGAAAGCTCCAGGAGCGGGCTTGCTATTGCCATTTTTGCCGCCTCTACCGCCCTGTTCTCACCCGATGACGAACCAATGCCCATTAGGGCCGACCCCGCATTCTGCATAATTGCCTTAACGTCAGCAAAGTCAACGTTAATAAGTCCTGGCAATGTGATTATTTCCGATATCCCCTGCACGCCCTGTCTTAGAACATCATCGACAATCTGAAACGCTTCCAGAAGCGATGTTTTTTTGTCGATTATCTGCAGCACGCGATCATTGGGAATTGTGATTACCGTATCTACCTGTTCTGATAATTCCGCGTACGCATCGTCTGCAATGCGCTTGCGTTGCGCGCCCTCAAAAGCAAATGGTTTTGTTACAACCGCAACAGTAAGCGCTCCGGCTTCTCTTGCAATTTTTGCAATCTCTGAAAGCGCTCCGCTTCCGGTTCCTCCACCAAGACCGGCTGTCAGAAATACCATGTCGCTTCCGGCAATAGTATTTCGAATTTCGTTTGCGTTTTCTTCTGCCGCGCGTCGGCCAAGTTCCGGATTCATTCCAGCGCCAAGACCTCGGGTTACAGTTTTGCCAATTGACAGTTTTGTGTTGGCAAGATTCTGATGCAATGCCTGGACATCGGTATTAACTGCGACAAAGTCCACCCCCTTGAGCTTCTCTCTGATCATTCTGTTGAGCGCAGATCCTCCGCCTCCACCAACGCCAAGCACCTTGATTTTTGCAAATGTTTCAATTTCAGGTTTTACTTCAGCCATACGAAGTTGAGTAAATTATTTATCTGCGCTCATGATTGACGAACACATTATTTGTTCAATCTAATCTTTTATGCATACATTTTGTACTCACAATTTATCATAGTGACAGGGGCTGTCAAAAAGAGGCTGTGTATAACGTTGGGGGATACATTTCTTGGCTTGCAGAGTTTATTGCTGTCGGCAGAGTTTATTTCGTGGCCCGCGGGGTTTATTTTCAAGAGGCAGAGGTTTACTATCGGAAAGCGAGGGTTTATTGGGGTAAGGGAGACAATATTAAAACTCCTCGTTCGAGGAGTCTTGATCGGTTATTGATAATTATCAGTCCACCCAGCTCGGCTCGGTGCATCGGTAGGGACCTGGCAACCTGCTACGGAATTAAGGACTTAATCCACTTCTTTGCTTGATCTGCCGCTTGGGAGAAGTTGCCGATCTTGAGCGACGGGAATCGCCTTCCGCTTGAAGCTCGTATTGTGAACCCCCAAAGCGCCAGCCCAACCGCGGTTGCGTATGCCGGGTCGTTCACTTCATCGATAACGCTCGACACGCCGCGAATCTCGCCGACCGTAACCGGAAGTCTTAAAACTCGCTTTGCAACATCTGCCAGTCCTTCCAGTTTTATTGATCCGCCGGTAAGCACAGCTCCAACGGGGAGCATACCGGAGCGGTCAATTTTGCGCAACTCATGATCTACCGCTTCAAAAATTTCTTCTGCGCGCGCTTCGATAACTTCTGCAATAAATCGTCGCTTCACCACTTCGTCCTCGCTTGATCCATAATCGGCAAGTATAAACTGTTCTTTGCGGTCAACATGATCCGGCACGGCATGCCCCTCAGCAAGCTTGATGGCCTCAGCGACTTCAAGCGATGTTCTGAGCCCAATCGCAACATCGTTTGTAAAATGGTCACCCCCAAACGGCAGCACCGCAGTGTGGAGCATATCACCTTCTTCAAAACAGCCATAGTAGTAGTGGTGGCGCCAATATCCAGCACGCACACTCCAAGCTCTTTCTGACGATTAGTCAAAACCGCCTCAGCAGTTGCAAGAGGAGAGAACACAAGGTCTTCAATGTCGAGCCCGGTTCTATAAACGCTCTTTGTAACATTCTTGATCTGTGAAGATAGCGTCTGGATGATTACAGCGTCAACTTCAAGCCGAATGCCGTTCATACCAACCGGGTCTTTAATCCCCTGCTGGCCATCCACAGTAAAACTTTTTGGTATAACATGCAGAATTTCATAATTCGACGGCGTAGCAACCGCGCGCGCCGCCTCTATCGCCCGCTCAACATCTTCCTCGCGAATCTCTCCGTCCTGCCGCGCAACTCCAATCACGCCACGGCTTTCCTGCACTAAAATCTTATGCCCTGCAATGGAAACCCATGCCTTATTAAGCGCCTGCCCCGTCATTCGTTCAGCCTTTTCCAAGGCTTTTGAAATCGAAGAAACAGCATCTTCCATGCTTGAAATACTTCCCTTATGTATTCCGCTTGATTCTGCCTCAACCGCGCCAATTACATGTAAAGTGGGTTTTCCGTCTTCCTGCGGCATTGATTGGCCAACCACAACTCGGATTTTAGATGACCCGATGTCTAGGCCTGTGATATTTTCTTCGGACATAAGTTTCGAGAAGCTGAGGTTTATTACCTGATCTGCAGGGTTTATTTCGATTAGCTTAGTTTTATTATCGAGAAAACTAGGTTTATTATTGAGGAACTGAAATTTATGGTCAAAAACAGAGTTAATTTTAAAATCGGTCAATAAACAATCGCTTTTCATGATTGGCCAGGTCTTCAGCCAATAAACATTTGCTTCTCGCAATAAACTTTACATTGTTATCCCCAAAACCTCAACAATGTATGATTGAAAAATTAGAGCTGCAACGATTACGGCAGTAACCGATGTCAGGAGCACGGCGCCTGCCATCATGTCCTTTACTTCGCGCACAACCGGACTAAGACGCGGTTTCATGGCGTCAGCAATGCGTTCAAAAATGCTATTGACCACTTCCAGAACCAAAACAGCGACAATCATAACCAGCAGCATGATGATTTCCCATGTTGCAAGCGGAACAGCAAACATAACAATAATTATTGCCACAGCGGCAATCAACTGCAATCGAAAACTCTGCTCGTGCTTTGCAACACTTGCAAGCCCGCGCATCGCGTATTTTACGCTTTTGCCAAATCGCTTTACTGAGAACATACGCTGTAGTGAAAACTTTAGAGCTCGTTGCCTGATTGTTATTGCACCGAACAGTAAATTCAATAAACTGATACATGGATTAGTTAGTCAATGCCCAACACAAATACGCCCAATCAATCCCAGAGTCTTTTCTTCAGCGCACTACCCTGCGTATTCAAAACTGTTTAACATCATGAGGAAGGTCTGCAAATACTCAATGGTTTCTTCCCCGTTCAGGTCATAGATAAACTCAAAGAACCAATCATCAAGTTCAAGATACGCCTTTAGTTCATCCGTACTCATGTAGCCGGTGTAGCCAACTTTGCTGGTTATTTCTGCAAGGTCTTCCGCTCCATTATTAGGCGCGATGGTTTCGTCGTACCAATCCTTAAATTCCTGACCGTCTATTCTCATGTGGCGCTTAATTCTAATGTGCTCACCTGAACCGGCAGAAAACTCCAAGCCCGGCGCGCCTCCATGGATGCTTAAATCTTCCCCAAGCGCCCACGATGCCGGATAGTAAACTGAGTACAGCACATCTTCTCCATCCAAAGCCTCGGCAATTTTTACCGACCCGGTATCGAGCAATGTTGAAGGCGCCAACCCAAGCGGGTCGTAGCGATGAAACACCTCATTGCCGTCGAGGTAAGTGTCGCCGTCGGTATCCGGATTTCTGTAATCGGTGCCGTAAAGCCTCTCTTCAATATTTGACAGCCCGTCGCTGTCGATGTCGAGCCCCGGAATTACTACAACCTCTTCTTCCTCCTCTTCAATCGGCTCTTCTTCAATCACAACTTCATCCTCAACCGGCTCTTCGATTGTCGATATTCCACGCAGCGCAAACACTGACGCGATCGCCAATACGCCAATTAAAATAATCCCAACCGCTGCAACAACGAGCGGCGCGCGAGAAGGCGCGCGCGGACTCGCAGGCTTCTTGACCGGCGGAGTCTTTTGAGGCGGCGGCGGAAGCGGCAGAGCCACAGACCTTTCTTTTGGCGCAGCCTTCAAGTCTGCATCGCGGCCCAAAAATTCCCTTGGCATCGAATGAATTATTATGTCATCCAGCTTTTGGGGTTTTTTTACTGTTGTTGGAATGTCGATTTTTTCTGACATAAATATAGGTCACATTGGTCCTGCGGGACTTATCCAAACGATTTACTGAGTCTGCACCGGCACTTCAAATAACTTACCCGGACCGTTTGGATTAAATCCGGATGACACCTCCTGGCCGTCCAGGTAAGTATCGTCGTCAGTATCAGCGTCGAGCGGGTCTGTGCCGTAAACCTGCACTTCTTCCCTGTCTCCAAGCCCGTCTTTATCAGTGTCTGTCATTTTTGGATCAGTTCCCGCGTCTTCCTCTTCGCTGTCGGTCAGGCCGTCTCCATCGCTGTCAATGTCCACTTCCTCCTCTTCGACTACGATCTCTTCTTCAGTTGGCGCCTGCTCTTCCTCCTCAACAATCCCATCCTCAGGAACAGATGAAACATCACCTTCATCCTGAGGGGCGATTATTAGCGTGTAAGCGATTGCCGCTGCCGCCGCAATTATGATTATTGCCAATACAATGATGAGTACAGCCTTTATCCCACTGCCAAGCCCCTTCTTTGGTGTCGGCAAAGCTGACGGCGGAGGCGGTGGAGCCGGCTGAGGCTGCGCAGGTGCCGCAGTGGGAGGCGGTGGTGGCGTCGGCGACGACGGAGCCACGGGCGACGCAGGAGCCGGTGCCGGTGGTGGCGGAGGCGCTACTGGCTGAGCAGGCTGTGTAGGTAAATTTTCCGGCGGAGCAGCAGGTGGCTCTGGAGCCGGAACTGCCGAAGTTGTCTTTTGATCGTCGAACATAGTTTTGAGTTTATTTTCAAATTACGAAGTTTATTCTCGGTATGTAAGGTTTATTACGGCAAACGATTGTTTACTATCGATGAGCTGAGATTAATTTGCGCTTTGCAATAAACTGCGCTACCTGACAATAAAACCTCGCTTTTCGTCAATAAACCATGCACTCAGACAATAAACCATGCGATTCAATAATATCACATCAGCTCAGCGGATCATAACCGCCCGCGACTTCTGTTCCGTCATCGTACCCGTCGCCGTCAGTATCTGCGTTGGCCGGATCGGTGCCAAGTTCAAATTCCTCCCATGACGAAAGTCCGTCACGGTCAGGGTCGACTGACTTAAAAATATCTTCGCACGAAGCCTGCATTTCGCCCAAAGTCTCACAGGCTGCCGGATCGCCAGCGTCGATTGCGTCGTTCAAAGCCTGTTCCTGGTCGCAAACCGACGCGTCGATTCCCAAATCCACACAAGCGTCATCGGCAACGATTAACAACATCAATTGATCGTAGCACGATGTTCGAGTTTCATCGTCGGAAATCGAAGAGCACATTGAATAATCATCCTGGTCAGTCGCTTTTCGTAAAATCACAGTATCAACGCAGTCCTGAACTCCATCGCTCAAATACTCACACGCAGTTTCATCAAGCTCCTCAAAAGCAATCAGCTCAACGCAATTTTTGTATTTTTCATCTTCTAGGCCCTCGCAAACAATCACCTGCCCCATTTCCCGAGCCACAGCCGATCG
>JBDRFP010000010.1:0-5279 GCA_043818555.1 bacterium | reverse complement strand
TCAGGATTTTCAATCCGTTCGACTACGTTATAACCCTGAGTGGAATCGAAGGGCTCAGGATTTTCAATCCGTTCGACATTTCTTATAGCCCTGAGTGGAATCGAAGGGCTCAGGATTTTCAATCCATTCGACTACGCTCAGGATTTTCAATCCGTTCGACATTTCTTATAGCCCTGAGTGGAATCGAAGGGCTCAGGATCTTCGAGAAAAGAAGAGGGACGGCTCGTGGCCGTCCCTGTAGAGACGTGCTGTTGGTCGCAGAGGGATCAGAAACCGCCCTCATTGGGTGTGGGATAGCCGTTTGCCCAATGGCATCCGGCTCCCGCTTTGTTGTTCTTCTGCCACTTGGAGTGTCCGTCGCAGAACGCGACGTTTAGCCCGTCGTTGTGGTTGAACTCGGGCGCCCACCCGGTGTCGTCGTTGCGCACGTAACAGTAGTTGTTGCGCAGCTCGGTGAAGAGGAGGGTGGTGGCCGGGGAAAGGATCCGTCCTGACGCCGCTCGGTTCAACCAGAGGTTGTAGGAGTAACTGCAGCCACCCCAGGTTGTGTCCGAGGTGCCGCCGCCGTAGATGGCGTTGGTTGTCCGGCTGGGACACACGTAGATCTGCTTGTTCTTGATGTACGGCTGGATAGTGAAGATCCACTCGACCTGGTTCGCGATCAGCGTCGCCGCCGGGATATACCCTTGCGTGATCGGCATGGTTTCGTCGTAGTCCTGCGCATACATCATTGCGCCCAGACCGATCTGCTTCAGGTTCGACAAGCAACTCGTCTGCCGGGCCTTCTCGCGGGCCTTGGCAAACACCGGGAAGAGGATCGCGGCCAGGATGGCAATGATCGCGATCACCACGAGTAGCTCAATGAGCGTGAAACCACTTTTCTTAGACATCTTGTGTCTCCTTAGTAGCTGTCTGGCTTAAAAGCCAGTAGGTCTCATTAGCTTGGAATATACACTTCTTAGTAAAATAATCAACAATAAACGTGGAAAACTGACTTGCCTAGCAAGAAAATCTTAATAATTGTGGGATTCAAGAAAAAGAAGAGGGGCGGCTCGTGATGAGCCGCCCCGTGCGTTGAGATGTTGGTCGGTGTCTTACCCCGTGCCGTTGGCCAGGAAGTAGACGCCGCCTGTCGCTGTCGGGTGGATGGGAATGTTCGAGCTGTCGCGCCCGAACTTCACCCACTTACCATGACCGTCCACGAAGCCGATATTGCCGCCTTCGTTGTGACGGGGGGACAGGCCCCGCGCTGTTGACGGACCCGCATACCAGAACTGGAAGAAGCTGTAGCTGGCGCCTCCCTCGGTGTCGCCAACCAGCGCGGTCTGGGAGACGTTCTGGATCGTTCCGAGTGCACACGGGCACAGACTGGCGTTCATGCCTATCGGGGTCGCGCTGCTCGGCGCTCCATTCCACGAGAATGTAGCGCTCGGGCAGTTCATAACCTGCGAATTCTTGAGGTAGGGATAGATTCGGCACTGCCAGTAGTTGGCACCGGAAGCCCCGTTGGGCCAGATCGCTACGTCCCCAGCGGCCGCACCGGCTTGCGGGAACATCTCGTCGTAGTCCTGAGCATACTGCAGAAACCCGAGTGTCACCTGCTTGACGTTCGACAAGCACGACGTCTGCCGCGCCTTCTCGCGGGCCTTGGCGAACACGGGGAAGAGGATCGCCGCCAGGATGGCGATGATCGCGATCACCACTAGCAACTCAATGAGCGTGAAACCTTTGCGTCTGCCGTGTGGATACATAATGTCCACCTCCAACAAGTAAGTCTGGCACGTTGCCAGCTTGGTTCCAGATAAGCTGAAATATACACCCTTTGGCTGATTAGTCAATCATAAATTAAAAAAATCTTAATAATTGTGGGATTCAATCCATTCGACTTCGCTCAGGATTTTCAACCCATTCGACTACGTTATAACCCTGAGTGGAATCGAAGGGCTCAGGATCTTCGAGGAAAATAGATTGCTTCGCTAGAAGCTCGCAATGACAATTTCTCTAACGACCAAAATATATGACCATCTGTAGAAAACGCTAATATAACTTGATACTTAGCTCTTGACTTGATTTATTTAAAAATTCTGTGTATTATCATTTCAATTGAAAGGGAGACGAACTTCCAAGCGAAAAATCGCCAAATGTGACGCCCCTAGTGTTTTAAGCTCTCAAAAACTTGCCAACAGGTGTATTGACAAAGAAATCACATGTGATATTCTTTTGTGATTGGTCATTGACAATCTGGTTGTTACAAAATCTGGAGGTATCCACATGGCTAGGAATCTGGCAGATCAGGCAGTAGGTCTTTTGGGAGATCGCGTCAGGGCTGCTGTTGATGGCAACTTCGATGGACGTGCAATTGTTCTATTCTCCGGTGGACGAGACAGCAGCCTTGTTGCTGCGGCTTTCTGCGAAGCATTTTCCGGAGGACAGCTCACTCTCCTTCTGGTGGACAACGGTCTGCTGAGTCGGTTGGATTCAACCAAGCGACAGGCGGCAGTTGTGAAGAACATGTACCCCCAAGTCGAGGTTGTGTTTCACTGCAAGCGCGTCAGTGAAATGATGCGCAAAGTGGTGATGCAGAACGTCGAGCAGGATTTCCTCAGGCGCAAATACCGATCGTTGCTTGCTTGCGTTGGATGCAAGCTGATCATGAACGTCTCGGCCTCTAGGTATGCCCGTGAATCCGGCATCAACGTATTGCTCGACGGGTATGCCGAGCGACAGAAGGATTATCCCGAGCAGACTGAGGCCTTCATGGACTCAGTCAAGGGTGTCTATGCCAGCGCGGGACTCACCTATATTAGTCCGCTGTATGACTTCCTCGCTTCCAAGCCGAAGGTCAACCAGACTCTGGACGAGTTTGGGTTCAGAATCCCCAAGCAAGAGCCTGTTTGCATGTTGGCCGACAGCTTCTCAACGGCTGATCCCACTGAGGTTGCGCGTTATATTGCGGAGAAGCTTGAGCAGATCCGCGAGTTTGACGCCGACCTACACTGCTGAGGGTGGTCAATATGAACCGTAGCCGAAAAGTGGTGTTCGTCCCGTTCTGTGCCCTTGCCCAGGGTATCAGGGCACAAGGAATTGTGCGAGATTTCCCTGCCGTAATCAGGCCTGTCGTTGAGATACTCGGCAAGAGCGACATCAACATTGTTCAGATGCCATGTCCGGAGCTTTTCTTCGACAAGCTTATCCGAAGGCCCAAGCAAAAGTCGGCATATGCGGATGCGAAATGCCAGAGTAATTACAGGCAGGTAGCGGATTCGGTGGTGAAACAGGTCGAGATGTACCTTGCCAATGGTTACAAGGTAATAGCGATTATGGGGATTGAGTTTTCTCCATCTTGCGCTGTTAACGTGATCACAGGTCCGCCACCGAATCGCATCCGTAGCGGAACAGGTTTCTTCATGGAAGCGCTTTCCCACAGCCTCCGGGCAAAAGGAATCGCGATTCCCATGATCGGCATCAAGACTCGCTCACCCGCTGAAGCCGTTGAAGAACTCACTGCGATACTCAGGAGGTAGCGTCATGGGCGATATACAACGATACGTTCAGCTGTTGATGGATGCTGATTTCAGGATGCGGGAATCAGCAGTCGAGATCTTGCATCACGCTGGGCATCTGACCGAAGAGGTGGTCGCTCAACTCACGACGATTCTCGAAACAGACTCAAGCGAGAAGGTTCGGCGAGCTGCTGTCGAAGCATTGACCGCGGCGAATCCTGACAACTTTTTTGACATACTCGTTGAGTGTCTCGACGACAACGACTACATCGTGAGGGGGCGGGCCTTCACAGCAATCACAAAGTGCCTTCCATGTTGGCGGGAAGATGTACGGGTCCAAGGCTTCATTGAGCACGAGACCCACCCCTACCCGCTGTGGTGCATCGGGAATGCCAGCGAGTGACAACCAGACCAGTCGTTTTCCAAGGCCCTCAATCGAACGAGGGCCTTGTGCTTTTTAGCCAATAAACTAAAATATAAATATGAAATTGATAAGTGCATGTCTTCTCGGTCTTAATTGTAGATACAACGGTAAAAGTAAATTAAGCAAAAAAGCCAAAGATGTCTTTGCATCAGGCGAAGCTATTTTGATATGCCCTGAAATGCTCGCGAAGCTAGGAATCCCTCGTGATGCATGCGAGATTGTTGGAGGTGATGGATTTGACGTATTAGAGGGCAGGGCAAAAATAGTCAGTAAAAGCGGTAAAAATATGACATCCGTTTATCTAAAAGCTGCCAAAGACTCTTTCAAAATCATCGAAAAGTTTAATATCAAAAAAGCCTATTTAAAATCTGGCAGTCCAACATGCGGAGCCGGAAAAATATATAGCGGAATTTTTGATGGAAATAAAAAAACAGGCTTTGGGGTGTTCTCCGCACTATTAAAAAATAATGGTATTGAACTCGAAGAAATTGATTGACGAGAGCTACAATGGTCTAGATCCCGCATCACCTGCCCGAATGTATCGTTCAGGCGGGAGTGCGGGATGACAAGAAGGGAGTGCGGGATGACAATTGCTTTAGTGGTCTAGATTCCTGCTTTCGCAGGAATGACATCAAGAATAACCTAAATACCACCCCGCGGGTGGTATTTAGGTGGTATTTGGGTTACTTTTTAGATCTTTTTACAAGTCGTGGAAAGACGACGAGGGCGTTATATATTCTTTTTGCGCGTGAGGGTTGCACAATTAACCTGTAGAGCCATTCGAGGGAGAGGCTTCGCATAAAGCGAGGTGCGCGTTTAACTTTGCCCGAGACAAAGTCGAATGTTCCGCCAACTCCGATAAATACCGAGCAATCAATTTTTTTGAAATTATTTTGGATCCAAATTTCCTGTTTTGGCGCTCCGAGAGCCACGCATAATATATCGGGCTTTGCTTCGTTGATTCTAGTAATTATTTTTTCGTCATACTTGTCCCCGTCAACCTTGATTCCGTCGATAAATCCCACTATTTTACATTTCGGGAACCTTTTTTCTAAAACTTCCTTGGTCTTCTCTCCTACCCCATTTTCTCCCCCAAACAAAAATATCCTATAGTCGCGGTCCTCGGAGAGTTTAACAAGATCGATAAATAAATCCGCTCCCGGAATCCTTTCGACTTTTTTTGCATATAAATAATTGACCGCCCAGACCACTCCGGCAGAGTCAGCGATCGAAAAGGTCGAACTATTTAAAACCTCCCTAAAGCGATCGTTTTTCTGTGCTTCGAGGATCAATTCGTTATTGACTGTATAAATAAGGCACTTGTCTCTATTTAAAATGCTCGATTCTATACA
>JBDRFP010000009.1:0-6151 GCA_043818555.1 bacterium | reverse complement strand
GGGAAGTGATTGAGTGATTGAGTGATTGAGTGATTGAGTGATTGAGTGATTGAGTGATTGAGTGATTGAGTGATTGAGTGATTGAGTGATTGAGTGATTGAGTGATTGAGTGAATCGAATCACTTAGTCACTTAACCACTAAATCACTGGCGCGAACCGTTTAAGCGCTCTGGCTAACTGTTTTCTCCGCTACTCGCAGCTTTGCGCTACGAGCGCGAGGATTCGCGCGCTTTTCTTCGTACGAAGCCTGAATTACCTTTTTTGTAATAATGTTTAGCTGAGCGTGTGTTTTAAAAAGTTGCTTTACAAGCCTGTCTTCTATTGAGTGAAACGAGATCACGACTATTCTGCCCTCAGGCCTGAGAAGATCGATCGCTGACTTTACACCGCGGTCGATCTCGCCAAGTTCGTCATTGACCCCCATCCTGATCGCCTGAAATACTTTTGTGGCAGGATGAATTTTACCCCTGCGCGGGTTTACTTCTTCGATTATTGACGCAAGCTCGGTAGTTGACTTTATCCGATTCTTACGCCGCGCATGAGTGATGGCTTTGGCGATTTGATGGGAACGAGTCTCCTCGCCGTAAACATAGAACAAATCTGCAAGGTCTTTCTGTGACCAACTATTAACAATCTCCTCAGCTGTTAACTCCTGAGTTTGATCATAGCGCATATCAAGCGGCCCCTCTTTTCCGAACGAGAAGCCACGGGTAGGATCATCAACATGGGGTGACGCAATGCCAAGGTCAAATAACGCACTATCAATATTGGGAAGATCATGGGACGCTAAATTGCCAAACGAATCGTGAATAAGTGTGATTCGATCTGAAAATCCAGCAAGTACCTTTTCGGCTACTTCCAGATTTCGCTGATCGCGATCAAAACCTAGCAAACGGCCGTCAGGGCCAGTTGCGTCAAGAATCAACTTAGCGTGTCCACCAAGTCCTACTGTACAGTCAAGTACAGTATCGCCAGAAGATAGGTTCAAGCCGTCTAATACCTCTTGAGCCAATACCGGAATGTGTTCGGTCATACAGTCAAGCTAGATACCAAGCTCCCCCAGCTGTTCGGCGATAGCTTCTGCGTCCTCTTCGGTCCTAGAGCGGTACTTCTCCCACTCATCCTGGTCCCAAAGTTCGAGACGCGTGTTAACGCCGACAATAACCACCTTTTTTTCGAGTCCTGCATAGCGTCGCAGATACTCAGGAACAATGAGTCGTCCCTGCTTGTCAAGCTTCACGTCCATTGCGCCCGCAAGCATGAGTCGGGCGAAGGCGCGTGAATTTGCCTGCCCCAGGGGCAAGCCGGCAAGTGAAGTCGCCAACTTGTCCCACTCCTCCAAGGGGAGCAGGAACAGAGAAGAATCGAGGCCTCGCGTGACAACCGCGCCTTTCACGAGACCTGCTCGAAACTTCACCGGGATCGCCAAGCGACCCTTGTCGTCTATTTGGTGATTGTATTCACCTATAAACATATTGGTGGTTAGGAACCTCTGTCGAGGATCCTTTCGCCTATGAATAAAAGAGCAAGCGGCTGTCAAACCCTTCCTAATCTCCAAAGGAGCGAAGGAGGATCGACCTCATCACGAATTGTCGTGTCCCGAACGATCGTTCGCAACAACTCATGATGGGGGGAAGTTTCCCAAACCGCTTGCATAAAAATCAAACTAAGAAGGCTGTACAGTGCCCGATGTAATCAGAGCATTTCCCACTTTGTGCCTTGGTAACTCCACTCTACCCCACTTTGAGCCTTTGGTCAAATTGATTACCCCACCTTGCGCCACTAAAAAATTTGGCGAAAACAAAACAAAAAACCCGTTCGGTTTTTGTTCCTGAGGATAAGTATTGTCGGAAAACGCAGAAAGTAGGAAATAGGGAGTAGGAAGCAGGAGAAAACCTTTGAAACCTTTGCGACCTTTGGAACCCTTGAAACCTCGCTCACAATCCCCTACAATACCCACACCATGATCAACCTACTCCTACAACTGTTCCGACCCTTGGCAATGATTCAGTTTGCGCTGCTAAAACGATACTTACTTAAACATTGCGTACTGCCACAATGGTACTTTTACCAGATCGGTTACGTGTTCCCTGCTGTTGCATTTGAGTTGCTTGTTTTTCGACACAATAAGGACAAGCTCGAGATCTTGTTGACGCAACGCGAATCTGACGATAAATTCTGGCCAGGTTGGTGGCACTTCCCGGGCACGATCATACGTATTACCGATTCTGTCGAATCTGTCTGGAAACGACTTGCCGACGAGGTCGGGGTCGACAAGTTCGATAGGCAGCCTCGGTTAGTCGATTTTAATTTTTCCGACAACAAACGAGGCCACGGCGGGCATCTATTTTATCTGCTCGAGGTCGATCGCGATGCTAACTTCCCCAACGGTCAGTTCTTCCCCATCGACGATCTACCTGAACCAATCCTCGACCATCAACCGGCGCAAATCGAGCAGGCCGCAAAATTACTCAAGAACAAAACAACCGACATGGTCGGCTGTTGTTAGCACAATACAGTAGGCGCACCTGGGACTCTGCAACATTATTCCTTAATATGGATAAAGACTCGATGATAAGTATCAGAGGGCTTTTTATCAGTATGATAAATATCGCACTTCCTGCCGTCCAGGACTACATCTTCTAAAACCGGCTCATCGCCATACCCTTTTGGAGCATCTTTTCCGGTTATAATATCGTTGAAATGCCTGAGTTGATCATAAACTCCGGCTTTTTTGATCTCTTCCATCCAAAAACTGACTCCTTTCCAGACATCGCCTGTTTCCTTTTTAGATAACATAATACTATAAATTAATAATTTTCCTGTGAATATTCTAACATACGGTATATTTTATAGCAATTACAGGGGGTCAGATACTATGCCACTCAAGGTCAGATCTTTATCTTGAATTTTAATTAATTTGACAAACAAAGCGGCCAGCAGCATAATGGCGGTTGTTTAATTCTGACAAATCGATCTTTACGGGGGTGTTTTTTGTCTCTACCAAAAGTCGTCATCTTTGACGAAAAAATGACCAAAAGCGATGCGATTAGCGCGTATGTAGGTGGCTTATGCGATCGTGTCGAGGTTCATGTGATCAACAACTTCGATTCATATTTCGCGGCCGAAGATCGCGGGCTTGCCGATTGTTCAGTACTAATCATCACGCCAACCTTTATTTGGCCAACTCCGGTCGGTCGGCCGACCTCTCCGTGGCCAAATCAGGTCAATAAATTCCGTAGCTCTTTCCATGGTCCAATTATCGTGGTCGGCAACAGCGGCTTCTTTCTTAGTGTCGAAGCCGCAACTTTCAACTGCCATCATGCACCCGGCCCGCTGCCCGCCCAACGGCTATTGGCCAGTCTTCTGCCTCCTTGAGGCACTAACCTTTCTTCGCTCCTGTGGGGTCGCGTAAGGACTCAGCCCGCACTAGTTGCGGGTTTTTTATTGACAAATATGAAAATTTCTGCTACTTTGGAAGTACAACGTTCATTTCAAACACGGAGGTAAAGAAATGCATTGTTTGATTCTGGCAGTACTTTTTTCCGCCCTAGCTCCAGCCTTGGCCGATGACAGCATCGACACCAGGGGCAACACGATCGCAGTGAGTGCCAGTCAGCTCGACAAGGAAATCGGTGAAGGTGCGGGCGTGATAGGCGCGCTACGTGACGGCAGTGAGCTCGACGATGTGTTCGCATCAAATTCGCTCGATCATAGTCTCTCAGGCGGGATCGGAGGACTGATCGGTACCAAGGGTACGCAGATCGGTTCCGGCGGACTGAGCTCGCAAGGCTCTGGCCTCGGCTCTATCGGCATCGGCAACGACAAAATGATCATGGGTGCGCTCGACAAGTCGCTCATCGATGCGGTGATCAAGCGCAACATGAATCAGGTCCGCTATTGCTACCAGCGAGAACTCAACCAGAATCTTACGCTCAGCGGCAGGATCGAGGTGAGGTTCGCGATCTACAAAGACGGATCTGTGATCAACGCCGCGATCGAGAGCACCACCATGAACAGCGCCGTAGTCGAAGAGTGTATCACGCACGAGTTCATGGAATTCAAATTCCCGCAACCCAAGGGCGGCGGGATCGTCGTGGAGACCACACCATTCGACTTCAGTCCTGGATGATCACCTCCCCAGGACCCTAAACCCGCACTAGTTGCGGGTTTTAAATTTAAAAACGCCGCGACATATTGTCAACGGCGTATCGAGGTACTATCGCACCCTCTTCATAGCTTCTCGAGCCTCCCACTTGAACAAATTGAGTGCGGTCAGGTCATTGACCGTTTCGCATCCATTGAGTAGAGCTTCCTCACCGCAACGGATACAGGCTATCGACCGCTCGCCAACCGGCGCGCCCAAGTGCCACGTGATTGTCCTGCCTTCATTGATCACGCAAAGGCGGAATCCGGAAGCGGAATCATACAGATCGCCTTTTTCGTTGATCGCAGGGTCGATGTTGCGCCAAAGGGGGGCGTCGTTCCCGCCTCGAATAGTATTCGGGATCGGGCCAATCCAGCGCGCAGGCTCGCCCATGAAGCCAGCCGTTGCCTCAAATCGTTGCCCGCCGACCACTACTGTCATGGCACTCTTCTTCATGTCATTCATTTCCATCTTTTTCGATGCCACAGCGCCACTTCCCCTCACCGTTCTGGCATGGAAAGTGTCAGAGCCACCCTTCGGAATGTACAAGCGTTTCGTGCTCACGGCTTCCTCCTTGTTTGGAATATGCCAGTATATATTTACCACAAAACCATAATGATGTCAAAGCATAGGATTGGCTTAAATCAAGCACCACTTTTCAATCACTCCCGCTTTTTGATCGATTTCGTCAAAATTGCCCGACCTCAAAGCTTCCTGATGCTCGGAAAGTAGCTCTCTCAGCACTGAAAATCCACCTTTCTCAGCGTAAACCCTGTCCACCGCTCGCACTAGCCCAAGCACGCTCCCCTTGCCAAAAAACGCCTCATTTAACAACTTATCCGCATCAAAACCATATTTATTCATACCGTTGACCACATTTTTAAGCGCCCTAAGCTCAATTTGATACGTCGGGTCGCCAGAGTTCACATCCTCAGACTCGCACAACTCCAAAGCCTTTTTCTCCACCATGGCCTCATTGAAAAAATCAAAATTTTTATATCCGGTTTTGTCCTTGTAACGAAATCCTGCTCGTTTAGATTCTGCTTTCTCCTCATCCACATACCTAGCACTGGCAAAATGAATCGCTTCGTGCAAAAAATCATGCGACAACGCATCAGGGTGCTTTTTAAAATATAATGAGTTCAAACGAATAATTCCATTATCCGACATTTTCCCACCGGTAAAAGTACCATGCCTGGACTTCATCGGCTCAATTATCAATTGAATATTTTCAAGCTTGACCGGTTCATAATCATCAATATCGCGCAACTCCCGATTTAGAGCGTCCAACAAGTTAGCGATCGTTTCCTTGTGACGCTCAATCATCGCCTCTTGCTCCGCGGCTTGCGAAATTATTTCATTTTTTAAATCACCAATCCTTTTCCTTTCACGGCCAAGCACTTTGGCAAACACGCGATCATCCTGAATTGTACGCAGCAGCTGTTTTGCCTTAAGGTATTCGATTTCCTTGTCGCTCAAGCTGCTGACAAATTCCTGCGGATCGGTTTTATATTTATTGATTTCGAGAATAATTTCGTCTGCCATTTTGAAAAAGGCCTCTGCATATTCTTTTACAGACGCGTTTGGCGGACGCTTTAAATTGAGCCATTCAGGATATTCCTGCTCGATCGGCGCAACTGGCCGTACCTCGGATTGAATTTTTTTATAACCCAATTCTTGATTCATATCTGCCAGTTTACCACACCGAAAGTAAGACAGCTATAAAAATTCCAACCCCCTGAGGATTGGGTTGTTCCATCTACCATTTACTATCTACTTTCGTTTCCCGATACTTGATCGTTTTGAGCGAACTTTGCGATGATAAGCCACGGCGAACCTGTGAGCCTCGTCGCTGGCTTTTCTTCGCCGACCTTCCGAGCACGCCTGGCTTTGGTCCGGCAGGAGTCAGGAAATAGCATTTTGAACACTTTCGTATCCTTTAAAGACGAAAGTAGTCCAAAATGCCCTGACATATGCTGGACCTAATGCCGGGCGAGCGCAGGC
>JBDRFP010000008.1:0-4108 GCA_043818555.1 bacterium | reverse complement strand
AATGAGCGCCGCCGCTTTCTCTTCCTCGCGATGTTTCCAATTGATGAATTCCTCAACTTCGGGGTGATCAATGTTTAAAACCACCATCTTGGCGGCGCGCCGCGTCGTTCCACCAGATTTGATCGCTCCGGCCGCTTTATCAAAAATCTCAAGCCAACTCATAAGGCCCGTAGAGTTACCGCCGCCGGAGAGCGATTCGCCATTGGCGCGAATATCAGAAAAATTTGAACCCGAACCAGAACCGTACTTAAAAATCCTCGCCTCCCTAGTGATCAGATCAAAAATCCCGCCTTTGTTGACAAGATCATCTTTTACCGATTGGATGAAGCAGGCGTGCGGTTGCGGATGCGAATAGGCGTCTTCCGATTGCTTTAATCGGCCAGTTTTGGGATCTGCATACCAATGCCCTTGAGCCGGTCCGGTGATTCCGTAAGCAAAGTTAAGACCGGTATTAAACCATTGGGGAGAATTTGGGGCGCCATATTGATTCGCAAGCATAAACAACATCTCATCTTCAAAGTTTTGGGCATCCTGCGAACTTGCAAAGTATTTATGTTTTTGAGCCCAATATCTCCAGCATCCGGCGATGCGTTTAAAAACTTGTTTGGCAGATTTCTCGGGTCCGATTTTGGCATTCCCCTCTTTATCCTTGATAACATTTCCAAATTTATCAGTCTGCGGAACACCGTTTTTGCGCAAGTATTTTGAAATTAAAATATCAGAGGCAACTTTGGACCAGCTTTTCGGAACCTCGACATCGCTCATCTCAAAGACAACCGACCCATCCGGATTGACAATCTTGCAGTCTCTTTTTTCGTAAGTAAGAGTTTCGAGCGGATCCTTGCCTCTTTCGGTAAAAAATCGAGAAATCTTTAAACCACCAGATCTTGTGCTCTTCGATCTTCTTCTAACTACATTTCGTGTCTTTACAGCCTTTCTGGCTTTGGTTGAAAGCCCTACCTTGGTCAATTTCGACATATTATATTCCTCCTTGATTTGCTAGGTTTGCGTTCCCCCCGCAAACCCCCTCTATTTTTTTAACTTCTCGAGCTCTTCTTCGAACGAATCAATATCCTGAAAATCTTTATATACGCTCGCGAAACGAATATAAGAAATCTCGTCTTTCTTTTTTAACTTATTTATGACCAGATTGCCAACTTTACGGGTCGGGATAATGTTCTCACCGGATTCGATAAATTTTTGTTCAATTTCGTCAACAATTTTTTCAACCTCTTCATCTTTAATTCGGTGGTTTGAGGCGATTTTAATTCCTTTTAATACCTTATCCCTGTCAAACGGCTCTATCTCTCCGGAACGCTTTAGGACCATGAGCTTAGCCGGTTCTATTCTCTCATACGTTGTAAAGCGCATGGCACAACCGATGCATTCCCGGCGCCGGCGAACGCTTTTGTCATCGACATCTCGCGAGTCGATAACCGACAAATCTGCACTTTTACATTTTGGACAAATCATATCAATAATTCATAAATTAAATCTCAAAAATCATAATTTCGGAGTCGCGAGTACGCGACGATTGTTTTCGGCTGACAGCTTGTAAAACTGGCGCAGAGAAAAAATTCCTCCTGTTTAGAACTTCTTCCTCCCACAACATCTTGCGCTTATCAGTATATCAGACCACAACATAACGTTGTCAAGGGCTTTTCGAGAGATCTCATTTTTTTGTCAATTTGAACAATATTATTCATCACATCTGAATGTCAAATTCCTTCAATTTGCGGTTGACACGCCCAAGCATAGTCGGTATAATCATCTCTTGCTCTTGCAGCAAGAACCCAGCAGTTCTTTGATAACATTTCCCAACGGGAAGGAGTGACAGACATGAGGGCGGCAGACATCAGAGTAGTCGTCACAGGGATGGGGGTCGTCAGTCCCGTAGGGATTGGCGTATCAGCATTTTGGGATTCGGTCGTGAATGGCCGAAGTGGTATCAAGCCGATTACGCACTTCGATGCTTCCTCCTACCCATCTCGGATTGCAGGGATGGTTGAGGACTTTGATCCATCTCAGATCCTTGACCCCAACCTGATCAAGCACACCTCGATGTACGAGCAGTTTGCTCTCGTTGCCATGAAAGAAGCAATGGCTCAGAGCGGACTCGTGATAACTGAGGAGAATGCTTACGAAGTCGCGTCGGTCATAGGCTCGGGAATTGGCGGATTCGAGATTCCCAGCCAGCAGTACAACATACTGAAGCTGAAAGGCGTCGAAAGGCTTGACCCGTACATGATTATCAAGATGATCGCTGACGGCGCCACCAGCTATGCCTCGATCGAGTGTGGTGCCAAAGGACCAAAGTTCGCGCCAGTGGCCGCCTGTGCTTCGAGCACAATCGCCATTGGCGAGGCTTACGAGATCATCAAACGTGACGACGCTGTCGCAGCCATCACTGGAGGCAGCGAATCAGCCGTTACCGATCTGGGGCTCGGCAGCTTTGTCGCAGCCCGAGCTCTTTCGAAGCGCAACGATAATCCCGAAACTGTCTCTCGTCCGTTTGACCAAAATCGGGACGGGATGGTCATGAGCGAGGGCGCCGCTATCTTCGTTCTTGAAGAGCGGAATACTGCCATGCAGCGTGGTGCTAACATCCTTGCGGAAGTTGTAGGTTATGGCAATACATCAGACGCCTACAATACCGTTTTGCCCGACCCGTCGGGCGAAGGAGCTGCGCGCGCTATGATGATTGCAATGCGTAAGGCCGACCTAGGGCCTGACCACATCGGCTACATCAGCGCCCATGGCACATCAACACCAGCGGGTGATCCCGCGGAAGTACTTGCTATCAGGCAGGCCTTCGCAGAGCGATTATCGCCACCGCCCGTCTCCTCGATCAAGGGGCCGATAGGCCACACCCTTGGCGCCTCGGGAGCCATCGCTCTAGTTGCATGCATTATGGCGATGCACACCCGTACAATTCCACCAACGACCAACCTCGAGCATATTGATCCTGCCTGCGAGGGTCTAGACCATGTCGCAAACATTGCTCGCGTTTGCCCCACGCATCTGCACAGCGCAATGGTCAACAGCTTCGGCTTCGGCGGGCACAACGCATCTCTTGTCGTCACCCGCCCATAACTCGGCGAAAGCTCCAAGTTCTACAGTCTATTGCACATCAGGCGCCCCTCCGGGGCGCCTTTTCTTTTTCTCCTGCATCAAAACAACTTCTTTCTACACCTCAACGATTCTACCACTTACTGCCGATCGGCAGTAAGTGGTAGATAACGATCGAACTATTTATCGAATTACTCAGAGGGAAAATTTTGTACGAAGAGCCTGATCAGCATCAATTTTCTCAGTAATAATATAATTTACATACTGACTCACTGAATACACCTCGCAAATAAAATCAATCTCGTTCTGGCACTCATATGGACATATCCAGACACTTTTTTGCAATTTAATGAATCCAATTTGCTTAAGTTTATCCCTTAGAACAAATCTTGCATGTCGATGTTTTTCTGGAATATCGTAGACAACGATACGCCACTTCCCGTCCCATGGTATTTTATGAATTTTTATTGTATCAATATTATATTCAACGAGACAACGTCTTCCTTTTTCAGTAATTTTTATTCCATACTTATCTTTCTTCTTATACAGTTCTAAATACCTGTCTTTTCTGAGTTTTTCGTACATTATTTCTGCATCAGTATCGTTAAGTTTTTCCTTATCCTTTAAATATGCAATAACCAGCCTGTGAAGCGCTGTCGGGTTAGTCATCGCCACGGCAAATAAAGTACCCAGAAACAAACCTGAAAGAATTTTTTTTGTAATTGCTACAAACATTTCTTTCTGTTCCTGTTTTAGTCTGACCCTCCCGACTAGCCTTTCAAATTCTTTGTCTTCGATCATTGCTTTTTCTACCTTTGTCTTACCACCTACTGCCGATCGGCAGTAGGTGGTAAGAAATTATGATTATTAGTATAGTACCAGTCATTGGGCGACGGCGGTTTGGGCGGTGGGTTTGGAGGGTTTTACTTCGGTGTGATAGTCAATGTCGTAAGCGTCGATGGTGGGAGTTGATGCGCCGTCGGTGTTTGAAAGAGTGGCTTCAACTTGGAGGTAACGGTAGAGAGTTGGACTGTCAGAG
>JBDRFP010000007.1:0-12826 GCA_043818555.1 bacterium | reverse complement strand
AAAGAATCGGCGCGCGCAAATCAAAAATTGTGAAGAAAACTTTTTTGCGGGGTGGCGAGGTTTCCGAGCGACGGCGGGGCTGGCTTCCTTATTGGGGGTTTTGCTCAAAAAATGTTCGAACATCAATCAAAAAACACCGCCAGAATAAAAACACCCAGCATTGCGCTGAGTGTTTTTTTGTTTGTCATTTCGGGCGAGACTGTTTATCGGCGAGTCGAGAGATCCTTCGACTAAACGCGGAGCAATCGCTCAGGATGACAAAGGGCTTGTGCTTTCTTAACCTCTCTTAACCTCCTGCTCGGCTGCAGCCGGGCTAACCTCCTAGCTTTTAGCGATAACCTCTCTGTGCTTCGACGCAATTATCCCAATCATCATCCAAGTCAAAATTGCTAAATCATTTTTGAAATACGGGACATCAACCAGACCGTGGATTAGCATGGTGGCGAGTGCTGCGAATGCGGCTAATTTAAGGGAGGTTGAGAGAGGTTGAGAGAGGTTGAGGGATTTTGAGGGGCGGATTGCTTTGATTGTAAGTACCCCGAGCCAAATGATCGCGACCATACCAATGAGGCCGGTCTCAGCCCAGAAGTTTAGGACTATGTTGTGCGGGTATTGAAAAATTTCGTAGAAAGATGAGTTATGATAAGGCTCGAGCGCGGCCGGATAGCCGTTGAGGCCAACTCCAAGAAGCAAGTAGCCAACTCGGTCGGTCATCATGGCAGTGGTTTCTGTCCACTGAGCAATTCTTGTTTGGCCTGAGAAGTCCTGTAGCAAGAGTTTTTGACGAACGGTCGGAATGGCTACAATTAGAATGAGCACGACCAGAGCCAGCTCGATTACGACTCTTATTTTTGTTTTTTTGGACGCTTTGGTGAAAAGCAGGGTTATTACTAACGCAGCTGGAACGGCAACGAGCGCAGCTTCGGTTTCGGAGAGCGCGATTGCGATGGCCCCAAAGATTGCCGCAATGGCCCACAGGGGCTTTCGCTCGCGAACAAACATCATAATCGTAGCAGCCACAATCGGTGCTACGAACAGCCCGAGCGCGTTTGGGTAGTCGAATACGCTTGTGACGCGAAGTTCCGCATCCCACGGAGCAGGTATCCCAAACCCGGTTATAGCCTGAGCGATTGCGATGACGCTAAGCGCGATCGTTGACACTGCCAGAGCGATCAATAGTCGACGCCAGTCGTTTGCATCAAAAAGGCTTTTTAACATCACAAACACCAAAACCGGCTCAATAAAATATGCTTTCCAAATTCCAAGCGCGTCAAATAGGTCAGGAGCGATTGCAGCCGATATGCTCGCCGCGCCAATAAGCAGTAAGGCTGGCTTAAGCCACGGATTAAGGTTTTTTGTGTTGACTTTGAATCCTCTGTATTTAATAAGCCAGATTGCAAGCGAAATCAAAACCAGCACCTCAAGCGCAGTTGTCGGAATCGGCCCAACAGAAAATCGAAGCAAGTAGATTGGTAAAAGTCCTGCCAGAACCGCGAGCGCAAGTTTAAGATCGCGCCAGGCTAGGACGGCGTATGAGATTATAATTACGAGAAGCAAGATCGGGTACATAAAATTCTAACTTCGAAACCCTAAATCCTAAATAAATTTGAAATTCGAAATGATTAAATTTGGGATTTTGAGCTTGGAGCTTATTTAGAGTTTAGAGTTTAGATTTTCTGATTTCTCAAGGTTGCGAAATCGGCGGCTTCTCTGGCAGGAACAAGTTAATAATATCGCGGTATTTTGGTCCACCAAAAGCGCCAAGGGCAATAAGGTAAATGAGTCCGGCGATCGCAACATCGATCAGGACATGAACAGATGGGATCATTACAAATCCAAATGCCATAACGGTGCTCGCGAGCGCAGCTTGCGAAGCGGTTTTTAGTTTTGGTCGGTAGCCGCTGACGCGAGTTACAACGATGAAGGTGAGGCTACCAATGATCACCTCGGAAATGAGCGTCCACCAGGCCGCGGCCCACATTCCATAGCGGGGGATAAAGATCAAATACCCGGCAACTGTGATGGCTGCGACTGCAAAATAGCCCCAGGTCATCACGCGCTGTTTGTTTAGCGCTACGATAGTGTGGCCAAACAAGGATCCAAAGAAAACTATTGATGCTGCCGGTCCAAGCACGGCCAGCACCCGACCGGATTCGCTAAACTCCGGGCCAGCGATTAACTCCATTAATGGCACGCCAACAATAATTGACCCGACTGCTAGCGGAATGGCGGCAATGGCAAAGAAGTCAAACGCGTTTTGCATTTGCGTCTCAAATCTGTCGCGAGCTTTGCTTGTCCAGGCCGCAACCAGCATCGGGAGAGCCAGACCCATAAACATTACAGGCACGGCGGTAATAACATCAACTGCCTTGTAGGCGGCTCCGTAGAGCCCGATTTCAGCGTCTGAGCGAAAGAGCGACAGGAACACAATGTCGCCACGCAAATAAATAAGGTTAAAAAAGATCGATGCCCCAATCGGCCAAGATCGGGAAATAATATTTCGCCACATGGCGAGCTTGATCTGCGGGCGCAGGCGTACATGACGGCCGGCAAAAAACAGGATCGTAATCAACTGGAGGGCATTGCCGATCACCAGGATCCAAACGATCCCAATGAGGCCAAGCCCGAGCGCTGGCGCAAAGATCGCTCCAACCAATACCAGGCCTCGGTTGAAAAGTTCAGCTAAAACAAACCTGCCTATCATTAATCGTTTCTGGAACACACCCACAAGCATTTGCGATGTTGTGCCAAACAGGTAGGAGAACGCCCCGACCGCAATTGCAACTTGCACAATATGCTCGTAGGGAAACAGTAATGCCGCAAGCGGGGCGAGGGCCAAAAACAAAACTGCTGAAATTACCCGCAGGGCCAGGAGGTTGCCGATTATTGTTTCCTCGTTCGCTTCCTGCTCGGAAATCATCTGTGTTGTGGTAAGCGTGAGTCCAAAATCGACAATTACCGCAAAGACCGAAATAAACGCCAGTACAACCGTAAGCTGCCCATAGCCGTCGGTGCCAAGGTAGCGGGTGAATACAGCAACTGTGAAGATTCCAAAAATTGTGGCCAGTGCTTTGCCAATTATCTGCAGGGCCGTGTTTTGCGCAAGCGCTTTTGTTGAGCTCATAATCGAAACATTACATTGATCATAGTGTACGTAATTGTGGAAGATTTATCAATTGACAGCGGGTTGCCGAGGAGCTATAATGATGAACACAAACATCAAAATATCATGACAAATACAAACTACATCCGACAAAAGTCCATGAGAGCGATTTGGGGGATTGCCATAATCGCCATGGTTGTCGGATCTTTTATTTCTGCAATCCAAGTTGATGCTGCCGGAAGCTGGGAGGCTATGACTGTTTCTATGTCGGGAAGCGGTACGCTCACTATGGCTCCTGGCGAGCGAGCTGAGGTGACTGTTGAGTTTCTAAACACGGGTACGCGTACATGGTACAACGACGGCGCCGGTTATGTTTCGGCCTACACATATGGGCCAAAGTATCGCCGAACCGTTTTTGACCCAGGCACTTGGCTTTGGGGCGATCATTTGAAGAGGATCCGTGAAGCGTCTGTTGCGCCAGGCGAGACTGCGAGCATAGCGTTTGAGCTGCACGCACCTACCACCGAAGGCTACTACGAAGAGACGTTCCATTTGGCAAGCGAAGATACGGCATGGATTAGTGGCGGCGAGTTTACTTTTAAGATTGAGGTGACAGACGACGCTCCGGCAGTTGAGACGATTGTCGAGAGTGACGATTCTGATGACACCTTAGGGTACGGCGCTGAAATCGGGGTACGTTCTGCAAATAAAATTAAAGCAATAGCCGAGCGCACAATTTCGTTCACGGTTGGCTTTAATAATACGGGCACGAAAACCTGGTCGAGTTATGGGCTTGAAGCCCCGGATGTAATGATTGCGTCCGCATCCGCGGCTGACTTTGTTCATCCGTCCTGGAACGGCTCGCGCCTGGCCTACAGCGACAACGCATCGGTTCGGCCCGGTGAAATGGCCGTAATTTCATTTGCGATGAAGGCACCTTCAACTAATGGAACGCACATGGCAAGGTTTCAGCTTACAGCTAACGGCGTTGATGTGCCGGATGCAGTGCTGGAAATCCCTGTTGAGGTTACAGGTGGGTCAGCAGCGGCCGTGGCATCAGAAGAGCGTGACGATGTTGTAATCGCTGACTTAATCGATGAACCAATTCTAAGAGTCGGGCTGATAATTGTGGACGAGGAGACGGACGATAGGGTGGTGATTACATCAGATGAGAGCGATTTTGCATTGCGAGACATTCAGGGCAATCTTTTGGGCGAGTTTGAAGTTGGCGATGAAGTGACAGCTTATTATTTGGATGGTTACTATTATTTTGATCGCGGCCGGGGCGTTGAAAAGTCGACTTATGCTTTACGATTTGAGCCGGTTGAGGAATATGCGGTAATGAAGATCGCTAATTTCGATCGTCGCGTTACTCGCAATGCCGCCTATGCCGACAACGAATTCCGCGGCGTGTTGGAACTTCGTTACAACGATTACAAGGATCGCGCGTGGGTAATCGAAGAAGTGCCGATCGAGATGTACTTGCGCGGTCTGGCTGAGACTTCTAATGTGTCGCCGCTTGAGTTCCAAAAGTCACTCATCACTGCAGCGCGCACATACGCGTTCTACCACTGGACTCGCAATACTAAGCGCGTTCGTGAGTTTATGCATGTGACTAGTTATTCTGAAGATCAGGTTTACAGGGGTTACGGGCAGGAGAAGCGCGCGCCAAAAATTACGCAGGCCGTTGAGGAAACTTACGGCGAGGTTGTAACATATGATGGCGAGTTGGCAATTACGCCGTACTTCTCGCGTTCCGACGGCCGTACTCGCGACTGGTCAGAAGTTTGGTACGGAACGGTCGCGTGGCTTAAGGGAGTTGATGTTCCGTGTGACGCCGGAAAAACCATGTGGGGCCACGGAGTTGGCATGAGCGCTCAGGGCGCCTTATGTATGGCAAACGAGGGGATGGAATGGGAAGAAATTCTGAAGTTCTTCTACACCGGGATTGATTTGGAGCAGCGCTGGGAAAAGTAAAATGATGCTATAAACCTACAAAATAAGAAGGCGAGTCGCAAGGCTCGTCTTTTGATCTGTGGTCATTGGCTAAACATCCTCGATCATCCGTAGCCAATAAAGAAAAGTGCCCTCCCCGGTTTCCCAGGGAGGGCTGAGCAGAGCGACCAAGGTCGCACTCGCACAATGGCACACTTACCTTGTACGAGTTCTCGTTGCAACTAAATTACATCATTATCGAAGAATTGTGTCAAGTCAAAAAAAGAGCCCTGGCCGAATCCCGCAATCCGGCCAGGGCAAGGTGTAGAAGCTCCATCTGCGCTTCCCCAAGCGCATAAGACTCCCACGGGTCATCCGCCAAGATAACCTCAAAAGAGAATATCATAAGTAAAAAATCCCGTCAAGGATTCGAAAGCCAAGTAAGTAGTTGGTAGTAAGTAGAGAGTAGGCGGTTCAGATCTAAGACAGTGGCGGCAGGGTGGACCCGGACGCATCGCCATGGCGGCGCTTGTCGTCTTCAATTAGCTTAGTGATCTCGCGCTTTATTTCTTCGGGGTCGCCAACGCCCTTAAAGTTAAACCTTTCTCGAGCGGCCGCAGTCTGGATGTACACATTCCCATAATTCAAAAACATTTCAAAAATTCCTTTTTTCTCAGCAGTTACATCCTGAACCTGATTTAGGTGCAATTCAGAAATCGTCCTAGTAAACAAGCCCTTTTGTTCGACGTTAATAATGCGCTCGCTTGTGACAATCCAAGTATCGAGATAATAGTCTGTGAACTGGGTCATTGTAATAATCAGTACAAAGAACAAATAGATTGAAAAAAATATGTACGCGAACGGCTGCCAGAACGGATGCGCGAGAAGGTCGATGTCGGCCATTTTTAGCATTGTCATAACGCCAAAGGGGACTGCAATCAGTACCGCAAAGTATAGAGAGATCACAAAGACAGTAAGCCAATGCCTTCTTAGGAAAAGTCGGTTGACTTCGCCTCGCTGTTGGTTTGGAAGTTCTTTCAGGCTAAGCATAAAAATTATAGACCGGTCCAAGCGGCAATGTTTATTATTTGCGACATTGAAAAGCTCTGGCTCCAGTCGATTGTGATCAGTACAGTTGTGGAAACTATGAGTACTGCCAGGAAGCCGCCGACATAGGCGGTCAGGACTATTGTTGTTTTGTTGCTTTGGAGTCCGAACTGCGAAACATCGAACAGGTTGAAGAAGAGAAAAATAAAAGCAAGCAGGACGAATGCAATGTAGGGGATTAGCAAGTACCAGAGGTGGAACATAGTTGCGGCTTGTAAGGAGGGTTACTAAACTACAAATTTACGAAATTACTAATTGTACGGAATAAGCCGGGCTTATTGTCAATCTACTGTCTACTATCTACCCTCATTCCCGAGCCCCAGGTGTTTGTAGGCTCGATCGGTAGCTGTACGACCGCGAGGGGTTCGTTCGATGAAGCCGAGCTGTAGGAGAAATGGTTCGTAGATTTCTTCGATTGTTGACGGTTCCTGTTGTGTGGCCGCGGCGAGCGTGGTAAGCCCGACCGGGCCGCCGTTGAAAGTGTCGATGATTGCTTTTAGGATCATGCGGTCGGCTGAGTCGAGTCCTAGCGGGTCGATGGCAAGCATGTCGAGCGCGGCGTTTGCAATGTTTGAGTCGAGCGCGTTGTTGTGGCGAACTTGTGAGTAGTCGCGTACACGGCGAAGAAGTCGGTTTGCGATTCGCGGGGTGCGTCGTGACCGGCTGGCGATTGTGGAGCTGGTGTCATTGTCAATATCGATGTTTAGAATGCCTGCGCTGCGGTTGATAATTTGACCGATTTCTTCGTTGTTGTAAAAGTCTAAATGATAAGTTACGCCGAATCGGTCTCTCAGAGGCGATGAAAGAAGTGAAAGCCTTGTTGTGGCGCCGATGATTGTAAACGGTTCAAGTCCGAGTCGTAGAGTCCGCGCTGACGGACCTTTGCCAACTACTAAATCGAGCGCAAAATCTTCCATGGCAGGGTAGAGAACTTCTTCGATCGTTCTATTCATGCGGTGGATCTCGTCGATGAAAAGTACATCGCCCGCTTGAAGATTCGATAGGATCGCTGCAAGATCACCGACCCTCTCAAGCGCCGGTCCGCTTGTAATGCGCACCTGCGCGTTCATTTCGTTTGCGATTATGTGCGCAAGTGTTGTTTTCCCAAGTCCGGGGTTTCCGTAAAGCATTACGTGGTCGAGTGGCTCCTCGCGCCCCTTGGCAGCTTCAATCAAAATTTCAAGGTTTGCTTTTAAGTCCCGCTGGCCTACGAATTCGTCGATTCGCTTTGGCCGCAAAGTTGCTTCAAACCTCTGGTCTTCCTCCTGTTCAGATTTGGAAACTACCCGTTGCGCGGGCTTTGCCTCCTTTTCGTTCGATTCAATCATATCTGCTAGTTAATGCCCAATGACCAAGTAACCAATCCCCAATGAATGTCCAACGGCCAATGATCAATTGGGATTTGGCGATTGGCGATTGATTGGATACTGGGTTCTTGTGAATTGATCATTTCAAATCTATTATACACGGAAAAGCAAAAGTAGACAGTATGCAGTGGCCAGTCTTAAACAAGCTCGCTCAACCGTTCTGTGGTTCTGTACCTTCTGTTGTCATGTAACGGTTTCAGCTTGTAGATCCTTGACAAATGCCCATTTTTGATGTATATTCGTCGCACAAGATGCATTACGCCGCGGTGGTGAAATTGGCAGACACGAGGGACTTAAGATCCCTTTCCCGAAAGGGAGTGCGGGTTCGACCCCCGCCCGCGGTACCAAAAAGTCTCCGAGTATTCGGAGATTTTTTGTTTGTGGCGGGGTCGACGATCGGTTCGACCCCAGTCTCTACAAGGCCAATAAAAATACCCAAACAGGTTGGGATTTTTTATTGGAGCGGCAGACCGGGGTCGAACCGGCGACCTCTTCCTTGGCAAGGAAGCGTTCTACCACTGAACTACTGCCGCGCTCATTGAATTGTGCAAATATTGTATCGAGCCCACACTTTTTTGTCAATACTCAGACCATAGATAGAGTTGCGCAAATAATTCTACAATGCTACCATTTACGGGTAAATTTGTAACCAAAATTTTATGATTATGTCAGAAAGAGGGCCAAGAATTGAGATCAAATCGAGTAGCGAAGAATTTGAAGAATATATGGGAGACCTTGATGGGTATATGGAGTCAATCGATGCAGTACTCGAAGGGGGAGATGCCGACGCTTTTAAAGAAGGTATAAAAAACATGAATCAGTATCAAGCTGAGAAGCTTTCGACCGACCTTGAAAAACAAAAAGAAAAAGGTCTAGATGCCACCGCCGCGTTAGCGGCAACAAAGGTGACGGTAGAGACTTTGGGTAATTTATCAAAAATTGCAGAAGACGCATTGGAGGGAGTGAACCTTGAAGAAGGAGACACGCTGATCGATATTGGAAATAAAATTTCTGAGTCAGCTTTCCATGTAGATGCCAATGCCACACGAAGGGCAGGTGCGCGAATTTTGCCATTTGCACCAATTGTAAATGCTATTGGCGAACTCGGCCACGGACTTTATGCCGAGTACATTGATAAAGACCCTGAAAAAGCTGAGCGGCACAAAGAAGAGGCCTATAGATTCGCTACACTGTCAGGACCTCCTATTGTTGGCGGAGTTCCGTTTATGCTAAGAGAGGCCGTGCTAATGCGGCTTGCAGATTCAGAAGAAGAAAAAAAGCATCATGCCGACATGTTAGAGAGAATAAAAGGGGACACACTGCCGCTTTATGATAAAAAAGAGTCGGCGGATAGCGTGGTGGCATTATCGAATATGTTCAAGCTTTCAATTTTGGCAACCGGTGAAATTGTGGACGCATTCAAGATTCCGTTTGTAAAGAAAGGAAGTGAAATTGCCGCTAGTTGTTTAGAATCCTTTGAAGGCGCTATTCGGGAGTTGACCAAAGAAGCCGGAGAAGGAAAAGTTGTTACCAAGTGGGAGGTTATGTCAAAATTAATTGGATCAATGTCCGAAGCTGCTGGCATGACCAGAGATGAAATGATTGAGGCGTTCGGGGAGGCTTCCAGGGCTGACGATTTTCTTGAGAGGTTCCCTGAGGAGAAGCGTGGCATAATGAAGGTGCTTGGCGCCACTTGTCAGAGTGAAGAAGGGCGTGCCCGACTAAAGAAGATGATCGAAGACATGGAAAATCGAGTTGAGAAAACAAAGGCAGAGCAGGCAGAGGCGGCGGCGTAGCAGATAAATTAAAACCCGCCGTGAAGGATCGGCGGGTTTTTTGTATGATTAGCTGCTACGAAGCCCCTTGCCTTACAGGGAGGCCGGATTGTTCGCGTTGCCAGCGGATGCCGGAGCGGTTTCCTGCCATGTATTGGCTATGCGCGCATTCGAGCAGGAAAACTTTAAACTCGCTGGAAACATCTTCTGGCACATGGAGTTTTTCCATGAGCATTCTGTAGCGCTCCATTAATTCAACATACCATTTTGCTTTTTGATATTTTGAGAAGTCCATAAGTTTGGAAGTTAATTTTTATGTAGGGGCGACCTTTATGGTCACCCGTTTGATCTTGTTACGCCGGTGTTGCCACCATGTTTGCGCGCCGACCGCGCATGTACCAGTAGGCAATTGCGCCGGCAGCGGTCGCGAGCAGTCCTGCGCCCATGAGCGGCGTATAATTGCCGGTTCGGGTAACGGCCGCGAGGGCAGGGGCATCCTCTTGTGCGGCCGGCTCGTCTTCGATTTCGGTCACATCGTTCACCGACCGAGGGTATAGCCGTGCCTCACCGTCTATGTGGCGCACTACGCCGGTCACTTGCGCCTCGTGACTATCAAGTTCGTAGAATGACACGCCGGTATTGTCGTGCGCGACAATTAACACTTCGCCGGTGTCGTCTTCAAGGGTAAGCGTAGTGCCCTGCCGCTCAACAATACGGCCGACAATAGTAGCAAGACTTCCTTCCGCGGCAGACGCGAGGTCGCCAATGGTCATCGAAACAGCTTCAACGCCACCGCTCCCTGTGATTTTAATGTCGCTTTGCGAAGATATCTTCAACCTTGATTCGCCGCGGTTCTCTGAAGGAGTTCCAACGACTCGCACGATGTCGCCAATAGAGAGAATTGGCCAATCAGCAAAGTAGAAGTAGAGCTGAACGCCGTCCATGAAGGCAATTTGGTCGCCGAATGTGCCCGGAGTCGCTGTGATCACGCCGGTCATGGTAGTGAGCGTTGAGGTCGCGCTCTTCTTAACGGTTTTTGCCTTAGCGGTAGCATCCGTGGCCTCGCTTTTAGCTATGGCAACAACTGTATGGGTCTTAGGTTCATTGGAAACGTTAGTATTCCCTGTTCGGGCACTCGAGTTATTAGTTTGAACAGTTTTTGGTTGAGCTGTTGCAGAACTGCCAGATTCACTAGCGGTTGAGGCGGGGCTTTCGCCGTTGTCCTCATCGGATGGTATGCCTTCATATGTTTGCGAAGTTATGTTTTCATCTTGTCCTAGGTTGGCGGCGTTTTTTGTTAAGGCCGATGTAATTTGCCACGCGCCATTGACAAGCGCCAGGCTTTCGCCTTTATCCGGCGCAGGAATGTTGGCAGTTCCGTACTCGACTGAGTCGATTACATTACCGGAAGGGTCGACCAGTTCGACCGTGTCGCCGCCATTGTTGAGCTGGCCTGATGGGTCGTCTATTACGAAGTAACCATTTGGCCCAAGGCTTTCGCTTGTTAGGCCTGTCGCCTTGCCTGTGGCATCGCGAACTGTCCAGCCGGACATGTCGGTCGCCTCAGTGCCGGGATTCATTATTTCGATCCACTCAACACCGTCTTCCGGGTTGCTCACGATTTCGCTTATGAGCAGGTCGCCAGGTTGGTAAGTGCGCGTGGTTTCAAGAGTTTCTCCGGTAGCGTCTGCTGAGCCGGATCCGGCCTCGTCTTCATTGTCGGGAGATACTCCATCGGTTTCAGGGGTCTCGCTCTGCTCGTCGACAGCATCATCGTCATCATTTGACTCCTCGACCGTCTCTTCCGGCTCGCCGTTCGAGTCATCGATATAGTCAATGTCATCGTTCATGATGGCCGCTACAACTCCCGGCGTTCCAAGCTGGGCGCTGTCGAGCAGATTTATATTTGAAGTGGATGTAAACCATTCCAAAGTCGACAAGTCGCGTTCCATTGATGCCCTAGGATCGGTTGATCCAAAGTCAGGAGCGCCTGAAAAGCCTACTTCGTCGATTACTACTCCGTCCGGAGTTACGAGCATGATTGAGAGTCCGGAATTTGGAATCGCAAGCGCTGCCGTTACCAGTCCGGGCTCAACTCCAAGCGTTGTTTTGTCGTGCCCGATGCCGTAATTGGCAATTAACAAGGTCGACCCAGCTTCGATCACGGCGCCCTCACCAAGGTCCAGTGCCTCGCCAGAGGTGGCGCTTCCGGTAAGGATCCACCCATTCATATCTACAGCCTCATTGCCTGAGTTAAACAGCTCGATCCATTCGTCTGCCGCGCTACCGCTAGAGCCCGCCCAGTTAATTTCTGAGATGTAGATCGTTGGCGTATTTTCAATGTTGTCGTCATAGTCATCGCCAGGCTCCTCGACTGTCTCTCCCGGCTCGCCGTTCGAGTCATCGATATAGTCAATGTCATCGTTCATGATGGCCGCTACAACTCCCGGCGTTCCAAGCTGGGTGCTGTCGAGCAGGTTAACGCTTGAAGTAGATGTATGCCACTCGAGCGATGCCAGATTGCGTTCCATCGATGCCACAGGATCGGTCGATCCATAATCTGGAGCGCCAGTAAAACTTACTTGGTCCACAACTACTCCATCCGGGTTGGTGAGCATAATTGAGAGTCCGCTGTTGGGGATCGACAGTGATGCTGTCACTAGCCCGGGCTCAATTCCAAGTGTTGTTTTATCGTGCCCTACGCCGTAGTTGGCAATGAGTAGGGCCGATCCGGCTTTGATTACTGTGCCCTCCTCAAGGCCTAGAGCCTCGCCAGAGGTGGCGCTTCCGGTGAGAATCCACCCGCTCGCATCCACGCTTTCGCTACCTGGGTTAAATAGTTCAATCCATTCGTCTGCTGAGCTTGCGCCCGATCCTGCCCAATTGATTTCCGATATGTATAGGGTGGGGATGACTGGACCGGCTGAGTCGGTTGGCTCGGTTTGGTCGGGAGCGGGCTCATCGGCAGGCTCATCCGAGGCTGTGTAGTCGGCAGGTTCGTCAAAAGTTGCCTCGTCGATGGCTTGTTCGCCGTCACCCGAATCGACGGTAGTTGCTTCATTTGTGGCTGTCTCGTCGACGACGGTTGTTTCGACACCTTCTTCCGCAGAGCCTCCTGTGGCAGGCGGTGAATCCTCTGCGCTGGCGGGTACAGCAAGCATAAAGGACAATAAGGAGATGATTCCGATTGCATATATTTTGTTCATATTTTTTTGTTAATGATCTTTTCGGACCTCTGCAGCGGACCGATGGTTATAAAAAACTCCCCTCAGCACTTCGATATTTTCAGACCTCATCTTCAAATATCTCAGCACAAGCACCCAATGAGTGCATAGAAGGGAGTTTTGTATACTTACATGGCACCATGATTCGCGGGTTGCGTCAAGAGATCTTGTGGATAAAGAAAAACTCCCGGCCAAATGGACAGGAGTTTTTTGGTTCATATCTAGTCGACAGTTATCTCTCCGCAGTAATCGCTTGGCGCATAACCTTCGATTGCCTGCTTTGCCGCCACGGCCGACAGGTTCCACGCTTGCCAG
>JBDRFP010000006.1:0-47468 GCA_043818555.1 bacterium | reverse complement strand
CCGTTTGGCTTAAATGGCACTTCGCACGATTCGTCGCACTTGCCGCAAATTGCACGATGCATGCTGGGTCGCGAGTTGCTTCCGCCGCCGCGCTTCCATGAATCATTTCCGCCAAAACTCTTGCCACCACTGTAGCCGCCTCTGCTGTCCTTTCGATTTCCCGAACTTCTCTTGTTAAATTGATTTTTCATATTTATATTATTTGATTAACACAACAGAGCTGATGCCTGATCGACCACCTGACGGGCTTTGTCTTGTTGTGAGAGGAGAGGATCATATCATACAATCTAAAATAAAGCCAGCCCAAGCCCGGGGAATCAATTATGGCCGTTTCCGAGCCCAATTTGCTAAATATTCGGCTCAAATAGAGTTTTCACCGTGCGCTCCACTATTCAGGAAAACCGGGAGATGTGGTAGTATACGCGCATTAAAATTCATAATATGGAACCAAACCTGAGCATCAAAAAATCTCCAATTGCAGGAAACGGAGTTTTTGCAAATGAGATGATCGTAAAAGATCAAACTATAATATTTTTTACAGGAGAGATATGTTCCCTGGAAGAGATGCTACTAAGAGTTAAGGAGGGCAGGGAACAGCCGGCAGACCCGCTTGAAATTGAGGATGAGCAGTATTTGGATTTGGATGAGCTTTCAAGGACTTTCAATCACTCATGCGACCCAAACGCATATATTCGCGGGAAGGAAGAGCTTGTGGCGCTGAGGGACATTGAAGCGGGCGAGGAGATAGCATATGACTACTCCACAACAATGAATGATAATGAAGAAAAAATCAAAGAAGCCGGCTTTCCAATTTGGACAGCAAAATGCAATTGCGGCAGCAAGATTTGCAGGGGCATTATTGATCAGTTTAAAACGTTGTCGAAAGACCGGCGCGATTACTATATTCAAAATAAGTTCATGCAAGATTTTATGCTTAGGGTTTTCAAAAATAGTTAGTCTGAACAAATTTTTAGTTCAATGGCTTCGAATTGAGCGGTAGGACTGTTGTGAAGAAATAAAAACGACCCACACAGGTGAGTCGTTTTCGTTTAGATTTTGATGCCCTCGATCCGTGCAAGCCGATTGAGTTCCTTCACAAGTTCGGAGAATTGTTTATTATCCCAGTCTCCATAAAGTTGCTTTCTTCTCTCAGGCTCGTAAGATTTCTTTTTTGACCATTCGCGAGCGTCGTCAATCATCCCTTGCGCCATTTCAGGTTCGTAACGATGTAGCTCCAGAATGTTCTGAGCTTCATCTTTAATCTCGCGCGAGGATGTTGACGGTTTAAAGTCCATTTCACGCTGAAAGGACATGGTCTGTGAGCGAGTCTTAAAATTCTTTTTCCACGGTTCATCTAGGTAACAAACCTGGTTTTTTTCCGCTTCTTTAATGTGCGAGCCTTTAAAGTCGTCGTGATCGTCCCAGGATTCGGCACCATACGGGTCTGCTACACAGTCAAACTCGCCAAGCATAATATATTCCTGGACAGACTTAGTCTTTCGAAAATCAGCAGTCCAATCCTGGCTGGGAGGCATCCAGGAGGAAATTACAACATGCGGATTGAATTGTTTTAGCGCATCTTCGTAGCTCATTTCCTCAGACCAGTGCTCCTGGCCGTCATGGGGCACTTCAAGATCAGTAGCGATGAACACAGCATTGGTATCGTTGCCGAGCCGTTCTTGTACCGCTACCTGAAGATGGTGTGTCAGCCTTCCGTCACCGCCTCCAACTTCGAGAATTCGCACAGGTAAAACAACATTATCTTTAATCTCAATTATTCGATCAGCGATATGGCTGGCCAGTGCTTCAATGTATTCTCTTGTAAGAATTTCATGTACATTTCTAACTTCGTACGGGTTGTCCTTAACGTCGTCTTTTACATCCATTCCAAAGTTATAAATATCATCCTTGTTCTTAAAAGCTGCCATCACCTCCTCTCGCGAAGGCAAGTATTTTGGGTCACGGAACTTGCGTTGAAGTTCCAGGTCGCCGTCAAGCTCACGGTCAACCAACTTAAGCCCCATGTATGTGCGGTACTGGTCTTCATACCAGTCAGGCATACCGCCGGGAATTTTATCCTTTCTATCCGCGATTACACTATCCATGCGTTTGTGAAATTCACGAATGTAGGGGCTTAATTCTCTGGTCATAAAATGTAAAATCAGTTGATGTTTAGTAGTGTAATTGTACAATATTGAAGTTTGGTTGGCTAATTGCTGAAAAAGAAAACCCGGCATCACTTGGATACCGGGGTCGGCGATGCGATCGGCTGCCGGTGCGGAGACTACCACCAGTCGACGTTTCCGTACCAGTCGTATTCAGCGGCTCTTCCTTGAGAGCCTTGTAGTACCTGTCACTCCAGAAATATCTGCCCTGGCGACCTCCTAGGTGTGTTTTATGAATCGCTCAAATTTCACGAAAACGCCCTTTTGTCAAGGCGTTTGGTCAGATATAGTCGATATTGTTCAATAAGGGCGTTGGCAAATGCCTGAATTCTAGCTTCTAATGCCCACCCCCAGCCCCCTTGACAAAATATCCATTATGGTGTACACTGGCGTCAAGCAATACGTACTCAACGTGGAGATCCGTCGAATTTCCAACAGAGGCGAAATTTGCGGATAATTCAAAATAGACACCAACCTATGACAGGAACAATCAAACGATTGACTGACAAGGGGTTCGGCTTCATCGCTATTGAAGGCGAAGAGAAGGATTTGTTCTTCCATTCAACTTCACTCGTCGATGTAGAATACAACGACCTCCGAGAAGGTGATGCTGTTACATTCGACACCGAAGACTCAGAAAAGGGTCCACGTGCCATCAATGTGCAGCTCGCAACAAACGAGTCAGAGGCGTAAGCCCTGATCCAAAAATCACCCTTTAACGGGTGATTTTTGTTTACTAAATAGTTTACTTTCTACGGCTTCGATTTCCGGCTCGCCCCTACCTTCGCCCTCCTGCGCCTGCGCGGCCGGTGCCGCTTTTGCAATTTCCGCCTCGGCCCCTGTCTCTATGGTTCCGATTTTGCGATCTGTTTCGACCTCGGTCGTTGCCCCGGGATCGGCCTGATCTTGATTTTTGTTGCGAGCGCCCATTCTGCGATGGCGTTTCCTTTGGTAATTCAAGATTTTTGCCAGCAGCGGACCTGACCGGCAATGGCATATTTATCAACCTTTCTATTTGTCTAATATCATTTTTTTGCTCAGGCACTGCGAACGAAATCGCTTTTCCTGACCTGCCTGCGCGGCCGGTTCTGCCAATTCTGTGCACATAATCCTCGGCTTGTTCGGGAAGGTCGTAATTGATTACCACTTCAATGTCGTCAACATCTATCCCGCGAGCGGCAATGTCGGTGGCTACCAGCACGCGATATTTGCCAGTGGAAAATCCTTTAAGCGCTTTTTGCCGCTGTGCCTGCGACCTGTTCGAGTGAATTTCGTCAGCCGCATGACCCATTTGCCTCACATCGCGCGCAATCTTTTTTGCGCCGTGCTTGGTGCGGCTAAAAATAAGAACCGAGCCCTTGTATTCTGCCAGAAGCCGTTTGAGCAACTGGGTTTTTTCAGCGCGTGGCACAATAAACACTTCCTGGTTAACAGTATCAACAGTCGTTCCAGGCTTTGCAACTTCAATTCGAAGCGGCTTTTTCATATATTGCCTTGCAATCGCCGTAATCCTTTCCGGCATTGTTGCTGAAAAAAGCATGGTTTGACGATCAGCCGGGACAGAGGCAAGAATACGCTTGAGCTGCGGCTCAAAGCCCATGTCGAGCATGCGGTCGGCTTCATCCAATACCAGCATACCTACATTCGATAGGGAAGCGTGTTTTTGCTCAGCGAGGTCGATAAGGCGGCCGGGCGTTGCAACAATCACATGCGGCCCGGCTCTCAGCTGTTGAATTTGCGGCCGCGGGTTTGTTCCGCCAATAATAATTGCAGTGCGAAGCCCTACGCTTCCGGCAACTTTTCTAAATGTTTCCTCAACTTGTATTGCAAGCTCGCGCGTCGGTAACAGCACAAGCCCGGTGGTGTTTGTCTTGGAAATGTGCTGAAGCATTGGAATTGCAAATGCCAGCGTTTTTCCTGAGCCTGTTTGCGCAATACCAACAACATCTTCGCCTGACGAGGCGATCGGGATTGCCTTTAATTGAATAGGAGTCGGGTGAATAAAACCAAGCGCTTTGATGCGCTTGAGTAACCCCGGCGCGATTCCTAACCCGTAGAAATCGTGTTGTTCAAGTTCTTGTCGTGGCATATTGCGTCCACAATAGTGTATTCGACAGGATTTGTCAATCCGTAGCTGCGCATCAGTGCCATGTCCGAGACTTTGGTTTTTGGATTTCTTTGTCAAATATTCTTTCAGTACAATTGTTAACATGGTAAAATTTACGCAAGCCCAAATTTTGATTAACTCAAGCGCGGCATTAAGCCGGTTTTATGAAAACTTTTCAAGCAAGGAACTTAAGATTCAAGTATTTTATTTTTCCTGTGGCGGTAGCGGCATTGCTGGCGATATCATTAACCATTCTTTTTTCCTGCGCGCAGGTCGCGAGCGCCACTGTTTCTGCAGGCCAGTCATCAACGGGAACCACAGGGCAGGCCGCGAGTAAAACTATCACCTTTAACCATACGAGCTCCGGAGCGGATCCTATTCTTATTGTTGGCGTGAGCATGGTTGGGAATCAGCCGGCATTAAGCGTAACATTTAACAACATTCCGCTTACACGAATCGCGGCTGCAAATTCCGGTAGCCAAACCCGCGCTTCAATGTGGTATCTTTTAAACCCTCCGGCCGGAACATACCCGGTAACGGTAAATCTGAAAAATCCAACGCGTTTTGTTGCCGGAGCTACAACATATTCCGGCATTAATTATCAAAATCCGTTTTCTCAACCGCTTATTGCGAGTGGCGACAGCACAATCGCTTCCATGGCAGTCCCTGGTTCTTCGGATCAGTTGCTTATAAACCTCATCGCAAGGCGACGAAGCAACACTGCACTTCCGTTGATTTCCGACCCTAACCAAACAGTGGCTTGGATGGCAGACGCGCATATAGTAAACGGAACGCGAGTTGTCGGAGCGAGCGCGTATCGTGCCGGAGCGCCGGACGCGGGCTTTACCTGGACATGGGCTGTCGACCGGCCTTGGGCAATGATTTCTCTTGCGCTGAACGGGATCCCTTCGTCATCGGATACAACGCCGCCACTAAGATCAAACTTGCTTCCGTCAGGCACAATACTGGCCGGAACGGTGCAAACGGCCATTTCACTGAATACTGATGAAAACGCAACCTGCCGGTACTCTGAACAGTCTGGCAGCGCGTTTAGCTCCATGACGCTGTTCACTTCCACCGGAGGGCTATCGCACAGCACAACCGTTGTAAATCTTACCGATGGCAACACCTACAGCTATTATGTGAAATGCTCAGACCAAGCAGGGAACATTAACACGATTGATTCAATCATCTCCTTTTCAATTGAAAGTATTCCAGTTGATTCTATTCCGCCAACAATTCCGAGCGGCCTTATTGCGGGGTCGATTGGAACCGACTCTGTTGATTTAAGCTGGACCGCATCTACCGATAACGAGTCAAGCGTAACATACAAAGTCTTTCAGGACGGACTGCACGCCTATACCACAACAGACACCTCGATCACGATTACGGGTCTTTCAGATAACACAACATACCAATTTAGCGTGTCTGCATTTGATGAATCCGGAAACGAATCGTTGCGATCCGATCCATTATCTGTAACAACAGAAGTCATTGTGCCCCCGGACACCACGCCGCCTACAACCCCATCAAATCTTCAGGCTTCAAATATTGAATCCTCATCGCTTAACCTTACCTGGGACGCTTCATCTGACGCAAGCGGGGTTTCGCATTACATTGTGTACCTGAACGGCATACCAACGGCGCAGGCAACATTTCAGAGCTACACAATAACCGGTCTTATTCCGGAGACCGAATATACTATTCGCATCAGGGCAGTTGACAACAATGGAAACGAGTCAGCTCTTTCGGATCCTCTTGTTATTTCAACATTGCCGTCCTTATCGTCTGACACATCTCCGCCAACCACTCCGATGATATTAAATGCATCAGCGTCTTCTTTTGAAACAATTCAGCTGTCCTGGACAGAATCGATTGACGCCGAAGGCACAGTTTCTGAATACAAAATTTACGCGAATGGAATTCATGTTTTAAGCAGAAGTAACACTAACGGCACTATTGACGGCCTGCAAGAAAATACGACTTACATCCTTCAGGTGTCGGCGCTTGATAACTCAGGAAATGAGAGCAGTCTTTCTTCCCCGTATGTAGTAACAACGCCTTTTGAAGTCGAGCCGGACACTACTCCTCCAGGACAGCCAAACCAGCTAATTAGTGTAAATGTCTCAAAAACGGAAGTTTCTTTTGCCTGGAGCACAACTCCGCCTTCTGACGACATAGATCATTTCCTGATTTACTTAAACGGGAGTCCCATAGCGCTAACTACCGGCCAGTCGTACACAGCGGTCGCGCTTACTCCGGACACCGAGTACGCATTCCAGGTGTCTGCGGTAGATGCATCAGGGAACGAGTCGACGCTGTCCAGCGTGCTTAGCATTACCACTCTCCCGCACATAATCCCGGACACGAGCCCGCCGAACATGTATAATCTTCTTCCTAGTGGCCTTTTGCCTTCGGGAACAAGCTCTACTTTGTTGCAACTGACAACCAACGAACCAGCGTCTTGCCGCGCTGATCTGACATCAGGCAAAGCTTTTGCATCAATGAGCCTACCATTGTCGGTTACTGACGAAATCCAGCACTACTATTCCCTGACAGGGCTAAGCGACGGGCAGACCTACACTTATTTCATCAGATGCCAGGATCAAAGCGGAAACATTTCAGATGAGGTTGTCTTATCGTTTTCCGTGGCCGTGTTGATCGACACCGAGCCTCCTACGAATCCGACCGGCTTGAGCGCTGAATCCGTCGGCTCTGAAAGCGTAAGTCTAATTTGGGAGCCATCAACTGACAATATTGCGATTTCAGGGTATAGGGTATATCGAGATGGAGCATTGGCCGGAATTACGCAAATTCCTTCATTTGTTGACCTAGGAGTTATCCCAGGGGAGACATTCGTATTTACGGTAACAGCGGTTGATCCTAGCGGAAATGAGTCCGGCCCATCCAACCAGCTTGAAATTTCTACGCTAAGTGTTGATTTAACATTCCCGGAGATTTCAGGCATAACTGTTGCTCTACAGCCTGACGGTTCGATTCTTATTTCATGGAATACAGATGAGCCAGCAACGGCGCAGGTGGAATACGGGTTCACTTCCTCGTATGGATCCACTTCGCCTGTAAGCGGGCAACTGGAAACAGAGCACGCCATTCTCCTCGACCAGTTATCTGCCGGCACAACTTACCATTATCGAATTATCTCATCAGATGCGGCCGGCAACGCTTCCTTCACAGAAGATGGCATTTTCTCAACTCCGGCTTCGCCCGTTGTTGACACAACGCCTCCAAGCCAAATTTCAGACTTGCACCTTGTTGATATTGCGCCGACGGTTGCGATTATCGGCTGGACGGCTCCCGGAGACGACGGATCCATGGGCGCCGCATTCGCTTATGACATCAGATACTCTTCATCTCCAATTAGTAGTTCAAACTTTTCTCAGGCCACGCCGGTAACAACTATGACGGTTCCTTCTCAATCAGGTATGCAGGAACAAATCACAATTACAGAACTTACTCCTTCTGCAAATTATTATTTCGCAATCAGGTCAATTGATGAACAAAATAACGAATCTGAGCTGTCTAACATTCTTTTTGCAAAGACACCCACAGACATAGTTGAAAATGCATACCCGGGTCCTGTTGCAGATTTGATAGCAATTGCCGGAAAAAGACAGGTAACATTGCACTGGACCTCTCCTACCGATCCAGACCTTGCCGGCATTAGAATCGTTAGAAATCAATTCTATTTCCCAACCTCGCCAATTGATGGAGAGATTAGATTTGACCAAATTGGGAACGAGTTTATTGATACGGGTCTTGTCCCAAGCACAAAATATTATTACAGCTTGTACGCGTATGATACTTCAATGCAATTCAGCGAACCTGTCATGGTTGTCCTGCGAACTCTCTCCTCAGGATCGAGCATTGTTTCATTTGCGGCCACTCCTTCGTCAGGCGCGGTAGTGGTCCGGCCGGAAGGCGCAACGGTGGAGGAAATATTGATTCCTGAAGATGAGATAGTTGAGGTTCTTGAAGTTCCTGTAGATTTGGAAGAGATCCAAGGGCTGATCGATCGTCCTTCGGAAATCCCGGAAGTAGTCGTTCCGTCTGCGCCCTCAAATATTTTCCTGTTTGAAAAAGATCTATATTTCGGGATGAAGGACCCAGATGTTGCGCGTTTGCAGGAGATGCTTGCAAAAAACCCGTCGATTTACCCTGAAGGGCTTGTTACGGGCTACTATGGACCGCTTACTTTGGCTGCAGTGAAAAGATTCCAATGCGCGTTTGGTTTCCGTTGCGGCGACCTTGCGAATTTAGACGGGTACGGCAAAACAGGGCCTTTAACGCGGGCAATTCTTAATCGATTCATATTATCGCCTCCGTCTTCGTTTGGATCCGATGTTATCACCAGGCCGTTAATTATCGGCACAGCAGGCGCAGATGTTCGAATGTTGCAGAAATTATTGTCTGAATATCCGGATCTGTATCCTGAGGCAAGAGTTACAGGATATTACGGAGAGCTGACTTCAAACGCAATTGCCAGACTGCAATGTTTGAGTGGCATCGCGTGTTCGATTGCGGACGACCGGGGCTATTGGCTTGTTGGGCCAAGGACGCGCGCGTACATCAATCTTCGCATCATCTACAATGTCGCGCTGAAATAGGCACACTACCAGTTAAAGCTGGTAGCTAGTGGAGCAATAAAAACGACTCGCTCGCGTGGGTCGTTTTTGGTTTGGTTGACTGGCGAAGGTGATCGTGATAGTGTCGATTTACAACTAGAACCTTACAAAAGGGAGGAAGTATGAAGGACAAGAAGTCGCCACAGGTCGCCATGGCTTGTGGCTGTGGCGCTTGGATAGGCGCGTTCGTGGCGCTCGAGATGTCGGTGTGGTTCTGGTGGGTCGGCGCGCTGGTCGGAGGAGTCGTCGGCGCCGTAGTGTACGCCTGGCGCGACATCCTCGCCGCGATCCCGCGAGCGTGGAGGGCGACCAGCGCTGCGATGCCGGTCGTGCGCGACTGGATCGAACGCGCCCGCGCCTTGCGCCTGCACGAGTACTACTGGCGTGAAGTAGTGTGGTCATGGACGATACTGCTCCTGTGTGTCGCTTGGATATCGATAGCATTTACTATCATGGCCCTCATCGGTACCGTTTCATGGCATGAGGCCGCACTTGGTTCACAGCTTTGCCTGACACTCTATGTTGCATTCGGTATGATATACACGATTTGCAACCTGACGCTCGGCAAAATAGAACAGGAGCCGTGGACCATTAGGCGATCCTGCAGAGCCCTCTTCTTTGCCTCGCCGCTGGTCGTGCTCTGCTTCTGGGCGCCGATCGGAATCGCGACTGGCCTCTACTGTGTGGCTAAAGCAAAGATCTGGGTGGTCACGAACATACGAAAGGCGATCTTCTTCATTGGCGAGTTCGCTGCCCGTTTTCTGTGGGAAGTGTTTGCGCGCGTGCACTCTACAGAGCTTCGCCTGTGCTGCGTGGACAGTATGATCGGCACTACAATCGGCTACTTCTGCGGCTACCCGGCCGTTGGCGCAGCGTTCGGCTTCGCATTCGGCTACTTGAACCATGCAGTGGTCACCAACATGTGGCTCCGTCCCCGTGGCTACCTACCAGATCGAGCTGGCAAGTAGCTAGCGAGACTACACCCGAGGTTAACGCCTCGGGTTTTTTGAATAATCGTGCGCGAGCTGGTATTATATTGCCATGATCCACAAACAGGAGGTTAGGCGAATTCGTTTTAGACAAATGAAAATCTTGTACAAACAGTATGAGAGATTTTTGATTCCTGGGATGCTTCTTGTTGGTGTTACGGTCGATTTTATTACATTCAGAACAATCAAGGTCAGTTCGGCGTTCATTCTTCTTGCTATCTACATTGTCATAGCCGGAGCAACTATTGCGTTTATTAACTTTTATGATTCAGCACGAATCGACCGACAATCAGCCATCCGCTATCTCCGCCTAGCAGCCCCTCTTGCAGTACAGTTCACATTCGGCGCGCTCCTTAGCGCATCGCTCATCTTCTACTGGTTCAGCGGCGCTCTCAGCGCCTCCTGGCCGTTCCTCATCATTATCGCCGCTCTCATGATGTCGAACGAAGTACTGCGCGAATATTATCTGCGTCCGGTTGTCCAAATCGGAGTTTATTACTTCATTCTTTTCTCTTATCTGTCGCTCGTAATGCCGTATTTATTTAACTCCATCAGTGCCTGGGTGTTTGTAGCAAGTGGGTTTGCGAGTTTGGCAGTAATTTATTTGTTTGTAAAACTGCTATCGCGATTATTGGTTGAAGTTGAATCACGGCAGTCAAGAATCGCCACGGTTGTAATCGCAATATTCCTCACCATGAACGCACTCTACTTTTTGAATTTGATCCCGCCGATCCCTTTGTCGATTCGAGAGGCCGGCGTGTACCATGGCGTTGAGCGTTCAGGAGATGGCTACATACTTTCGGCTGAGCGGTATTCTGTTCTGGCTCAAATAATCCCGGGCGAAACTACCCATGTTGTTGAAGGCGATAGCATTTATGTTTACTCAGCGATTTTTGCGCCCACTGACCTTAATGCCACCATTGTCCACGACTGGCAATATTTTGATCCCGGCGAGCACAGGTGGGTCAGCTACACGAAAAGTTCGTTTAAATTGACAGGCGGGCGCGAAGAAGGTTACAGGGGGTTCTCGATGAAAACTTTTACCATTCCAGGCCGCTGGCGTGTTAATATTGAAACTGAGCGTGGCCAGGTAATCGGCAGGGTCAAATTCAGAATTGAGCATGTAGAGAAACAGCCTGACACTTATCAGTTAGTGAGGTAGTTATGAAAAATACTTTACGCTACGCTACGCTACTTGCGTTTGGGACAGCTGTGATTTCAGGTACGAATGTTTTCTTAACAAAGATCGTTTCAGCCGGAGTTGGCGATCCGGTCGTTTTTACGACTTTGAAAAACGCGATTGTCGCCATGCTGATGATTGGCATAGTTTTGATGTTTAAGAAGTGGCCGGAGATCAGAAAGCTGACGAAAAGTCAGGCGCTGAAGCTCGTCGCGATTGGCGTGGTCGGCGGATCGATACCGTTTGTCTTGTTCTTCTCAGGGCTTGCACACACGAGCGCAATCAACGCAGCAATGATCCACAAGACGCTGTTTATTTGGGTGCTGATCATCGCGCTACCGATTCTGAAGGAGCGCATTGCTAGTTGGCAGTGGCTTGGAATCGCAGCGATATTTGCTGCAAACTTGTTCATCGGCGGCTTTCAAGGCTTCCAATTTGGTATTGGCGAGCTGATGATACTTGGGGCGACGATCTTGTGGGCGGTTGAGAACATTATCGCTAAAGTCGCTCTCAAAGACTTGTCTAGCTTAACGGTTGCGTCGGCAAGGATGGTAATCGGCTCGATTATTTTAATCGGCATTGTAACCTGGCAAGGCAACATCGGCCTACTGTCCGGACTCGGAACCGCACAATGGGGCTGGATCTTACTCGCAAGCGTGCTACTTCTCGGCTATGTGCTTTCCTGGTACACTGCTCTCAAGTACGCGCCCGCAACCTATGTCGCAACGCTAATCGTGCCCGCTACTCTGATAACAAATGTGCTATCAGCCGTATTTATCACCAAAGTCTTTACATCCCACCAATTTGCGAGCAGCATCCTCTACATAGCCGGAATTATGATGATGGTTCATTTTGCCAAACAGACAACCGATAGAATCGCAATCGGTGATCGTGGACAGAAGGGCGTGGCTCATTTGTAGGCGGCCAAAATTAGATAAACTAACATGCTTAATTATGCCAAACGATAAACAAGAAAGGCCTGCAAGTTTTATAAAAAATTTCTTTACGGTAATTGGGATTATTGCTGCGGCAATAATGGGGTTAATTATCGTGTTAATAATTATGTTGGTAATTATGTGGCCGTTTGATGTTAGTGTAATGAATATTGGCTCGTCATTGATTGGCACAGCAGAATACAGCGATTATGATCACCCGTATTTAACTGACGAGCAGGAATCAATGTTGCAGTCGATCGGAATCGACCCGGCAGACATTCCGACCGAAATTACGGCCGAACAGCAAGCGTGTGCGGTTGAAGCGCTTGGTAGCGATCGAGTAAATGCAATTTTGTCAGGCAGCTCACCAAGCCTTACCGACGTGCTGAAAGCCAAGAGTTGCCTTGAATAATTTTTAAAATGACCGGGCTAGGCTCGGTCTTTTTTGTTTTTCTGGTATAATGAAACCAACTATGCCCGGTAGTACAACTTCGATATTGAGGAGTTGATAGTGCCGAGCAGATAATTACCAATTCGATTAAACCATGTTTACTCTACAACTTGATGCCTGCGCCTACAGTTGGCATCATTCGAAGTTGTACTACCGGGTATGTCGGAGGGTCACGGACACGATCACACAGGTGAGCGGAATATTGCTTCTGCGTTCTTTTTGAACTTGTTTTTTATCGTTGTCGAAATAATCGGCGGGCTAATCACCGGTAGTTTTGCGATTTTGTCCGACGCCCTGCATGACTTTGGCGACACGCTGTCTCTTGCGATTTCCTGGTATTTGGAGCGTGTGGCTAAAAAAGGTAAGGATGCTAGGTTCTCGTTTGGCTACAGGCGATTCTCACTTCTAGCAGCGCTCATCAACTCGATTGTGCTCCTAGTTGGCGGCCTGTTCATTCTGTCCGAAGTTATCCCGCGGCTTTTGCACCCGCACCACTCAAGCGGAGAGGGAATGATTATTTTGGCCGTATTTGGAATTTCAGTACACGCCATTGCAGCGTATCGTTTAAGAAAAGGAAAGTCGTTAAATGAGAAAACGGTGAGTTTGCATTTACTCGAAGATGTATTTGGCTGGATTGCTGTTCTCATCGCCGGCTTGTTGATCTCGATTAAGGACTTACACGTTATCGATCCGCTACTATCGGCGCTTATAACCGTCTACATCTTGTGGAAGGTCTTCAGAAGTCTTAAAGAAACGCTTAAGATTTTTCTCCAAGGCGTTCCTCCAGAAGTTAAGATCGACCAGATTCAAAAGTCAGTCATGCGCATTAAGGGCGTAAAAGCTATGTGCGATACGAATATTTGGTCGCTCGATGGGGTCAACAATGTTATGTCCACGCATGTCGTCGTCGAGGACACCATTAAAGGCGAGCAGATATTTACAATCAAAAATAAAATCAAAGATGTTATTGCAAAGAACGACATTCAGCATGTAACAATTGAGATCGAGCGTTGCAAAGAACGGACAGCTGAAGAGATGAAGCTAGGAAGGCTGGTCATCAAAAAGCCGAAAGTTCACAAATTTAGGGAGCAGGTTGGAAAGCTAATGCCAAAGACTCTGGCTGATAAAATTGTTGTCGCAATAATTATAATTACAATACTCGGCGTGATCTTCTACTTGGTGCCAGAGTCAGAAGAACACGAGCACGACCCCAACACGCCAATTCATCAGGAAGAATAAGCCCGGTCAATAAATTGTCATCCTGAGGAGCTTGGTTACTTGGCGACGAAGGATCTTGCGTGTTACGAAAGATTCTTCGGCATAAGCCTCAGAATGACAAAATTATATGTCGGTTTTTAATAAAAACACCCCACACGGTCGAGCGACCGTTGCGGGGTAGTTTGTTTATGACCGAGTTTTGGCTCTGGTCATACGCGTCACAACTTCGTAAATGTGGCGCCGTAGGGTTGTTGGGCCCGATATCTGGACATCGAACCGGGCGCCTTCCTCGATAGTGGGGTCAATAATCGTGTAGACGATCATCAACTGGCCGCCTAGATTGAACTCGCAGCCGTGGTTACAACCTTTTACAAATGCGCTTGCGGCAAGTGGCTGGACACCTTCGCCGTCTTCGGGGAGGTCAGATTTTTCAATGACCAACATGTTTGGCGGCGGGCTTTGGTTCAGAAATACTCCGTCGAGCATAAGCTCTGATGGCGTGTATGGTTTGATTTTCATGCTTGCTCCTTTACCGGTTGGTTCGATAGTTTGAGTGGCAGTTGACGCTATTTTTGATGAGCGCTCACTGGAAACAATCGCTAGGGGGCGGCGCGCATGCTTCGCGATGGTCTTTGCCGAGGTCCACTCGGTTGCATTGGGCTGTGATCGCAAGTACGATCAGAAAAGGTACGATTCCGCCAGATATTTCTGGATTTTACTATTTCTCCCTTTGGATTGTTTGTGGTTAAGCGTACTGCAAGCGTAGCATTGAATTGCGATTTCGTCAACAGTTGCGGGTTGACCGGCCTAAATTCTTGGTGTACACTTAAGGTACACTAAACATCGATTTATGACCACACGATTCGTTGGCGTTAAAGAATTTAGGCAAAATATGTCCAAACTGGCCAACAGAGCCCGTAGGAAAAATGAGAGACTTATCATCTTGCGAAAAAATGAGCCAATTTTTGAATTGCGTCCGATTGGCAAAGGTGATGCTCAAATGGGGAAGTTTTTGTCCAACATTCAAGAGGCGCTTGACGACGTTCAGGCTGGACGCTTGTACACGCATGAGCAGATAAAGGAAACGTTTGGGATCAGCTAATATGCGTGTAGAGCTTCTCTACACCGAAAGAGCCCGCAAAGACCTTGCGAGTTTTAATGTTGTCATTAGAAAATGGATTATACTTAAGCTCGATGAGCTTTGCATAAGCAGCAGTTTATCTAGGCAACTAAAAGCTCTGTCCGGGAGCCTTAAAGGGCTGCATCGATTACGAATCGGTGATTATCGAGCAATAGTTAGGAAGGAGAAGGGCGGTAGACTAATCGTGTTGATTGTTTTGAAGATTGGGCATAGAAAAGATATTTATGAGTAGTTAATACTTCCACTATCGAGCGATGTGTTATAAAATGATCCATATGAAAAGTTACGATTATTTGATTATTGGAGGGGGGATTGCAGGGACTACTGCGGCCGCTACTATTCGCGTGAATGATACTGACGGAACGATCGCGATCGTTGAGCGCGAGCCGTATCTGTTGCATTCGAGAATTATGTTATCGAAAGCGCCCTATTTCCTAGGCAAGGTCGATGAGGGCAAGATCTTTATGAAGGATGAATGCTGGTATCCTGATAACAGGATCGATTTGATCGGTGAGAGCGAAGTTACATCGATCGACACAAAGGCTAAGATCGTTAAGGTTAGCGACGATGAAATCGGCTATGGCAAGCTTTTAATCGCCACAGGCGCTTGCGCGCGGCGATGGCCGGTTGAGGGCGCGGACAAGAAAGGCGTGCATTACATGCGTACGCTCGACGAAGCCAGGGCGCTGATTGCTGACACTAAGTCGGCCAAGCAAGCTGTCACAATTGGCGGTGGGTTTATTAGCTTTGAAGTGGCAGACCTGCTACGAAAAGCAAACATCGATGTTACAAACATCATTTTGGAAGATTATTTCTGGGAACCAATTCTTGATGAAGTAGGCGGCAAAATGGTTGAGGCGGAGATGGAAAAGGCCGGTGTGAAAATTATGCGCAAGTCTGAGGTTGAAAAAGTTATAGGCGACGCCAGGGTGAGTGGAGTTGAGCTGAAAGACGGAACGAGCGTTGATTGCGACATGATTGTTGCAGGAATTGGAGTGAAGTGCGAGTTGAATATGATTGCACAGGCCGGGCTTGAAGTCGACCATGGAATCATTGCAGACGAGTACCTCAAATCAAACGTCGATGACGTGTGGATTGCAGGGGACGTGGCAGAGTATCGAGATAATATTTTGGGCGATGTTGTGATTATGGCCAACTGGGCCAACGCTCAGGAGCAAGGCAGGGTTGCGGGGTTGAACATGGCTGGTAAAAATGAGGAGTTCAAATTTGTGTCGTTCTACACCTCGCAGGGATTTGGACTGAGTGTTACTTTTGTTGGCAATGTTCGCGTTGCTGACGATCGCGAGACAATTACACGAGGATCGGCCGAGGAAGGGAGATACGCCAGGCTGATAATTAAGGGTGGCGAACTTGTTGGCGCAACGCTAATCAATATGACTCCGGAGATGACCACGATTAGGAAACTCATTGAAGATAATATCGATGTTTCAGACCAGATTGATAATCTCGCAGACTCAAAATTTGATATTAATACTCTACTACATGCCAAATAAAAAAATTAGCATCGGGTGGTTTTCTTACGCCTGTTGCAATGACAGCACGATTGTATTCACTGAACTTTTGAACGACCATTGGAAAGAGTGGAAGGAGATTTTCGATTTTCGGCATGTTGAGGTTCTGCAAAAAGAAAACAAGTTTGATAAGTTTGACATTGTGTTTATTGAAGGGGCTATTACGACCAAGGAGCAGAAAACTGAGGTAATGAAGATTCGGAAGATGTCCAAAAAATTGGTTGCTGTTGGCGCGTGCGCAGTTGTTGGCGCGCCGGCAAACCAGCGGAACCGATTTAGCGACGAGGAAAAGCAAGAGATTGAATTTTTGCTTGCGCGGTTCAAGGCACTCGATGAAGTTTTGAAAGTTAGCGATGTTGTTAAGGTCGATGCCGAAGTGCCGGGCTGTCCAATGGATCCGATCATCTTTCTAAGAGTCGTTAGTGATCTGGTAAATGAATTCAAAAAATAACATAAAAAAATACCCAATGACCAAGTAACCAATGGCCAATAAGTATCCAATGCACAATGACCAATTGGAGATTGGGAATTGAGGATTCATTGGGGGTTGGCTACTTGTGAATTGGTAATTAATTGCAATATGCATCAGACTTTTGATTTATCACTTGACGGAATCGCTAAAGTTGAAGGCTCCTGCGCGCTCGATCTTAAAGTTCGTAACGGAAAGGTTAAGGATGTAAAATTCATGCTGCCGGAGAATAAACGATTTTTCACTAACGCAATCAAGGGCAAACCGCTTGCGGCAATACCGCAACTACTTGCGCGGATTTGCGGCACTTGTTCCAGCGCTCATTTAATGTGTAGCATTGAAGCTAGCGAACGCGCGCTCGGCATCGAACCGTCAGCGCAGACTATGATGCTTCGGCATTTAACAATGTACGGCTTGAACATCCGCGACCACGCTTTGCATTTGTACTTGTTTGTAATGCCAGACCTGTACGGCAAAGATTCGTTTTTGGATTTTGACGAGAATGACAAAGAGGAGCATCAGCTTTTGCATGATGCGTTTGAAATTAAGGCAGCGGGGAATTATTTGGCTACGATTATTTCTGGTCGAGCTGTTCATGCTCAACATCCTACAATTGGCGGGTTTTTACATTTTCCAACTCAAAAAGAAGTAAACGAAGCGATTAAAAAGCTTGAATTGATTAGGCCAGCCGTGCTTCGGCTCATAAAGATTTACGAGGAAGCGCCGTTTCATTTTGACTGGAAAACCAATTACATGGGGCTGGTGAGCAAGGATCATTACGGATTTTTAGAGGGCGAGGTTGTAGGTAGCGCAGGTGAGAAGATCGCTGAGGCTGATTTACGCGAGCATTTGGAGCATGTTGTGTTGCCGTATTCAATGGGCTCTGCCTACAAGCACGAGGGAGAGAGTTACATGGTTGGCGCGCTTGCCAGAATAAATGTCAGCAAGGATTTACTTCATGCGAGCACTAAGAAGTCGCTTGGTAAGTTGCTCAACCGTTTTCCGTCAACTGATATTTTTGACAACAACCTGGCGCAGGCGATTGAGATTTTGCACTCAGTTGATCATGCGCTGGAGTTGATGAAATCGAACAAGATCAAAAAAGAGTCAATCATAAACAAAAAGCCAACCCCAGGGGTTGGTGTGGCCGTGATCGAGGCGCCGCGGGGGCTGTTGTACCACAAGATCGAGATTGATGGGAAAGGTATTGTGAAAGAAGGGGAGATTGTTGTGCCGACCGGACAGAACCAGATTAACATTGAGGAAAGCATTTTTAAGTATGTTGAGAGTTTGTTGCCGACCATGGACAAGAAGGACATTCCGTTGGAGATCGAGAAACTGATCCGCGCTTATGACCCGTGCACAAGTTGCGCGACGCACTTTTTGAAGGTGAAGTGGGTTTAGGGACGCTGTCAACTTCCTGAACGATGGTTTTACGTTAGTGAAAAATCTAGCGTAGTGCTTGGGCCCATACGCGTTAGCTGGATTCTTCGTCGCAGACTCCTCAGAAAGTTAAAAAGAGTGTTACGATTTTCTTCATAGCTACTTCTTTTGAAATCATCGGTGGGATTCCGATGATTTTTATTTTGTTTAGTTTGCCAAGCTTTTGCATTAGTCGAAGATTTGCGAGCGCGTCAAAATCGTGAAGCGATACTCGCGGTGCGGCAGCAAAGGCTTCAAGATCGTCAAAAACCGTAACATCGTCAATGCCGAGCACAGTATCGATAACAATAAAATCATCTGGGATGTCCCATTCTTCGTTAGGGTCGTGAACTTCAAACTTGATGTTGGGCAACGCAGTTTTGAGCTCGGGCAAGATTTTGAGTGGAAGTGAATCAATCTCCACGTCCGGATTTCCAAAGACAAATATAACTCTCCCACCACTGTCATCCTGAGCGGTCGTTTGTTGCTTAGCGAAGGATCTTTCGTTATTCGTCATAGCGTTGTGTTGGCGAGCGCTAGACTCAGATTAGTGTAGTGAGTCAGGTCAACCTTTTGACGCTCGGTAATCGGCTCGCAGATCATTTTCCAATGCGCCGATACCAGGTCGCCGACTTTGAGTTCTTCAAGCTTGATGTCTACTTCAAATGGACGGCTGATTTGTTTTTGAGCTGGCACGAGCGCCAGTTTGCCGTCAACGAGCTTAAGTTCATCGGTCTCGATTTTCACGAACGGCCCGGACAGCTCTATAACTTTTCCCGCGCTAATCCGGCAAAGGTCCATCGATTCAATCGTATGCTCGGCCTCGTTAAAGCCAGTTCGTTTCCAAATGTTGAAAACATGGAATGAGTGATGTGGCACTGCTCTGGTGCGAATTTTATCGACCACGTACTCAAACGGCTTTGCGCCCATTTTATCTTTCGACTTGGTCACATCGAGTAAGTGGCTGTACATGCGCTGACGGTCGACCGCATCGAGCAGGCTATTCCCAAGCCAGTAGGCATTAACAACGCGATCGTCAAACGGATCGGCAATGTTGTTAGCGCGCGCGATCAGTTCCAAGTAAGGATACAGGGTCTGAAATTTCTCAAGCATTATTCCAAGCCCAGGGTCGGTTGCTCCAGAATCGATATATGCCAAAATTTCATTGTTGGCGTCCGGCCCACAGTAATGAAGCCTATTCGGCCCAAAAGCGTATTTACTGCATTTGAGGATGCTGTTCATACCATTAATGGTATCACATCCAACCTTCAGGGTTTAACCCTGAAGGTTAAAGGCGTGTTAATTTATGAAAATATTCCAAAGTTAGACCCATGTCTCGAATAATGTCTTCATTTAACCCCGGGCGTTTAACCCTGAAGGTTAAGGATCAAGGATTTTGAAAGTATTTCGCTGAAGCTAGGTCAATTTCACCGAATATCTCATGATCCAACCTTCAGGGTTAAACCCTGAAGGTTTAATGGGGGTTAAATGATTGTTTGGCGCAATGTGCGTCTTGTGTTAAGATCAAATCCGATCTTTACAGGAGGCAAAAATGACTGGAGAGCAATTGTTCCTGCGCTACGCCTGGCCGTGCGCGGTCGACAAAGTGGTACTTGGGATAATCCGGTATGAACATTATGCCGAGATGAGGGAGTGCTTGCACAAGGGGCAAGATCCACAGCGCAAACGGCTCAAGTTCTGTTTTCCAAATGCATTCAAGGCCACGCGTGCCTTTGCCGAGTTACATGACCGAGAAGTTTGGAGCTTGGAGAATGTGCGCGATTACTGGCGCAGTGGCCATGCAGGAAAAGGAGAGTGCGCAGTGTTTCGCGCCACCGTGATCGCCAGTGGCTCTGTGGCTTCAACAGTGCAGCTTGAAGACAAGGAGCGCAAAAAAGTTCTGAACCCGTATTCGTTGGCGATCCACGCCCATCAGACAGTCTACATCCACAAGGGCTGTGTAGTCGAGATCGGTTAGCAGTCCTATGATCGCCAAGGCGATCACGCCCCTGAACCGCACTAGGTTCGGGGTTTTTTTGCATCGTTGTGTATACATGATAGAATATCATTAATTGATTTTTGTATTATGAAAAACATTCTTGACTTTATCCGCCAAGGCACAAGCCACAGGTGCCATAGTGTGTTTTGCAGAAAATTTGCATGGTACAGACAGCTTCACGAAAAGGACGGAGGTTATGCTCCGATCCACTGGAGTACTGAATTAGCTTTTTGTATAGGAATGTTGACAGCTATTTTTTCGATTTTTTGCATCGGAGGAGTAGTTATTCAAAGTGTAAACGCAGATTCATCCTCAACAAGTGTGAGTGTAACAAACGCCATCCCTATTGCTTCCAGCGCCTCTGTGAATGCCGGAGCCGGATCCATGACTCTGACCGAAAACACCACTACTGCTGTTACCTGCACGGCAACAGTCACTGACAACAATGGCTGCGAGGACATAACAACCGGGAGCGCAGTTTTCTATCGTACAAATGTTGGATCTGGATCGGGTTGCAGTGGAGATAGTAATAATTGCTATTCCGCAATTCCGTGTAATGTGGATGGTGGCAGCTGTACGGGCGGAGGCAGTGACTTGACAGCAACATACACCTGTACAAATTTAATTCAATACTATGCCGACCCGACTGACGCAGGCTCAACCTACGAAGCTACGGATTGGACATGCGAAGTTACGCCGATTGACCTGGCCGGAAACGGAACGGCCGATACGGATGTGATCGAGATGGACACATTAACCGCTTTGAATGTCACGAGTACGATTGCGTATGGATCGGTGGCTCTGAGTGGAAATACCGGGGTTACAAACCAAACTACAGTTGTAACAAACACAGGTAACGAAGAAATCGACGCGCAGATCAGCGGGACAATAATGACCTGTACTATTGGTATCATTAATGCCGTCAGTCAGAAATATGATACATCTGATGTTACATACGCCTCTCTTGCGAATTCACTTACGGGTTCGCCGGAAACGCTTACGCTTACACTCCCGCAAAGCACGGGAGTAGCCGTAACAGACGATATATTTTGGGGGCTCACCATGCCTGCAACCGGAGTCGGAGGTTCATGCTCGGGTACGAATACATTTACGGCCGTGTCCGGTTAAATATCACTCGGCTGAACAACTAAGCAAATACTTATGAAAAACATCATTAGCGCGCTCATCTTATCGATATTGTTATTCCTGCCAGTAAATGTCGATGCGCTCGGGCTTGGGATAAGTCCTTCAAGAATTTCGATTGAAAACTTGGTTCGAGGCGCAATTGTGGAACGGGAAATCGTTCTTAGCAGAGGCGATGCTAATGAGGAAATATCATTTACAGTTGAGGGGGAAGGAGAGATAGCCGACTGGGTATCGACTAATCATGGAAACACATTCACGATCCCATCAGGCGATCAACAATTCCCCGTAACCATCATTGTGGCAGTACCTGAGGATGCCGCAAATGGAGAATATACCGGGAATGTAAGGTTTGTCGCCGGCGATACGGGAGACGAGACAGGCGGAACCAACGATGTTGCAATATCCATAGATGCCCTAGCGCAAATTACACTTGAAGTCACAGGAGAACAATTATTGGATTATTCGGTGGAAAGCGTTGAAATTCCTGTTTTTGAACAAGGATGGCCAATGCAGCTAATTGTAACAATCGATAATATTGGGAATGTAGCGGCCGCGCCAACAAAAATTGCTATTGAATTTTGGGATAAGTATCACGAAATTTTTCTTTCAGAAACCGAAATAACTGATTTTTCAAAAGTCGAGCCTGCGCGCGCGTTTAGTCGTGAGGATTTCGTAGTTCCTTTCAATAATGACTTTTCATCCGAACAGTACTGGGCAACCATAACAATTTATAACAACGACGAGCTACTTTATGAAACGGAAGTTATTTTTGACGTTGCTCCTACGGGAACGCTGGAGAATCAGGGCGAGCTTATGTTGTTTACAGCAAGTGACGCGCATCCTTCCGTTGGCGAGTTGGTAAAACTTGAGGGACTGTTTACAAACACAGGAGCATCAAACCTTATCTCGAAGCTAATTGTAGAAGTTGCAAAAAACGGTTCAATAGTTGAGGTTTTGGAAAGCAACACGGTAGGGACGCGCATTGGGGCTGAAGAAACGCTTTCGGTCTTCTTTCAGCCTGAGTCAACAGGAAAATATTCTCTTACAGGTTATGTTGAGTACGCGGGGATAAAATCAAATTCAAAAACAATCACTGTAAGGGCTGGTCTGGGAAGCGGTGCGCTAGTCTTTGCTGTGTTGCTGATGGTAGCTATGTGCGTCTGTATTGCTATATATTTGAAGAAGCGTAAGGCAGATAAATACACAGATTTACTGAAGATCGAGTAAGTGGCGGGGAAGCGATGCGGTTCCACAGAGGATGATACGGAAAAATTTAGTAGTTTTTAGTGTGAAAATGCATAAAACATATGTTTGCGTTTTGTTAGTTACTTGCTGTTTTTTGGCGATCACGGATCTCGTATATTCAGATGATGTCGGCACGACCGCTGAAGTAGTGGGCGAGGAAGCGCCGTCTGCCACAGGTGGCGGGGTATTTGATCGTAGCGCTCCGTTAATTTTTGATTTGGAGATAGAAGAGATCAGCGCACACTCGATCACGCTAACCTGGAAAACAAGCGAAAGCGCAAAAGGGAGAGTCGAATATGTTGAAGCCGGCTCAGATAATGTTTTGGAAAAAGCCGAAGAAATTTATTTTGTTAAACATGAGACGGTTTTGGATGGGCTGTCTGACAGTACAACCTATCAGTTTCGAATAGTTCAAATCGACCACTCAGGGAACGAAAGTGTTACAGACTGGGTAGAGGTTACAACCATGCCACCCCCAGATACTTCTCCGCCATCAAATGTGCGGGCGCTTACAGCTACTGTGGTGGATGGTGCAATTCAGCTTTCGTGGGTAAATCCTGTTGAGGAAGATTTTTTTGTTGTTCGTATTGAAAAATGCTTTAGTGGCTACTGCCATATTCCAGGGACAGGCGTTCTTGTCTTTGAAGGAAGCGTAGAACAAGTTTTAGACTCGGCCGTTCAGCAGGGGACTGACTATTTTTACACAGCCTTTAGCTATGACAGCTCCTGGAACGCGTCTTCGGGCGCGATTGTATCGGCCAGAATAGAAAGGGAAGCTGTTGAGCCTGAAGTTATTGTCAAACCCGAAGATACAGAGACCGGCGCGCAAGAAGAAGTGTCTGAAGAGCCTGTCGAGGCCCCGTCTCAACCGATCGATGAGGCGCTTGATGAACCGAGCGAAATCATAGCCCGACCTACTGATGAATTTCCCGAAGAAGCAGAAGAGAGCCTGCCGGAACCGATTGAATATGAATTCCCGGCCAGCGCCATATCTGCGAATGCAGCTGTAAATACTGTGAGTCTTTACTATGACCCGGATCAGGGAATGCATATTTTCAGAAATTCTGCGTTTGTAATATCCTTAGCCGCAAATGCACTGCCTGCCGGGGTTCTAATTCCAACATTTGAACTTAACGGCTCACAATACATGTTGCGATATAGAAAGGAGCGTGGAGCATACGAAGTTGAAATTGTTTCTCCGTCGGTCGCAGGCGCTTTTAAAGGCGAGCTCCAAGTCCCTTTAGTGAATGGCTCAGAGTTGCGTGAGACAATTGCCTTGGAAGTCGCGTCTTTTGGAGAGGTGTTTGAGGTTCATGGCAAGCGGGCGTGGCCTGTTGCCGGGGCAAGCGTGACGCTCTATACTGAGGGGGACGGTGGCCTGACGATTTGGCCAGCAGAGAAATTCAATCAAACAAACCCACAACAAATCGATGATCGGGGTGTGTTTGGCTTTATTGTTCCGGCCGGAACTTACGCGCTGCGCGTAGATGCGGATGGATATGTTTCAGAACAGTTAGCAACAAGATATATAACTGACAATATTATCAATGACAAAGTACGGCTGACGCCGGTTGTTAATAAAATTTGCACTTTGTTACTCGATATTTTTAAAGCCCTAATCATATTCCTGAATATACTATTTAAAATTACATTGATATCATATGCTATTTAAAAAGAACAAATATTTAAATACCACCTTTTACTTATTGATCGCCGCTTTCGTTTTGATTATTCTCGAGATGGCCGTACCGCAGGTTAGGGAATTGCTGAGCGGGTCGGAGATCTTTCTGATCCCGTTTGTTCTATTCTCAGGTCTCGGCGTTGCTTTGACAGTCCTGACGCTCCGCGCAAAGCTGCCTAAGCCAGCTCGACGATATTTGTTGGTTACAGGCTTCGCGTCTGCCGGTGTTTTGATAGGTGCTGTACTTCATAATCTGTTCTACGCGCTCGCGATAGTCACTGAACATCTGCCCGCTGTTTCCTACATTGCGGGGATACTCAGCGCCGGGTTCTTCATTATTGGTTTACTAGTCTGCCCGATCGCCTACATTGTCGGAACCATTGGCAGCATTGTAAAATTTATCAAAACTAAATAATATGAAATCAATTGGCTTTTGGATCCTTGGCGCAAGTGCGGTGGCGCTTTGCGTTTATGGCCTGTATGAGTTTTTGACCTTGCTGCTTAGCGATTCTGAAGTGCCGTTGGTAATTCGAATCGGTATAACCGGGTTTGTAGCCGGTATTGCGATAATTTTAGCCGCTCTAATAATCGAACGAATTAAAGATAAAAAATCAGAAAAAACATATGATGTTAACAACAACAGAGACGGTTCCAGGACGCGAGATTAAAGAGATTCTTGGGATTGCAAAGGGAAATACAATTCGCGCTAAACACGTTGGGAAGGATATTATTGCAGGGCTAAGGACGATCGTCGGCGGTGAGATTAAAGAATATGTTGAGGCTATGAATGAAGCTCGCGAGCAGGCTTTGCACCGATTGATCGAGCAGGCAGAGTCGATGGGTGCTGACGCGGTCGTTGGTTTGCGATTCACAACTTCACAAGTTATGACCGGCGCTGCCGAGCTACTCGTTTACGGCACGGCAGTAAAATTTAAGTAACTAACCATATTTTTATGAAGGAGATTCCAACCAAGGAGCTTCGCGCTTTTGTTAAAAGCGCGAAAGTAATGCGCAATATGAGGCTGCTTCGAACCGTCTGCGGACCGATCCGGTTTAAGGTGATTGCGCTACTTAAGAAGCACCCGGAAGGGCTGAGCGTTTCACAGCTTGCCGAAATTCTGGACTCGTCACTTTCCAAAATTTCGCATCAACTTCGGCCGCTTCGGGAAGCAAAGCTTATTGCAGTAAAGCACAAAAACCGCGAAGTTATTTACGCGCTCGCAAACCACCGAATCGAAAAGTTGTTGAGTTTTTGATTTAAGATCAACCGCAACCAGGAATTTGTGATATATTGACTTAGAGGTTATTTAGTGCTATAAAATTGGCTGATGGGAGCAATTAAAATTGTAAAAGATTACGGTACAATAATTTTGATCCGATCGTGCAGGAACTAAGCTGTTACGTTATTGGCATGATGAAATCAAAGTTTAAAGAATTCAAGCCTGAATAATAAACCGCCCGGAAATGCCGGGCGGTCTTAGTTTTGAGGTATAGCGTTACCTCAGAGTGCGAATGTCCATGCCCCAGTGGTGGCGATAGACAATCCAGGCCAGATCTTTTGCCCATGGAACTTCATGTAGTATTCCTGAGCTGATGAGTGGATCAAGCGCGGGGCGGTTATGCGCAGGTATGGTGTCGGTTACATACATGCGGTTCACTGCACAGAGCGGATTCATGAATCGCGAGGGCGCCACATCGCACAGTACTCCATGTGTGGCAACGCACCAAACCTGTGCGGCTCCGTAGTCACGCTTCAGGCTTTGCGCAAAGTGCTCAATGGTTCCGCCGGTGGAAACTTCATCGTCGATCACAATGACCACAGAACCTTCAACCTTGTCAACGTCGCCAAAGACGCCAGCTACACGCGAGTTGCGACTGTCATCGCGTTCTTTATCTCCGTTCACCATTGGCGGGTTGATGTTAAGCTCTCCACAAATCCGGCTGAGCGGGTTTTTGTATCGCTTCTTCCCACCTTCGTCGGGTCGGCCCAGTACGATTTTGTATCCAAGCCCAAGAGCGTCCGTCATAGCTTTCAAAACGATGCGTCGCACAAGCGAGACTTCGGTAATCATGCCTTGACGGCCGGACATAACCACCTGTGGAGCATGCAGGTCAACTGCGATTACGCGGTCGAGCTTCCCATCTGCGGCACTCATCATAAGCCTGACAATGAGTGGCGGAAGCGCGAATTCAGTAGAGCCCTCGTCTTTGTCAGACCTCGAAAGCGGAAAATATCCGCTTACCACCGAGATCCGCTCCGCACGTCTGCCTGCCAGATAGCTAAGCAAGAAATATAGTTGCCCAAGCATCTCATACGTGCCAGGGCCGCTAGTGAGCACAACACAGTCATGCTCTCCAACATGGCTCTTACCAAGCCGTAGGAAAGGTTCTCCGCTTGCGCGCAGTCCAAACTTAGGGGTTACAATATCGACTGGCGTTTCTTTTTCATCGTCTCTTCTGCCCCTGAGTTCCACTTCCGTCTTCACCTGTTCGGCCAGTGGTTCAAAGCCTGGCATAGGGAGAAGGGTGAGCCCACCATTGCGATTGAAAGGAGCTGACATATTCGCCTCCGGAGTTTGATGCGGGCTTAGTTTATCCTTAGTGTCGCGGATGGTCAAAATAGTTATGCACAATATGGGGTATTCACGACGGAGTCATTCAGATATACGCCCCTGGCTGTGGTATAGTGTTTGCATGTGCTTTTCTGCTCCGGGTAGTTTTCTTCTGGGATGCGCGCTTGTTGGTGCAAGCGGAGCAACACTAAAAAGAGCTAGTAAGAAACTGCGCGTGTTAGCGCTTGTTTCATTTTTGTTTGGCATACAGCAAATCGCTGAGGGCCTTCAATGGCTTTCACCTCATCCAAGCGATGCAAGTCTGTTCTATGGCTATATTTTTTTACTAATCGCTTTGGTTGTCTGGCCCACGCTAGTCCCTGCCGTTGTGCGCTCGCTTGAAAAACGCAAACGAAACAGACAAATTCTAAAATTGATTACAGCCTTTGGCGCGCTGGTTTCTCTGTATTTCCTGATCGTTCTCATAACAGAGCCGTTCTCTATCAACATTGTTAATCACAGCATAAATTACGCAATTGCAAAACCGTATCCGCTTGCAGCCGGGCTTTCTTACATGCTTGTCGTAACAGCCGGCACATTAATGTCATCAGATAAATATATCCAGTGGTTTGGCATGGCGATTTTGATCAGCGCTATTGTAAGCTGGTTCATCTTCAGCCAGACATTCGTATCTGTCTGGTGTTTCTTTGCGGCAGTTCTAAGCATTTTGATTTACAGGTTTACCAAAGCGCGGTCGAAATAAAAAAATCGCTCACTGTCATTGCGAGGAGCCTTGCTACAAAACAATCTACTCGCTAGATCGTTTCGCTACGCTCGCGATGACAATGGGCGATATTTTTTTTATTGTACAGGACAATTGCCGGCGCTGGCGCTGCATTTAAGAATTCGCCGCTTAGTTAATGTCGTACAAGTCAGGATCGATTGTGCGAATGAAACATGTTGTTCCAATGCCATGCTGCCAGTCGATGTCCTGGAACATGGACAATGGGGATCCTACCTTGCGTGGTATTGTTTCTACCCAAACAACTCCTTGAGTGCCAACGCTTTCAGTTGCAAATGTTGCGCAAACTTCAAATTGAAGATCGCTAAGCACTGTGTAAACATACGGCTCACCGGTTTCAGGATCGGAGGAAGCGGCGAACCCTGAAATTGGATCAGTCATTTCGCTTAGAGTTGCAGGGAGTTGATTTTTTTCTGACCAAATATATACAGCTTCGTTTACAACCATTTGTAAATCGTTGATTCTTTCTTCGTCAAACCTAACATTTCTCTGATGCGCCGGACTTCCAACAAAGTAAAATCCTGCCACAATACTACCAATCATTAAAATGGACGATACCCAGGCGCAAAGTTTTGGAACATTTGTTTTTTCGCTCAAGTCGCGTCGCAAACTCCAAAGATAATATCCAAAGACAGCTGTTGCCACTAGCAATACAGCAAATACTTTAATCACAAATCGGGTGGTTAGCTCGCCACTCAGGAAGCTGTTGATCAGTGTAATAAGGTCAATAATAATCGTTATTGATGCTACAAAAAGAGTGAAATACAAGAGCCATTTACGAACGCGGATCTCGATTTTTAAAGGATTTGCCGAAATATCTTTTCCGATCATCCAGGAGATCAAAATAAATACGGGCCAACCAACAATTAACGCCGCCATTGCGCTTCTAAGCAGGCTAAGCGCTCCGCTGTAATAAAACTCAAGCGGGTCAGGGAGCATTATGTTTGTAGTTTGGAAAATAATCGTTAGCAGACTGATTGCCCCAATGTAAAGTGTTATTATTGCTAATAAATAAGAAAACACGTCCTTTGGCGTGCTTTTTAAAGTTGATTTCGACATAGGCTAAAATTTTTAGTTTATGCCGCTATTATATCATGATCATTCTGCTTGATAACACGCATTGAGCACAATTGCCAACGCTGCAGCTACATTTAACGATTCAAGTTTTTTACTGTGGCTAATTCTAACTGAAGGCGCTTTAACATCTAACTTAATTCCTGATCCCTCAGATCCTGCAATAATGATTTTTACTTTTTTTAATGTTATGGAATCGATTGCCTTTGATCCATTAACATTTTCCAGTCGGTAGATTGGCCGATCGAGCTCGTCGATAAGGATGGTCGCATTGTCACGGCCTACTTTAACCCACGGCACGTTAAACATTGCGCCCGCTGATGCGCGGATTACTTTCGAGCTGGTAGGATCGGCAGACTCGACTAAAATGAGCCCTGCGTCAAAGCCAAGGCATAGCCTCAAAATATTCCCAACATTGCCAGGATCCTGTATGCCATCAAGCACCACAATCGTTTTCATTAACTCAACGTCATCAAGTGTCCACTCAGGCACTTTGGCTACTCCTGCGGCGTTCTGGGGCGTCTCAGTGGTCACTAGTTCGTCAAAACTAGGCGTGTCTTCACGCGTGAACTGAAACTCGAGGTGATCCTGCGCAGCCTTAATATTCTTCTCACCTTCAACCAAACAAAAGCCGCTATTCTCACGGCCCTTTTTGGTCGCTAACGATCGAATAAGTTTTGTCTCTGCATTAGTTAACATAGAGCGATAATAGTGTAAATTGATGTTTTTGTCAATTGACAGGATCAGCTCGTCCAAGTAACCTACAGCCAACGTTCATTCACAAGGAGACAGCATGATTCTCAGAGGAATCGACTTTGGACACGTTCAGGGAGCCTCTGGTGTGCAGGGGTTCTTTGGAGAAGGATACTGGTTTCACAAGGTGATGGGGCCATTGCTCACATTTAGGGGCATGACTTTCACAGCCAAGACCACAACGCTCGAAGCTCGTGACGGCAACATGCCGCTCAAGAAGGACGGGATTTGCCCCAAGGAACTGTTCCCACGGTGCATTTGGATGGATCGCAAGCAGAAGATCGCACTCAATGCCGTGGGGCTGAGTGGTCCTGGACTGGAGTTCCTGCTCGACGACGGCAGGTGGCAGGCTCGTACAGAGCCGTTCTTCCTGTCGTTCATGTCTGTTGCCAGCGGAGAGCATGAGAGGCTGAGGGAGTACAAGGAGATGGTCAGGATTCTGAGGGCACGATTGCCCGAGTTCAGGGCGCCGGTTGGCCTTAAGATCAACCTTACCTGCCCGAACACAGGTCACGATCCTATGGAATTCGTGGGTGACGCCATCCCCATTTTGGAGATCGTGCAAGAGCTCGGTATTCCAATCGTGGTGAAGATCAACGTCATGTGGCCGACCGAGGCCGCTAAGAAGGTGGCCGAGCATTCTGCGTGCGACGCAATCCAGACGTCCAACACAATTCCGTGGCGGACCATGCCGGACAAAATCGACTGGTATGGGTTGTTTGGCCCGGACGAGCAGTCGCCGCTACAGAAGCGTGGGATTCCACAAGCTGGAGGTCTTTCTGGAAGGCCGTTATTGCCGCTGGTTCTGCGTCAGGCGATCGATCTTCGTAGCAACGACATCGACGCGCAAATCATTGCCGGTGGAGGAGTTTTGAGCCCACAGGACGGGTGCTTGCTCATGAACCACTCGGCTGTAAGCGCGATCGCGCTTGGTTCAATCGCCATGCTTGGACCCCACAAGGTCCAGCCAACCATCAAAGCCATCAACAAGATGGGAATGGAGAGACAGAAATGAACACGCTCACGATTCGACGACCTGACGACTTCCATGTTCACCTTCGCCGCGACGAGCGGATGCCGGTCGCGCTACCGCACTCCTGGCACTTCGGACGCTTGCTGGTGATGCCGAATACTACGCCGCCGATTCTGAATTGGCATGATGCGACGCTGTATGTTTCAGAGCTGTGCATAGTGAGGAAGGAAGAGGTAGATGACGAGAAGTGGCCGTTCCTGATGACAATCAAGGCCACGCAAGGAATGACTTGGCCTACTGTCAAGCGTGCCCACGAACGTGGTGTGACTGCCTTGAAGTTCTATCCGGACACTCCTGGCGAGGATTCGGTCACAACCGGATCCAAGGGCGGCGTGTGCGACTTTTTCAGTGATAACTTGCTGGCGGTCTACAACGTTGCTCAACGATGTGGGCTGGTGTGCTCGTTCCACGGTGAACTGGCCGACCCGACTGTGCACCCGCGGGATCGAGAACGGCTGTTCCTGACTACGCTCATCAAGATCCACGAGATGTTCCCGCGGCTCAGGATCGTGCTGGAACACGTGTCCTGCAAGGAAGCGGTGGAGCTGATCGCCAGCATGCCGAACAACGTGGCTGCCACCATCACGGCGCACCACCTGTTCATCACCGAAGAGGACAATGTGGACCCGCACAACAGGTGCATGCCCACGGCCAAAACGCGAGAAGATCGCGCTGCGATTCGGCAGGCTGCGTTCAGCGGCAACCCGAGCTTCTTCTTCGGGAGCGACTCGGCTCCGCATTGGCGCGCGGCCAAGGAGAACACGGATAAGGTCGCAAGCGGCTGTTTCACCGCTCCGGTAGCGATTTCGTTACTGGCAACGATCTTCGAAACCTCCGATCACATCGACAGGCTCGAAGACTTTGTGAGTGCCTTTGGCGCCGGTTTCTACGGTTTCCGACCTAATAAGGACACCATTACGCTCGTGCGCGAGCCGTGGATTGTCCCGGACGAGTACGAAGGCATTGTGCCGTTCTGGCACGGCCAGGAGATCCCATGGAAGGTTCAGGAATAGCCTGGATCGACCAACGTCCCCCCCCCCACTCCTGTGGGGGGGGGTTTTAAATATATTATTTCTCGTCTCCTCTCGTCTCCGGGAGACGTGATGTTAAATTACGCTAAGATTAGCTTGATCCAAATTCAGAATAGTCTCGTCTCCCGGAGACGAGGGATTCAATGTGGGTTAAACCAAAAGCACCCGACCCCAAAGGCCTGGCGCTTTTTTGAGAAGTCAGGCGATTTAGTCTTCGCGTTCCTTCATTGGACGAGCTTCTGACACCGTAATGGTGCGTCCGCCCATGTCCGTCCCGTTCAGAGCATCGATGGCCGCTGCTGCACCCTCCTCGGTGGCCATCTCTACGAAGCCAAATCCTCGGCTGCGGCCGGTGAATTTATCGGTAATGATTCTTGCCGATACCACCTCGCCGTGCTGGCTGAACAGTTCTCGCAGGTCGTCTTCCGAACTTTCGAACGGAATGCCGCCCACGTAGAGCTTGTTTGACATAACACTTGTAGAAACATGAATTAGTCGGCTCCCCGTAGGGGCGCCCTCCTTAACTGTTCACACAGCTAAAGGATAAACAAAGTATAGCACAAATCCCCGTATTTGTAAAGAAAGCGATTGTGGTATAATTGAGTTTGAATAATCCAATGTCAACTATGCGCGACTCAGCCAAAAACAGGGGCTTTGATATATTGATGAATGTAATGGTCGGTATATTTTTATTTTTGTTTGGCAGCTCGATCCTTTCAATATTTGGCAAGGTCTTGGCAGGGAAGGCCGATGCATTTTTTGTAGTCGCCGTAATAGCCTGCGTTTGGATTACTGAAATTATCGCATTCAGCGGCAAAATGCACTCGCTTACAAGCCGTGTGGAGAAATGTATATCAACGGCAAGCGCGCCTTCTAAAATTTCCATGGCGGTTTTGTATTTTGCGTATTCAGTCCTTACGGCTATTCCACTTTTCTATGTTGTGCCAAAAATTGTGGCGCATGAAATCCCGAACAGTTTTATCCCGGTAGTTTCGATTTTGAGTGTACTTGTTGCAACAAAGTTCATCTACTTCTTGTATTTGTTTTTTGAGCCAAAATCCAGTTTTTGGCGAACAACCTCTCGGTTTAAAGAAAGGTTTCTCGATTCCTGGCTAACGCTAGTTGCATTTTTTTACTTTTCATTTTACTTTTTCCTTCTACACAGCCCTTTGACTCAAACTCATCTTACTTCAGCGCTTGGTTTTGTGGCAATCACAATCTTCAGCTTGATTGTTTTCCTGCCACTCAGATTCGCCGCAATTGTAGATCGAGCCATGAGGGTTGCGAAAAGCAAGGATGTAGTGTTGTTTGTAATTTCGCTTCTATGGATTGGCATAGCGGCAAGTATAAAAATATTAACGCAATAGTATGATCAAATTTTTCTCAGGAAGGGAAGCGCCCGGGCCGAAAGAAGGGAAGCCGTATTCTGACGAAGAAGCGCGCCGGCTCGAAGAAGTAATGAAGACTGTAAAGGCTCCGGAAGAGATTATTAAATACCGCAAAAAAACAAGACCCGCTCCACAACCTGAGCTTCCACCACTTTCGATCGGAGACACTCCAACTGAAGTAAAAGACGGCTCCGGCCTCGACATAGGCCTTTCGGAATATCCGGAATTAAATGATTTCTTCAAAGTGTACCCGGAATCGGAATTTAGACGAGACGAATATTCGGAACAGCTGATTGAAAAAATCGAATCAGGCGCGCTCTTGCTGGAAGATGCAGAAGAGAAGCTTTCAGGACTTATCCGTCAGTATAACGAACTGCGGAACGCTGCCAATTCAATTCTGGCGCGCGAATTTATACCTTCGGTAATTGATGTGCTTACTGCGCAGACTGAAGAACCAACATTAATCGTAAATGCGCCGATTTATGATGATTTATCACATGATCGGATCGGACAAAAAATAATTGTGAGGTTTTCAAGATTAATCGCTCCACTTCAGAATTACGATAAGGCAATTGCAGAAATCCGTGCACGCCGCGCATTGGTGGAGAAGACGAATTTTGGCGCGTAGAACAGTATTTAATCATTTTCTAATGTTTTGTTAAGGATTCTAAGTATGTTTTTCTATTTTTTTCAGGTTTGACAGGGATATGCCTTAATGATAAGTTCGCGGTAGTTCATTAACTCCAGGAGATAACATGAACCATCTGATCCTTGGCCTCATCGGGCCAATGTACGCTGGCACGACGACCGTGGCAAAGTGGCTTCACGATCAGCACGGAGCGATCGTATTCAGACATTCGGATATTCTGCGCAGCACCCTTGAAGCGTTCAAGATTCCTCTAGTTCGCAAAAACTACAGCGACCTGGTCCAGCACCTTGTTGCGCGCCACGGTGAAGATATTTTGTATCGCGGCATTGCCGAGGCTGTTTCACGATTCATCGTCGATTCCAGCCTGGCAGACAGGCGCGCGATAGTCGTGCTCGATTCGATTCGCATCCCAGGCGAGTTGGAGCTGTGGCACGAAAGGCCGGATTTCGAGTCGCTATGCATTGATGCGCCTTTTGAGGCAAGGCTCGACAGAGCGCGAAAGATGAATCGATTTGCAGGAGACTGCACGATGTCGGCTAGAGATTTCCGATTGCTGCACAAAATCTGGAGCGAGAGGCAGGGTGCGAAATCATGCCTAGAAGCCGATGCAGTGATTACAAACGACAGCAGTGTTGAAGATCTTGTTGAAAAAGTGAGGGGTCGTCTCCTCGCGCTTGGACGAGAGCTCTAGCAACTCGCTCCGCGATTTTGAGTCGCGGGGTTTTTTGTGGCTGTTTTATGCAATTTGTCGCTATTCGTGGGCCTGCGTAACCGCAACTTGACAATACGGGCCGAATTTGCTAGGTTTAGGTGTTTTTACAGTTCCTTAACAATCTACAAAATCGGAATAAATCATGGAATTGAGACAAGTCATGCAGATCGGGGTTCGCACTGTTCAAAAGCTTGATATGCAGGCCTTGCAGGAATCTGCAGCCAATGCCCTAATTCGAATCTGGGAAACCGCTCATCATTGGAGCGTGAACCTTGGTGAAGAACACGGGGTAGTCGAGTTTGTACTGTGCGACCAGAAATACCTGGAAGCTTTTATGCCTGGTGAAATGTACGGTTTGTACTTTGGCCACATGATCTTCATTTCGACCAAGACTCCTGAACGATGGATCCCATTTGTTGCTTTGCACGAATGGGCTGAGTACAACATTTCAAAAGAACAGAAGCCGGGCGAAGATCCTTCAGGACTTGCTAAGCACTGGCAGGCGCTGTTTGGTGAAATCCGGGCCGCCGGACTAACGATGACCGAGACAGAGTTCGGCATGTACATTCAGTGGCGTCAGTCAGTGGAGCGTACGCGTTACTTTGAACTCGATGAAGATGTCAAGGCCTACATTGCGCGCGTACGCGCGCGCGGTGAAGCTCGAACACAGTTGACGGCAACCGGCTGGACACGAAAGAGTATTCGCTCCGCTGCAGTAAGTAGGCTGGTAGGTTACGGCGCTGCCTATGACATGGGCGCAAGCCACTCGGATTTGTTGATTATTGAAATCGCTAATTCCGGGCATAGCGCTAGCGATATCTTTGCAGCGCTAAGCTACTTTGCCTATGTCGACATAGGCAAGATCGTGCCAGTGCCTTCAGAATTCTCTGCCGTGCTCCACTTTCTGAACGCGGAAGTCAGACGCCCTGTTCTCGACATCATTGAAGAGGACAAGGTGAACTACCTTGTAAGGCATCGGAGTGGCCGTACGCGGAAGACAGTGGAAGCCGTAATGCGCCGCCTAGCGCGCGCAAACGCTGAATCGATGAACGAACTTCAACCGGAACAACTGCCAATAAAGGAGGCAACAATGCCTAGCACATCACTGATTTCAACCATCCTGTTCGTCACACCGTCTGAAGCCGCAGTGTTGGAACGCATGTGTCGCGAAGGCGTGGACGTTCGAGAGTGGAATTCGTTGAATGATCTCGTGCCCCTGCTCAAGTCGATCAATGGCGTCAGGCATGTAAAGGTCGATGGAGTCAAGAGGCGTATGCTGAACCCTGACTACATGACCTACTACCGCTTCCGGGCACGAAACAGTGCGGACCCGCGTGGCATCAGGGCTCCTGAAAACACTACGGCTGACTCGAACCAGTACATCAAGGATCTGGCAGCAATCGCGCGCATGGTCAAGGTGAAGCGATACTGGAACCTTGAGCGTACGGAAGCTGCCTACCTCCTGGGTATGTTCGAAAATGGCCTGACGGGAAAGAATCCTCTCGGACATGTTGGAAAGCTACTTGGGAAGAGTGGGTACCTGGTAACGACCGGAAGGACCCGAAAGGCAGTGACGGCGATTGACCCGGAAGTGGCGCAAACGTGCTTGCACAGGGCGCGCAAGGACTACACTCAGGAGCGAACTTCGGTTCCTCTTGGCGATAGATTCCAGGACCAGGATGCCTGGCTGGATGACCTGCGCAAGATTGTCAATGAGGTAGCTGACGAAGAGCCCGCTGCTCCACCTGTCGATCCGCCAAGTGGCGACAGCAAAGGAAGCTCAGACGATCGGAAAGAAGAACACACGGAGGATCTCGTCAAGGCAATTCGATGCATTGCTGTGTCACCGCCTGAAGCTCGGTTCGTCCTGGGCATGCACGAAGGCGCGCAGCCCAAGTCAGTTCAAAAGTTCCGCAAGCTGGTGGACAAGCTGAAGTACGTAGGCGTGCTTAGTAGGAGCGGCGGCATTTGGAAGTTCAGCTCCTCCAGCGCTGCATATAACTTGTGGAGACTGCGATTGCCTCAGCACTGCAACAAGAGGCTTCTCAAGGTACCGGACGAGGATCGCTTACGAGCGCGCGATGCCTGGCTGAACGACCTGCGCAAGATCGCGAACACGGTGGTCGATGAAGGCGCTACGCCTCCGCCCCCTGTTCCGCCTGTCGAAGATGCCGAGCATGATGTGCCAGTACCTCCTGACGAGGACGATGCAGTCGGACAAATCGATCCGGTTCAGGCGCTCGTAAGCTGTATTGAGTCCATGAAACCGATCGCCGACTGTTCCGACGACGAGCTCTGCGACCTAGTTACAATGTCAGAGCATGTACGTGATCTGGCAATCAGTCTTCTAGACGGTGCCAATGATGAGCGCCGTTCGCGCAAGCAGGCACGACTCGCCGCGATTCAGTCTGAACTCGCCTCTCTCGAAGAGAAGCGTCGTGCCTTGCAAACCGAACTCGCGGCGCTCGACACTTCTGACGAATAGCGCTTAGCGCAACGTCAACTCGACGGCTTTCCCCCAACCGGGAAGGCCGTTATTTTTTTAATCAGCTAATTTAGATACTAAACTACAAATTATACGAAATTACAAAAGTACAAAACGGCTAGTAGCCTGGATTAAAAAAACCTGACGCTTAGGTCAGGCTTTTTTTGCGAGTCGAACTGCTTTTTGTTTTCTTCGGCGTCGTGCTGCCGCCAGTTCGTTTTTTGCAAAAACCGCACGAGCCTTTTTTCTTCCAAGTTTGTGTCTTGTGGGCATAATTTATGTTACGAACCTACAAAAGGCTACGGAATTACTAATCAGTAATAACAATAGTACACCATATCATCAATTTCGTCAACTTTCCGTCACCGAGTGACGGAATGATTAGACAGAATCGCCAAAATTGGGTAAAACTGGAATACTAACTATCAACATATGGAAATACAAGCTATTACGGGCGATATTTTACACAGTAAGGCCGATCTAATTGTTGTGGCATCATACGAGGGCGAATCGTGGGATAACGATTTTTTAACCAACCTCAACGAAATGCTTCTGGGTAAGCTGTTTAAGGCTGCCGAAGCTCGGGGCTTTAAGGGCAAAGCAGGGCAAAAGATGCTTTTCCCGGCCCCGGACGCGGTAGACGCAGAATTTGTACTTGTAGTGGGGCTTGGAAAACTCGAACGCGGGATTAGCGAAACGATTCGTGAAGCTGCAGGCTCGATTGTGAAAACCGCAAAACAGCTTGGCCTTTCAACTGTTGCTATGGAACTATTTGGAGAGGATGATGAGGATTATGCGCCAAATCAGAATGCTCAGGCGATTGCCGAAGCGGCACTACTGGCCGATTACAAATTCGCGCAGTACAAAAAACTCAAAAATAATACCATCATCGACCGGGTGACGATTGTAGCCGAGAATGGCAATGACGCCAGACGAGCCATAAAAGGCATCGAGCTGGCTGAAAAGATCGTCGACGGCGTGATTGTCGCTCGAAATTTGGTCAATGCGCCTGCGCAAGTTATGAGCCCTGCAAAGCTTGTCGAAGTCGCGCTAGACATTGCAAAAAAATCAAACAAATGCATCCGCACGAAAATTCTAACTCGCGAACAGTGCGAGAAAAAGCACATGAACGCGTTCCTGGCCGTTGCTGAAGGATCTGACCGCGAGCCAAAGTTCATTCACATGGTTTACAATCCTGAGCGGGCAAAGAAAAAAATCGCCTTGGTTGGAAAAGGAATTACTTTTGATTCCGGCGGGCTTAGTTTAAAGCCAGCAAACGCCATGGAGACAATGAAGTGCGACATGGCCGGAGCCGCGAGCGTGCTTGGCGTGTTTGCTACGCTGGCAAGCCTGAAACCGAACATCGAAGTCCACGGGATCATTGCCGCGACCGATAATATGCCGTCGAGCAAGGCCATTAAGCCCGGTGACATTGTGCGCGCGTCAAACAAGAAAACGATTGAGATTTTGAATACCGATGCCGAGGGCCGGCTCGCGCTAGCAGATTCACTCGTGTATGCGGCAAAGCTTCAACCTGATGCAATAATCGACCTGGCCACGCTTACAGGCGCATGCATGGTCGCCCTCGGAGAGGAAATAGCTGCTGTAACTTCTAATAACGCCAAGCTTACAATCCTTCTGCTCGATTCAGCCAACTCGACAGGTGAAAAAATGTGGGAATTACCATTAGAAAAAAATTATAAAAAGTTGATAGAGTCCGATATTGCAGATCTTAGAAACATCGGAAAGAGCAATTATGGCGGTGTGTTAACTGCGGCGTTATTCCTGCAGAACTTTGTGCCGGATGACGTTGCCTGGGCTCACATCGATATTGCTGGGCCAGCTTTCGCTGAGCGTCCGATTACTTCATACATTGGCAAAGGCGGAACAGGGTTTGGAGTTAGGACGCTGTTGAAGTTGATTGACGAACTGTAAAGTCGGAAAAGATTAATTATTGTAGGGGCCGGCCCGGGTGCCGGCCCTTTCGCGGGAGGGAGGGCACCTGGGCCCTCCCGTACACGAATGAATCGCTGGCGCATAGCCGGCGATTTTGGTAGAATCAATTAGTATGAGAATAATCGTCTACTCAACCCCGCACTGCCCATTTTGCAAATCTGTAAAAAAGTTTTTAGATAAACATGGCGTGGAATATAAAGACATCGACGTCTCTGTTGAGCGTGACATGGCAAACGAAATGATCGAAAAGTCCGGCCAAATGGGCGTTCCGGTAATCGACATCGATGGTGAGATTGTGGTGGGGTTTGATGAGAAGAAGCTACGAGACCTACTCAAGATATAAAAACAGAGCCTTTCTTCCCATCTCGACCGACCGAAGGGAGCGGAGAAATCTCTCGACTCGGCCTATCGGCCTCGCTCGAGATGGTGAAGTGCCGGGCTCTGTTTTCGTTTACGCAATCTACGCGTCCATTGACGACCACTTCTCATACAACTTATTCGCAACATCCCAATTGAAGTTTTTCCAATAGTCGACAATGTAGGATTTACGGTCGCTGCCGTGGTCTAAGTAGTACGCGTGCTCGTAAACGTCGAGGACGATTATTGGCATACAGCCCCACACGCCACCGTGGTTGTGCGAATCGCAACCGTAGACATGAAGCTGGTCATCCTGAAGGTCGAGGGCGAGTAGAATCCAACCGCGTATCGACATCGCGCTTGCGCTAAAGTAGTCAATAAAACTCTGAATCGATCCAAACTTTTCGATCAACGCGCTCGTGAGCGCGTTGTCGGGCACCTTGCCATCGCCACCTAAAACATCAAAATAATACTCGTGCAAGTAAACACCGTTGCGTGCAAAAGTTTCGCCAAGTCGCAAAGCCCGAAGCTCAGAATACGTCTGATTACCCGCAAGCTCTTTTTTGCCCGTCGCAAACTCACTAAGACCAGCCCCAACTTCCTTCATTTTAGCCACATAACCCTCGTAAAGCTTGTCGTGATGGATTTCGATCGTGCGTGCCGAAATGCCCTTAAGATCATTTTCAAAAGGCAGTGGCTTTACATAATAATCAGCAGAACTAGTCATATTTTTAGTCAAATTAAGTATTTTAGCTATTTTGTAGTATACTATAGCTTGCAAAAAGGGGGAAAATAAGGCAAACTTTGCCTCATAATTAAATTGATTATTAAGCTATGACAAAGCCTAAACGAATTCTTGCGATTATTATCGTGGCTATCGCTTTTGTGGCGATCCTTTACGGAGTTCGCTCAATCAGACTAAGCAACCTTGATGATATTCTTGGCAACAAAGAAGCCGAGACTTATGCCTCAGGATTAACTGCCGAAAACATTCCGGCGATCGACGATCCTGAATTTGTATCAGTTTCCGTGGCCGATTCTGACCTGGCCGATGTTGTTTACGGCATCGATGTTGAAGTTGACGGCCAGCACAGGTTTTATTCGTTCCAAATTTTGAATTGGCACGCGGTTGTGAACGATGAGTTTGGCGACAAAACGCTTGCTGTAACTTACTGTACGTTTTGCCGCAGCGCCGTTGTGTACGAGCGCGAGGTTGACGGAACCGAGATGGCATTTGAAATTTCAGGCAACGTTCAAGATAACAACATAATCCTCACCGATCGCGAAACCGGCCGTATGTGGGATCAGATGACCGGCGACGAGTTCAATGGCGACGCTGCTCTTGTACCGTATCCGTCACAGGTTATGACCTGGGAAAATTGGAAGGAGCAGTACCCGTACGGAGAGGCGATGTCAATAAACACCGGCTACACTCGCGACTACACGCGTCACCCTTACGCCGACTACGACACATCGGACATGGTTTACTTCCCGCTCAGCGCGACTTCAAATAATGTTTCGCAAAAATGGATTGTAAACGGTCTTGACCTGAACGGCGAGCAAATGGCGTTTGCAAACATGATTATGCGCGGGTTTGGAGCTGTTAATGAAACTGTAGGCGGCACACCCGTTGTTGGCTTGTATAATTTTGACACAGCCGTAACTAAAATTTTTAACCGCAATGCCGAAGGTCAGGATCTCACATTTGAATACAGTTTTGAAACTGAGCTTATTGTTGATGTTCAGACAGGGTCAACTTGGAACGCCAACGGATACGCTCTTTCAGGAGAGTTGCAGGGCACACAGCTGGTCGAGCTTCATACGCCGGAATCTTTCTGGCTCTGTTGGTATGCGGCACATCCAGAGACTGCCATAAGCCAGATTGACCCGAGCGGAGAGATTGATTAGTCCTTAGTCCCTAACCCCTAGTCCCTGTGCGAAACGGAACCCTCTACATTGTTGCAACTCCAATTGGGAATCTTGACGATCTTTCTGATCGGGCCAAAAAGACGCTCGCCGAGGTTAGTGTTGTGCTTTGCGAAGATACTCGGGTGACAGGGAAGCTGTTTGAGCGATTTGAAATTAAGACTCAGCGCAGCACTTTTCATCAGCACACAAACGAAAAGCAGCTTACGGGCATTGTTGACCTTCTTAAGTCTGGTAAGACGATCGCGCTAGTTTCCGACGCTGGAACGCCGTCAATTTCTGATCCCGGAGGAAAATTAGTGGCCGCCGCTGTGGAGGCCGGAATCGATGTGGTACCGATCCCCGGACCTTGCGCCGCGATTGCGGCATTGTCAGCGAGCGGATTCCCGGCCGACAAATTCACTTTCTTGGGGTTCCCGCCAAATAAAAAAGGCAGAAATAAGTATTTTAGCCAGCTCGACGAGATCAATCATACGGTTGTCATTTACGAGTCTAAGCATCGAATAATGAAAACGCTCGAAGCGTTGCCGCAAGACAGACCAATCATGGTTGCACGCGAACTTACCAAAATGCACGAAACTTTGTACCGCGGACTACCTGCCGACGTAGCAACGCAAATCGAGTCAACTAGTTCAAAAGGCGAATTTGTAATTGTAATTGCTCCAGCGTCAAAATTCTAGCTACTCAATTCTAGATTCTACTTATGTCCCGACTTTTCATCACAACTGCCATTCCTTACGTAAACGCTGCGCCACACATTGGCTTTGCTCTTGAAGCGATTCAAACCGATGCAGTTGCTAGGTTTTGGCGAACGAAAATGGGAATCGAAAATGTTCGCGCGCTGACCGGCAGTGATGAAAACAGTTTGAAGAACGTACGCGCTGCAGAAAAATCGGGCGAAGATGTTACAGCTTTTGTGGCGCGCCATGCTGAGGAATTCAAGGCGCTACAGCGTCTTTTGAATTTGTCGTTTGACGATTTTATCCGCACTCGCGAAGACAGGCACATTAAAGGCGCGCAAAAACTTTGGAGCGCGTGCAAGCCGGAGGACATTTACACAAAAAAATATAAAGGTCTATACTGTGTTGGCTGTGAACAATTTTATACTGAAAAAGAGTGCCCGGATGGGATTTGTCCAGATCATCAAACCGAGCTTGAACAAATCGAAGAAGAAAACTATTTTTTCCGCCTGTCGGATTATCAAACACAGCTTGAGGAGTTGATCGAATCAGATAAGCTAAAAATTTTCCCTGAATCTCGAAAAAACGAAATGCTAAGTTTTATTCGCGGCGGCCTGGAAGACTTTTCCATTTCACGCTCTAAGGAGCGCGCCAAACACTGGGGCGTGCCTGTTCCTGGCGATGAAAGCCAAGTTATGTACGTTTGGTTCGACGCTCTATCGAATTACATTACTGCGCTTGATTATGCCGGCGAAGGTGATTTGTACAAAGATTTCTGGGTCGATTCAGAATCGCGCAAGGTTCACATGATTGGCAAAGGCATTTTACGATTTCACGCTATTTACTGGCCGGCAATGTTAATGAGCGCCGGCGTTCCGTTGCCAGATGAGATTTTTGTGCACGACTACATTACTGTTGAAGGTGAGAAGATGTCCAAGTCGATCGGCAATGTTGTTCATCCGGCCGAGCTGGTCAACGAATACGGCATTGATGCTACGCGATATTATTTCTTGCGAGAAATTCCTTCTCGTGGCGACGGTGACTTTTCAAAGGCTCGCATGGAGGAACGTTTTGCAGAACTGGCGAATCAACTCGGCAATCTAGTAGGTAGAATTGCGACAATGGCAGACAAATATTTTGATGGCCAGCTCGATAGGGTTGACATGGACTTTTCTGAAACTTATCACCGCCTCGACGCAGCAATGGGCGAGTACGATTTTAAGCGATACTCCGATGTTGTATTTGAAGTCGTCGGCGATGCAAATGAAATGACTGACAAAGAAGCGCCATTTAAACTAGTCAAAGTAGATGCTGAAAAAGCAAAACGCGTACTTTCCGAACTTGCAGAAATGATTCGCTTTATTGGGAATGCGCTCCTGCCGATTATCCCATCAGCTGCGGAAGAAATTCTCCGCCGCTTTGAGGGCGATAAAATCCTCGTGGGCGATCCTTTATTCCCGCGCCGCGACATTTAAGATTCATTTTACATTTCTACGTCTTCTACACTATCTATTAGACATATGGATTTCTCCTACATCGATATTATTCTAGTTGGGGCTGTTGTACTGTTGATTTTGTCAGGAATCTACCGAGGCTTCATTCATACTGCGGGAAATCTAATCGGATTGATTTTGGGAATTTTGGCAGCAGGCTATGGAATGAACTGGCTTGAACAAAATTACGCTATTTCAACAAGCCCGGTCTGGTCAATCATCATCTTTCTAATCCTTGTAATGATTGTTAGCAGACTTATCGGCTTCTTGGTCGACATGGCTAACGAAGCGTGGAACCTAATTAGTTTTATTCCGTTTTTGAAAACTATTAATAAACTTCTGGGTGCAGTAATTGGGCTTATCGAAGGCGTGCTTGTGCTGGCTGCTGTTGCTCACTTTTCCGAAGCTTACTACCCGGACAGCGCGATTGGCCTGATGATCCTTGCCTCACCGATTATTGGCTGGCTGTCGTTTGTAATTAAAATTGTAAGCTGGTTATTCCCGGAAATCACCATAATCGCATCGTAATATTTTTTATATGAGCCTTGATGTCGTCTATATATCTTATGATAAAACAAGAGCCGCTAAGGCTTGGGAAAGTTTTTTTAAATCAAATACCCCGCAACTTGTTGAAGATTATAAAAAAATATCACAGGTAAAAATGAAACTTGATTCACTTAAAAGTGATTCTCGGGAAATCCGTTCGGCAACAGGGTATTTAAAAAGTCAGGGAGTATTTCGCCCAGAATCTGAAGACCCTGGGATACAGGCTGCCTACGAAAAGAAATTATTCAATACTGAAGCAGATATTGAGTCAGGGGTAATTCAGTGGAATCCGGAGATTGCGTCTGAACATGAAGCAGAGATGCTGGAAAAACAAATTGAAGAGCTTCAAGATGACAGAATGCAAAAATATGAAGAGCTGCTTGCAGAGTTAACTACTGAGAAAGGAGCATCTGTTGAGCAAATAAAATATTCGCTTGGCGCTCTTGACATTGAATTCGGTGGTGTTCGTGCAAATATTGATGAAGGGAAATTGGAAGATATGGTTATCACCGATTTATTCAAAATATTCATGCCTAATGTAGAATTAGAAAGGAACAAACAAGATGTTTCAAAAGATCAGTTAGTTTCACTTTATAGTAAAATATCCGAAGATAAAATTCTTGAGTTTCATTCAACGGCTACGGATCCCAATGGCTTAGCCGCGTCAATGAATGTAGACGACTATGTGAAGCTGCTTTTAGAGTTCGTCAATCAAATCGGGCCAGTCGTGGATGATTTAACGAATCCCGGTACAAGATTAATTATTGGATTTAACGGATCTGAAATTGTTGATCCATTTATTGCCAACAACGCGGAGGAAAATTTTAATAAATTAGTAAAATGCTTCCCTGAACTCGGCCTGTCCGCAATCGCGCCTTAACAATAAACTGCGCTTCTCGATAATAAACCTCGCTTCCCGTTAATTACCTCGCATTATGAAATTGATCGACACCCACTGCCACATTCACTTCGAGGCTTATAAAAAAGACATGGAGGAGGTGATTAAGCGCGCGCTAGATGAAGGCGTTGGAATGATTACGGTTGGAACGCAAACAACGACCAGTAGAAATGCGGTTGATGTTGCCGAACGTTATAACAATTTATGGGCTACACTTGGACTTCACCCAAACCACCTGCATGCGCAGGAATTTTTTGATGACGACGAACTGCCGCCGGAAAAGCGTGTGACAGGGAAGATTAAGACGCGCGCCGAGTGGTTTGACCCTAAGCAGTATCGCGAACTCGCTGAGCATCCTAAGGTTGTGGCTATTGGCGAATTTGGACTCGACTATTACAGAATCCCGCCCAAAGTTGATCGCGAGCAGATGATTGCCGACCAGAAAGCATCGGTTGAAGCTCAGCTACGGTTTGCCACCGAGGTCAATAAGCCGGTAATTATTCATAGTCGCGACGCTCACGAAGATCAATTTGGTATTTTGCGCAAAGCTATCGACCGTGGTGACATCCCGCGCAGAGGAGTTATTCATTGTTTTTCAGGAACCGCTGAGCACGCTCAACAGTATCGTAAGCTCGACTTTTACGTAGGCATCGGTGGAATCGTAACATTTTCAAAAGATCTTCAAGCTGCTGTAAGTGAAATCCCACTAGAGCAGATTTTAATTGAAACAGATGCTCCGTATTTAAGTCCTGAACCAAGAAGGGGGAAGCGAAATGAGCCTGCGCATGTTAAGCATGTGGCAGAGAAGATCGCTGAAATTAAAGGTTTAAATCTTGATGAGGTTGCCGAGATAACAACCGCAAATGCTGAGAAACTATTTGGAATTAAGCTCAGCTAATCGGTCTTATGCGGCCTATTTGGCCTACCTTGTAATCGTTTAACATTTATAGTGGGTAATTGGTAAGGTGCTTTTCCTGAGTGCAACCTGCACTGCCAACTCCGGGCTGACATACCTATGGCAGAGTAGGCGGCAATGTGCGTAGGGTGAGCTTTCGGTGGCCCTTGCGCACGAAAGGCCAGCTAGCAAAAACATTGGCGTTACTGCTAGCAGCATTCAGGGCTTGCCGCTTCCTGACGATCAGGGGCGGAATTTTTATTTGAGATACAAGTCAAAAGTCGTAAAGTCTAAAAGTTATATAGTTTGAAATACTAGTGCCTAAACTTGACAAATCGACCAAATCGTGGTCTAATTTGGATAACGGGACGCGGAGGCCGGCCCGGTACGTGGCCCCGTAACCTTGCCGGAGTGGAAAGCGTACCAAGAGGCCCACCCTTTGCCTCACCCTCCCTCGCTTTCCGCTATGCGGTTTACCGACCGTTTCTCCGCGTCCCATTCTTTCCTTAAGAAGGTGATCGGCTGTGGTGTAATGATTTCTCTACTAGTGGTTCATCCATCCGGCTAGTGGATCAATAACACAGTACCGTAAGCGTGTGCGCTGATGTAACTCGATGCGCCCGGATGTGCGGGCATCTTCCTGGCTGACATCGAAAGCATTTGGTAAAGATGCGGGTGAGTGGTCCGCCACAAGTCCCGCCAGTCGATCTTTCTTCGTTGAGCTAAGCTCGACTTCGTAGCCGCTTCGCAAGAGGCGGTTTTCTTTTTGACGACTTATGTAGGGGCGACCTAAAGGTCGCCCGCAAGCGGACGGTCTGAAGACCGTCCCTACATTCGCAGGCTCGCCCGAAAAGTCGGCGATCACTTCGAACTTAACCTTCGAGGTTAAACCTCGAAGGTTAAGGATTGGCTGAAAGCCGATTGAACAGCGTTAAAGGTCAATAACTTGACAAATTCTCAAATATTTGCTAATCTCTACTGTTGAAATTCAACATCAAAACTCAACAAAAACGGAGTAATCGTGGAAAAATTCGTTCTTTACTTCTTGCCGGAAGAGTCGGACATCTGGGAAACGATCCTGCTCAGAATGCAGGACACGCCGGCAGGGAGTCGGCGCTTTGCTGTTCCGGCCGACACGGACGAGATGTATGAGGAATGGCATGGAGCGTCGATCAACTGCGGTGCGAGCGACTACTCGCGGGCATTCGAAAGATTCGAGGAAAGCCGGCTGATCGGGAAGGTCGGCCCCGGGAATGGCAAGCAGGTCTACGGGCTTCTCGTCAATCCCGAGGAGTTCATGATCATGCGCATAACCGAACGACCTACGGTACCCACCAACGCGGTGTATGTGGACATCGTCCGGGCAATTCAGGCAGGAGAGCTCACGCTTCCCAACAAGTGGGACGCTTCGTTGTTCAAGGAGTGGGTTGCAAACAGCTTCGGTAAGGTGCACCCGGACACGGCTCGGCAGAAAATTCGGGGCTTCTCGCCAGACAAGCTCCAGTACAGCTGGGGAATCATCATCAACAACCCCGGCGGTGGGCTCTTGACTTGCTGGAGAGGTTTCGAGAGCAATGAGTTCGAGCTGATCGACATCTTGCACAGGCATGATGTCGAGTCAATCAACAGACAGCCTGGCGGCAATGGTCCCAACGGGGATGCGCCGGTCCCGGAACCGGTCGACTTCCCAGATGGTAGCACGACAAGCCCGACGATCGAGGAGCACATGAAGACTCCGGAAGAGTTGGAAGGGCTCTCGGAAGAAGATTTCGTCGAGCTCCTCGCACATTGGACGAGCGTGCGGGACATTGCCGAAGGGCAGATCGCCGGGATCGCGGACGAGAAAGCTCGTCGCGTGACAGTAAAACGCGACGCGCTTCAGGTCAAGCTCAACGCAATCGAGCAGCGCAAGCAG
>JBDRFP010000005.1:0-30224 GCA_043818555.1 bacterium | reverse complement strand
AAAGGGTATGAAGGGCGCAGACTACAGAGCGCTTTGGATTGCCCCAAGTGTCATCGAGCAGGTGTGTGAGCTAAAGGAGCTCTACCGCGGTAGGTTTGACCACCTGCTTCTCGTGGACGCCACGCTCGGCAACAGCGCGCTCGTGAGTTGCGGCAACGTTTACAAGTATGTGGATCCTGACGAGTGCCGCGACATTGTGGGGTCTCCCAAGGACAAGGACGGCAAGCCCCTAAAGCGCTACATTGCCTTCTTCCAGGATGGCACAAGGCACCTCAGCGCCGACCACACGGTCGCCTGGTGGATGGGCAACCACGCGGACGACGAGTATGGACTCGTTACCTGCGAAGGCCTCCACCTGCCGGTTGAGCACGAGAAAGTTCTCCGACACCATGGCGTAGATCTGCCAGGCTCGCGTTACGACGAGGTCCACGCGCCCTTCGCCAGCTGGTTCGACGGCTCGCAGCCTAGCTTAAACGCCTCTCACGTTGAGATCAGGAACTCGCACTATGGCGTTGTCTCCCGCGGGAGTGTAGTAGTACCTGTGACCTGATCTCCTGCGTTCTCTTCCCCACACCTTCGCAAGAAGGTGTGGGGAATTTTTTTATCCTGAATTTTTCAGTATAATATAAACGAGAGTAGGGTAATGAACGGCTAACTTTGGTTTGTCGTCCCCGAAATCCTCGGAAGAGCTATCGCCAGAGCTGTGAAGTAGAATTTTTTTCACCTCACGGGCGCGCGATTCGGACGAGACACTCCTTGCCGGTTTCTTGCGGGGATCGCCCCGGAATAAAATTCAACAGCGACCTCTTCGGCGGAAGCTGTGGTGTTCTGGACGGGGATCGGCAACAAACGGAGCTCGCGTTACGACGAGGTCAACGCGCCCTACGCCAACTGGTTCGACAACTCGCAGCCTAGCTTAAACGCCAATCTCGTTGAGAACAGGAACTCGAACTATGGCGTTGTCTCCCGCGGGAGTTTAGCGTTCGGAAAACGCCCTTAAAAGGGCGTTTTCGTCTATAGGGATCGTTTCCAGCCTCCGAGCATCTGGCTTATACGCTGCAGGCGTTCTTGCAAAGCGAGATACTGTTTTTCCTTTAATGCATCAATTTCCCACGCAAGACGTATCAGCACTTTTGTGAGGTCTGTTTTCAGCATTGCCCGCTCTATGGAAGTAGTTTTGAATTGCCTTTTTGCATAACCTGCTTCCAAAATTAGAATCAAGGTTGATAATAGCGTTTCTTCAATTTTCCCACCCAAAGAATATTTTTCTGTTTTTGGGAATTTTAGGCGAATAACATGGAAGTCCTTTAGGATATCGAAGGTGAGTTGGAATACGGGTGCATCTTTTATGTCACGCATATGTTTGACGAGATAATTTCATTAGAGAACCTGTTTGCCGCATGGCGGGAGTCCCGCCGGGGCAAGAGAGGCAGAAAGGACGTTCAGGAGTTTGAGCGGCATCTTGAGGATAATGTATTTGCGCTTCACGATGATTTAGTTAGCGGGCAGTATCGCCATGGGTCGTATCATAAGTTCCACATCTTTGATCCCAAACATCGGGTGATCCACAAAGCTAGTGTGCGGGATCGACTAGTGCACCATGCGGTGTACCGCATACTGTATTCTGTGTTCGATCGCTCGTTCGTCCACGACAGTTATTCGTGCCGGATTGGCAAGGGTACGCATGCGGCAGTCAATAGGCTAAATGTGTTTGCTCGTAAAGTGAGCAAGAATTACACCAGACCCTGCTCTGTGCTCAAGTTCGACATTAAGAAGTTTTTTGATTCTGTAGATCACGAGGTGTTACTTGGGGTGCTTGGTGATAAGCTCAAAGTTGCTCCCAGTGTCATGGAGCTCTTGGCAGAGATCGTGGGGAGCTTCCCGCAAGGCGCGAAATCTCGGGGGGGGGGTCGATAATCGAGAACTACCGGTCGAAAGGTTTGCCGATCGGGAATCTGACGTCACAATTGTTCGCAAATATCTACATGGATGCATTTGATCATTTTATCAAAGAGAGGCTGAGGATTAGTTATTACCTTCGCTACACTGATGATGCGGTAATTCTACATCATGATCCTGAATGTCTGGCAGGGCTGATTTCAAAGATCGAAGATTGGCTATGTAGGCATCGACAGCTCCATCTCCACCCAAACAAGACCGAAATTTGCAGGCTCAGCCAAGGGATTGATTTTCTTGGTTATGTCACTCTTCCGCATTATCGAGTACTGCGCACGAAGACGAAGCGCAGGATGTTGGAGAGAGTAAATGAAGAGAATCTGTCATCGTATTTGGGGTTATTAGGACATTGTCAAGGGCACGGGTTAACCAAATGCATTGTTCGTAAAATTGCGCGGACAGTGTTTATAATTGACACAGATCCGGGATCGTTGTAGGATAACTGACTACATTATGTCAACGTTACTGTACAAACAAATCAAAGACCAGATCGATAGGGCAGAACATATTTTGCTCTTAACTGACGAGCGCATTGATGGCGACACCCTGGGATCAACGCTTGGGATGTATCATGTGCTTCGCGAAATGGGAAAGCGTGTGGATGTTTTTTCGCCTAAGCCAATTTCTGACTCGCTTAAGTTTATTCCGGGCGTTGAAGTAATTCAGACTGATGACAAGGTGTTCGAAGTTGACGGGATTGATTTAGTAATGATTTTTGACTGCTCGGACGGCGTTTGCGTTATGGACCGGTTGCCTAAGATGAAGCGCCGTGTTCCTTTGATTGCAATTGACCACCATACGACCAATCCGGGATATGGCGACATCAACCTAGTTGAGCCTGAAGCGTCTAGCGCAGCCGACGTTGTGTGGAGGTTTATTAAATTCGCAAAGTATCCAGTGAACGCCGATGCCGCGCAGGCAATTTTGACCGGGATTTGCACAGACACAATTATTTTTTCAACAACAAGCACTAACTCGGCAAGCTTGGAGGCGGCGGTTGAGCTCACAAAACTTGGCGCAAAACTTCAGGAGATCGTGCGGCGTACGATGATGAATCAGTCTGTGGCAGCTTTAAAGTTGTGGGGTATGGCATTTGAGCGACTTCACAGGAATGAGGAGTTTGGCGCGGTGGCAACCGCAATTACTCGCCGCGATCTTAGAAAGATCGGTGCGTTGGAAGAGGAATTGGTAGGCCTAGTTAGTTTTATATACACTATGCTTGACGGCGCCGATGTTACTTTGGTGCTTCGCGAAACTGACGATGGGGGAGTAAAGGGAAGTTTGCGGTCGACCATTTGCGATGTTGCAGAGCTTGCTGCTCGTCGTGGGGGAGGTGGACACAAGAATGCTGCTGGGTTTAAGGTTCAGAATGCTCGTTTGGTTGAGAAGGATGGTGTTTGGGAGATAGTTACAAGTTAATAGTTGCAAGTCTGTTTGACATAAGTTGAAATTGCTTATAAAGTCAAAATCCCAGTTCTTTACCAACACAGGAGGCGTCCTCATGCCGACAGCACTTAATTACGGCTGGGAGCAGTATCTAATGCTCGTGGAGGAGCTCTGCAGAAAGATCCGCGATAGTGGACACCCGATCGACCAGGTGATCGCCATCCCAAAGGGTGGGAATTACCCGGCCGATATAGTTGCGCGCGTATTCGATGTTCCGATCGCCTATTTGCCGGCCGAGCGCTATGATCCCAAGAGCCACAAGGAGAGGGGGCGTACCGTGTTTCAGCGCCAGCTCGCGAGCACAGCTCCGGGCATGGGCCTGGACTGTTGGGTGATCGACGACCTTGATGACAAAGGCCTGACTTTGGAGCAGACCGTTGCCTGGCTTCGATCTCGCTTCCCGGACGTGAACTTCAAGGTGGCGGTTCTTTGGCACAAGACCTGTTCTTGTATCACTCCCGACTTATGGGTGAAAACCATCGAAGCGGGAGAGGATGGCGAGTGGCCATGGATCGTCCAGCCGTTCGAGCGCTACGAGAGTATGACGCCGGAAGATCTTGGGGCTTCGGAAAGTTCCGAATGAAGCTTCCTCAACCGACCTTTAGGGGTCGGTCTTATTTTTGCTTGACATCTAGCAGTCTGGGTGATAGAGTGCTAATGACGATAAACAAACATTGACATTGACTATGCTCGGTAGTACAACTTCGATGTTGAGGAGTTGGCAGTGCCGAGTAGATAATTACAAACTTGATAAATTCATGTTTAACTCTACAACTTTGATGCAACAGTTTATCGTTGGCATCATTCGAAGTTGTATTACCGGGTATGGCAAACGAAATCAAAAGTGAAATTTCTGAAGTTCGGTCTCAGATTCTTATTCCAACCGTGATTGAAAAGACTCATTACGGCGAGCGGGCATACGATATTTACTCTCGCCTGCTCAAGGATCGCATCATCTTTATCGGCACGCCGATCGATGACACTGTTGCAAATGCGGTAATTGCCCAGCTGCTTTTCCTTGAGAGCCAGGACAATGAAAAAGACATCAAAATCTACATTAACTCTCCAGGCGGATCGGTTACAGCGGGCTTGGCGATCTACGACACCATGCAGTACATTAAGCCGGACGTGTCTACGATCTGCGTCGGCATAGCTGCCTCCATGGGAGCGGTGCTACTTGCAGCCGGCGCAAAGGATAAAAGGTTTGCATTGCCGAATTCAGAGATCATGGTGCACCAAGTACTTGGAGGAGTGCAGGGTCAGGCTACGGACATCAAGATTCATGCAGAGCATATTTTAAAGGTTAAAGAAACGCTCAGCATGATTCTTTCAAAACATTGCGGCCAGCCACTTGAAAAGGTAACGGAAGACACAGAACGAGATAAATTCTTAAGCGCGGCAGAGGCTCGCGACTATGGGATTGTCGATAAGGTGATTGAGAAAACCGACGCTTGACTGTAAGTGGTGTAAAAACATCAATAAACACAATGATCCCGATGGATTTTTCGGGATTTTTGTAAAGTTTAGCTTGACAAAATGCTTTGTAAAAAGCTTGACAGCATTACACATACATGGTACTCTTTACCGTTCGTTACACTCTGATTTCAGCAGCCACGACAAGCATGGGGGTATTTCAACCGTCAGATTCCGGCTTCGGCTGGTCCCTTACAGTTTACATATCTTCTTGGCTGCTGTAACTAGAGGAAAACGGACAAATAAAAACAGCCCTTGCGAAAGCGGGGGCTGTTTTTGTTGCGGAAGTAGTCAGTAGACAGTATCCAGTAGTCAGTATCCAGTAGTCAGTAGCTCGACTAACCCCTATGCTTAATCGTTAACCTCCTCGTCCTCCTCGTTAACCCCTTCAGTATCTTCGTTAACCTCCTCGTCATCTTCAGAACAATCCTCGCATTCTTCCCCGCTACTCAATTCCTCAACACCCACCAAGCACATCATTGGCAAAGATCGATACACCGATGTGTACGTATGCTCGAATACGGTGCCGTCGGCATACTCAACAATGTAGTCAAAGCTTGCGGTTGCTCCAGGGTGAGCGTACTGACATTCTTTTTTACCAGGTTCAAGGTCGAGCGTCTCGATCTCTACAGGTTCACCATAACCTGTCCAAGAAAGAATTGCCGGCGCTGTGTAATATCCGCTGCGACCGTCGGATGTACCCCAGAAGGTAAAGTAGAGCATCATGTTTGTAGTGTCCACATAGGTGGAGAATAGAATGTAGTTTTCTGTGTCGTTTCTGAATTTAAAGTCCGGCGACGGTTCGTAGATTGTGGCGTCTGTGCCAGGGTTGTTGTTAGCGGGGTCATTGTAGTAGCTCACCACCAGCGAGTGGTTGCGCCGCTCCACAACCTCCAGCCCGGCGTTCATTACAGCCCGGAAGGTCGTGGTGCCAATCTGGCAAAGGCCGCCGCCCATTTCTGCTTTAATCTCGTCGCCTTTAATTACCAGTTCGGACAAGTAGCCGTTTTCGTATGTGAAAGGCTTAAGGGCGGTAATAAGCGAAACCGTCTCGCCCGGAGGAATTAGCATTCCGTTTAATTTTGACGCGCCGTTTTTTATGTTTGCAATTCTGTTCGATGGCGAACCGGAAAAGTCAGATGTGCCTACCCCGAGTATTTCGGTAATGCCAAGGTCGTTCACGCTATCGGTGCTTACAGTTGGATCCACTGTTTCAACCGCAATCGCAAGTTCAGAATCTTCCTGCCCAAGAATGGCCACAAGATTCTTAATTGTTGTTTCCTTGTCGAGCGTTACCCCGTCAAAGCTTGGCTGAAATTCTACAACGCGGCTACCCTCGATTGAAAAAAGCGCGTTCTGAGGTTCAATGTTTACATCGTCACCAATCGTTTCAAGCCAAGCGTCAAATGCATCCCCGGCGAGCGAAAGCTCCACTTCGCAGTCAGCGTTTCGGGCAGGAATCAGCCAGTCAGCTAGGTTTGCGCCGGTAGCGTACCAAGCATAGTAGCGCTGAGATTCAGTAGTGTGGGTGAGTTTGTACGGAGCCTCAGCGATGGCGAGCTTGATATTATCGACTAGGCTCTCGGCCTCTGCCCTTGTTACAAGTTTGTCAGAGTCAATCATTTTAAGCTCGATTGTGCCAAGATCAAAGTCGGCAAGGTCATCTTCAATGTCGTTTAATGCGTCTTCGATGTCGATCACCGTCCCTTCAACGCCTTCAGTCACAGAGATTTCAACCGGATCATTTAAAACAATTTTGTAATCAGTTGGCTCACCCGGGCTTTCAAGGTCGGAAAACGTTTCACGGATTGAATCTTCAAGCTGGTCATTTAGAATAATAAAATTTGGGTCAAGCTTTGTTGGCGCTATTGCCATGTAGAGCGAAGTCAGCATGTTTGTTGTCCAATTGCCCGATCGGCCTAGAGAGATTGCGTTGTTCGAGAGTTGATCGGTGTCGAGATCAATAAGATTGTATGAAAAGTCGGCATCGTCGGCGTTGCTCGCGCTCAGATCAATGTGAGCCTCTTCGCCTTCAAGGTTTAGCCAAAGTCCTGAGTCGATTAAATTTTGATGTTTGCTTTGCAGCACCTCGTTTAATTCAGATTGGGTAAGTCCGCCCACCGGCATTCCGTCGATCGATACATTTGGATACACGCGGCCCTCGTAAGTTTTTTGGTATGCAAAAATGCCACCGGCAATAATTACTATTGCAATGGTGGCTGAACTGGCTGTTATAATGATCGTTTTTTTGTTTTGCTTAACCCACTTTGGAAAATGGTCGAGCGCGTTGTGTTTACTCATAGCTCCTCGCGTACATCAACTTTTGTTTCACCATGCTGCTTTGGTATTGAGAGTGTGAGCACTCCATCTTTGAGCGACGCTTCAGCTTCGTCTGGCTTTACATGGTGGGGAAGTACCACGGAGCGGGAAAATGTGCCCCAGAAGCATTCTTGAAAGTGCATGGTTGAATTTGTGTATTCGCGACCGCCCTTGCGTTCGCCACGGATTGTTACAACATCGCTTGAGACATGAATATCCAGGTCTTCAGGCTTTACGCCCGCAATTGCCGAGCGAATAATAATCGAGTCTTCAGTTTCGAGTACATCAACAGCAAGCTGACCTTCGTTAGACTGCCATTCAAAATTTTCAAGTTCTTTAGTCATATTATTTTACCTCGAAGCGCCGTATGAATTCATAAAGCGGACCGAGCGCCAGTCCAAGCGCCGCTGACCAGACCAGCAGATCAACAGGAACATCGAGAAAGGTTGCGGTCGATGAAATCGGCCCGATTGTAAAATCAACACCGGTGAATAGGGTTGCCAAAAGCGATGCTAAGAAGACGATTATTGTGGTTAGGAACGCGCTCCAAATAGCGTCAGAGAGTAGATCGTGCCGGTGACTTACCACATAGACGGCGATCACGATTGCTGAGATGAGCGCTGCCTGCGTTGTCGAAAGCTCAAATATGATTGTTAAGAGTACTACGCCCCAGACAAATATTAAGAATGCAATCAAAAGCCGCATTAGCCAAACCTGAGCCGGAAGAGCTTCTGTAGGCCGTTTAGATTTTGGCAGCTTGTGGTAATGCTTGCCAAAGAGCGCGTGAAAGCTTGCGCCGGCAATTCCTGCCAGAGTGAACGCAAACAACACATCGGCAATTTGGATTTGCGCAAACTTACTTTGCGCGTCGAGCGATGCCGGGTCGCCCAAGGTGAAGGCGAGTGGCATAAGAAAAATCGCAAAGATACCGAGTACTAACATTTCGCGCCGCACATCCTGATGCGTAAGGTAAATCAAAAACCACACAAGCGCCAGGATTATCACAAAGATATTGTAATATGTGAAGACCTCCATACAAGTCTATTTTAACAGATTTGTTGAAAAAATCCAGAGCCGAATTGTGAAAATATGATATGATGTAGGCGATGCCAGCAAAAATATCATTTGCACTTGGGATTCTGGGCGCTGTAGCGGTCGTGGTTTTAGTGTTCCTGTTTCAGGCAGGGGATTTTGATTTTAGCTTTTTAGATTTTTCCAACCGGATCGAAGTGGCGCGAAGCACGCAGGTCAATAGCGCGGTAACCATAGTCACCGCTGCCGACCATGTGCGTGGCGCAGAGGACCCGAAGATTATCTGGATTGAATACGGAGACTTTGAATGTACATCTTGCGAAGAATTTTATTTGACCGGGAAGAATATATTATTTAACTACAGCGACTCGGTTTTGTTTGTGTACAGACATTATCCGTTTCCAACTCATCCCGGAGCTGAAATGAAGGCAGTGGCCGCAGAGTGCGCGGGCGAGCTGGCCGGAGAAGAGGCATTTTGGCTTTTCCACGATTTAATCTTTGAGCTTACAGCTTCGGGTGCAGGCGGTCTTTCTGTGACCGAGCTTTTGCCAATAGCGGTTGAGCTTGGGTTTGACCGGGAAGATTTTTCAAAATGTCTTTACAGCGACAGGTATGAAGACAGGATTACGCAGGACCTGATAATTGGGATCGAAGGCGGAGTGCAGGGCACACCAACATCATTTGTGATCGGGCCGGACGGGGAAGTCACGATTATTTCCGGCGCCATTTCGTATTCAGCAGCGTCGTCGTTGATTGAAGAGTTGCTCGCGGGTAGCCAAAATAGCCAGTAGCCAGCATCCAGTAGACAGTATAATCTCAATCTGACAATAAACCTCGCTTCTCGACAATAAACATACGCAAACCGGAATAAACCTCAGCTTCCAGAAATAAATCCTGCTTTCCGTAATAAATCTCGCTAATCGTTTCCCAATATGCCTTTCAAATCAAAAAATATTTCCACCACGCGCTGGTTCTTTTTGCTTCTAGCCGCGTTAGTGATTTACCTGTTTTGGCAGGTTATTTCTCCGTTCGCTCTAGTGCTTGTAACCGCAGGAGTTGTCGCGGTTGTTGTGAGCCCGCTCGAGCGGCGCTTACAGAAATTCATCCGCTTCCGACGCCTGACAGCGCTCATAATGGTTGGCGCAGTATTCCTGGTTGTTCTTTTTCCTCTATTTATTGCGTCGATTTTAATGGTAGACCAGGCGTCAGGAATCATCGAAGCATCAATAGGTGACGGAGGCTGGCTGTCAACATTTGATGTCACCAGCCTTGTTGTGTTCAATGTAGCTCCGGAAATTGTACAGCAGGAAATTATGGCGATCGACATTTCCGAGCTTGGGCGAGGCGCTGCCGAATGGGTTCTTTTAAACATTGGTAACATTTTTGCCAGTACCGCCAGGTTAGTATTTGGGATTTTCATCTTCTTCATCGCGCTTTACTACATGCTCTACGACCGCGCAAAGATCTACAACGAAGTTTTGGAACTCAGTCCGTTTAAAGATAAGCTGGATGCCGACATCGTCCACCGCATTGTAAGCACGGTTCGAAATGTGGTGTTTGGAGCGCTGGTAGTTGCGGTAGTCCAGGGTATTTTTGCAGCGATTGGTATGACGATTTTTGGTGTACCGGGGGCGCTTCTCTGGGGAGCTTTGGTGATCATTGCCGCGCAGGTACCAATTTTGGGAGTTGGCTTGGTGATGATTCCGGCAATCGTGTACTTGTTTGTGATAGGTGACACCGGGTCGGCAATCGGGCTGACGATTTGGTCGGTTATTATTGTGGGGCTGGTTGATAATTTCTTGTCTCCATTATTAATTGAGGGCAGAACACAAATGCACGCTTTGCTCATCTTGATTTCGATCTTGGGCGGGCTTCAACTGTTTGGATCAATTGGGTTCATAATCGGCCCAACGATTTTAGCTGGCGTGATGGTTGTGCTTGAGTTGTACAAGTCGGGAATTTTGGAAGGGAAGTAGGCAAAATAAAAAAAAGATGCCCCGAAGGGCGTCTTTTTGCTTTGGTCGATGGACCTAGGGGGTTCTCTCTCCTCCACAGACAATTGTCTGCGTCCAAGGCGTCGTATTTGTTTCGGCGCCACTCGCAAGCGAGCGACTGTATCTACTAGAGCGGGGGTTGAAACTCCTACGGGCGACTCAGCGCATAAGCATTTAAGCTTTTACTCCCATAAGGGCACCAGGTTGATGCTCTTGTGAAAGTCCCCGAGCGTACTCGGGGGAGATTCTAGCCCATTGGCTTAGTCCTCGGTTCGCGTTTTCAACCAGCGTCCACTTTTTCCTTCAAGTTATGCAAGGCATTTCCTTACCTCACGTGATTGTGACAGCTCCCTTTTAGGAATAAGACGCTGGAGTACTAACGCGGTTTGTGTTGGTGGTCCCAGATGGCGACCATGATTGATCATCATTTGGGAACCCGCGAGTAAACTCGCGGTACGACCCTTTGTACGTTTTGAGAAACCATCTCGAGAACGTACATCTCGGTTTTACGTAACCACCGACGTCACCGCCTGTCTTTTGGGAAAGACTCCTCGCCGATAATTTCCTAAGCGAGTCTCTGAAGCCGGTTACACTTCAGGCAGACGAGTTGCACAGGCAACGAGCCCGTACGTTTCCTTACGCAAGAACTAAGCGCTTCCGGGCGTCCTGTGCCGCCTTTGTGCTACTTAGCTACACGCTCAGCATGGTTAGCTTCGCGCGTCTGGATCAAGGCCTTGGCCTCTTTTGGATCCAGCTTGTTCCAGCCGAGAATCCCCAGGTCCTTTGCGTGGAACACGAGTTTCAACTCTTCCACGCTCAGACGATCATTGTTCTTTACCCCTTGCAGGCGAGCTCTCTGCCGAAGCTGAGCCTCTTCCAGTTGCTTGGGAGTCATCGTCTTTCGACGATGACGAACGATCGTCGTTGTCCCTTGGTTCACCGCACCCTGCGTTCCCGCAGAATACGGCACACGCTGTCCGCCGCGCTTTTGACTGCGTTGCTTCTTGCATGCGTTCTCGTTCTGGCGCACCTTCCGACCCACAAATGTGAGCGTACTCGCGAGTGTGTAAGACCCGGGAATACGATGCTTGCGGCATCGGGTGTGCTGGATGGTCTCGTTGATGCTCGGCTCGTGGCCGAGCTGGAGGCACATCCACTCGTAAGGTGGTGCCCACATGAACGGCGCGTGGAGCGTCGTCGTGCAGGACCGAAACATACAGGTATACTTGGGAGCAGTATCTTTGTTCAATGTTTTCCCCTTGAATGTTGTAAAGAATATGTTCCCATATAAACACCAATCGGATGTTGATATGGGAATCCCCGACAGACAAGTCGATCGGAGCAAGATAGTTTTAGCGCAGGTATAGGTTGCGGCATTGTCCGGTGCTGGTAGACCCAGCCCCGGGCGGCAGTTCATGCCTGCGGTGTCCTATACGGACTAAACCCACCTAAGCACCACGCTTGATGCTCAAATGGGTTCCCCTGAGTTGTTAGCTCAGGGAAGGTATACGGTGCGGGCAAGCCCGCTTATAGTTGCAGGATTCTCTGACCATTACTGTCGGCATAGTGCCCGACATATGGCTCTGGTCTCCTGTTGTTCAACTATCGTCCCTACTGTGGCCGCTATCCTGAAAACAGGTAGACGGGATCACAGTAGGGGAGACCTGGGTCATCGCCACGAACTATGCCTCCTAAGGGCACAGCTATATTGTGACTCGCCTCCGTCCCCCTCGTGCCATAGCCGCCGTATCGGCTTGCACGCGAAACTTATTGTTTCATTCAGAAACCCACCTAAGCACCACGCTTGATGCTCAAATGGGTTCCCCTGACTAGTTGCGAACTAGTCAGAGAAGAAAGGGAGGTGCTACGCTACAGCGTTCCTCCAGGCCACCGCCCTGTTTCCAGGGTAAGCGAGGGCTTGCGACCCCGGTAGCCTTTGACCTCTCCGTTTGGTCCTGCAGTCTAGTGACCACAGTTCTGATGGAGTTCAGACGTAGCTTGTTAGGCCACGATTTTGGACAAAGAGTCTTATCAGCTTCAATACCCGGGATGGCCGTCCCAAGATACATGGCTGAGTAGATCGGTTAGGGAGTAGCAAACCGGTCTACCTTTTGATCCTCCCCGAAGAGAGGTTAGGCCCATCGACTCTTTGAACGCACACTGCTTTCACTCCAGCTAACAACCAAGAAATCCGTGAGGACATTCTCCACTGGTAGTAGATGGTTGGCGTGAATTGGTACTGTGTGCTGAGGGCGCTGCCCAACCAATGCATTGTTCGCCTGTTTGGTATCCAGACTTACAACTAACTTCCGGAAAGGTACCACCCCTCCCGGACACTTTGATAAGAATCATGAAGCTTTTACACCTCATGACGCCAGATTCACCCCGAAGGGATCATCCACAGGTTGATTCCCCGTCTCCGGGCCCTGCTGACAAAGTGTGGCGCTATGAATGCATGATTGCATCCCCCCGGCAGCCAGCCGGAAGTTTATACCTGTTACCAGGATTATCTTCGGCTTACGCCAGGGTGTGCCAAGCACCCTTTTTCCTCGACCTGTTCCGCACCTACTCCGAAGAGCGGGGGATTCAGGTTTTGGAAGATTTAAGTTCGAATGAACCTGTTCAGTAGCTAGCGGACTTAACCGCTTTGCCATCTGAGAAAAGTACTTTAACATAGTTTAAAATATTTGTCAAGTCTTTGGCGGAAATGAATGGAAAAAGGGGAGGTTTGAGGCTAAAATTGGCCAAAAAAAAAGAACGGAAAAAGTCGGAAAAAACGGCAAAATACGTAAAATTTGGCTAATTTTCGTTATTTCAAACAAAAAACACACTTGACAACCAAGCGGTTTTATGCTATTATTGTTAAGCGTTCAGTCAGTGGGACTGGCGCAATTCGACACAAGGAGGTGAGCAATGGGCGGCGTTGGCTGACCATGATTTCTCTCCGCTTCCTGAATTCAGGAGTTGAAATGCGACGAAAACGATACACTCGTACCGTCGCGCGCGCGACGATCTAAGGGCTGTCTCCTGACGGCCAAAAAACGTCACCGCTGGCTCCTGGAGGTACAATGGGAAACGGTTGAGTGTTCTCGCCGTCCTGGCTAGTCTGGGGCGGTGTTTATTTTGCAAAAAAAGACGCGGTCTCCCGCGCCCTTGCCTACTCACTACTTACTTCGTATTTTTAAACTTTCGACTCCTTGCTCTGCGACCAGGCGATTTCGAACAAGATTCTCATGGTGCCAGCCAAAGTTTCGCTCTCGATGATCACAACCGATGTTGCGCCAATGTATGTTACGAATGTAACAAAATTATTATAAATAGAGATGTTACCATGAAAATCGCCCCACTTGTCAGACAGTTCTCGAAATTTTGCTCCCGGTCGAGGATTGCGTAAATCACCACGATGCAATAGGCGAATTTTTGTTTGTTTGCTCCAGGCGTAGGCTTTCCGCGCCGATTTGATTTGTTCAGATTCGAGGTATTCGTAAACATCGTCCAGATTTGAAATCTCATCAAATGTATCCGGCTTCACGGTTGCAATATGATCAAAATAAGCATGTAGCGCCTCTTCGCCTTCGTACGATCGTACCGACGGCTTAATACCACCGGCCATTAGTTTCATGGCATCGACTGATCGTTTTATGTCTTCGAGCGTTGAAGAAAATCGTTGTTGTTCTTCTTTTAGGTATGCGACTATCCTGTCCGGATCTTCAGCTGCGAACAATCGTCGTTTGCCTCGAGTTGCTGACGTCATAAGCCCGCGTTTGCGCAAGGCCTCAATCGCTTCGTAGCCAGCCGTGCGAGAAATGCCGGCTTTTTTTGCTATGTTTTGAACAGTAGCTGGGCCAAGTTCGAGCGAAGCCATATAGACTTTCACTTCACTTGGAAGAAAGCCAACTGATGTAAGTAGTTTTGCGTAATCTTTTGCCATACCCGGTAGTACAACTTCGAATGATGCCAACGTTCTACTGGGGCATCAAAGTTGTAGCGTTAAACATGAATTTATTGATTTGATGATTATCTGCTCGGTACTATCAACTCCTCAATATCGAAGTTGTACTATCGGGCATATTTTGATTATATCGATACGGCTATTATAGTCGAGATCGTCGAGTTGGTAAAATGCAATGTCATCCTGAACGACCACCACCTGTTTAGCGAAGGATCTTTAGCTCCCGGTAAACGAAAGATTCTTCGTCGTCGGCAATCCTGACTCCTCAGAATGACAATAGACCGGCAACCATCGGATGTACAAAGTGTAGAAACGCCAGACCGAGTATGCCCCAGGCGATTGCATGGCCAAGATCGGTGTGGCCTTTTATGTTTAGGCGGTTACCTGAATAATCCCAAAGAGTCTTTTTGAGTAAACCGCGGGTGAAAATGCTGCCTCCAAGCTCGAGTGAGCTAAGTGCGATCATTAAGATCAACGCCTGCGCGATCACGGGTAGCTCGATCACGACTGGCGCGATCGTCATTATCAGCAAACCACCAAAACCATAAATCGGACAAACCGGCAGTGGCTTTAAATAATTCCCAGGCGCGAATTGTTTTTGTCGGACTGACCTCCAGATAGTATCGAGCAACCAGCCCATAATACTGATGATCAAGAAAGTGACGAGAATCTTTAGAATTAACATGTTTGGATTATACCAAAAATCGACCAAAAGAAGGTCGACTTGGGGCGTAAATATAAAAGCCAGCTCGAATAATGAGGTTTTAGGCTCAAGGTTTCGGGCTGACTTTATGCACCTGCCATCACTGGGATGGAAAGCAATACAATAATGATTGAGATTAGTTTCATATAGTTTATTTTAGAAGGGTAGTATAGCATGAATTTGGAATATTGTCAAGTGCTGGGCGGACGGTATTTATAAACTATCAATTAATCAGCTAAAGTTAGTTAAAAATTAAATAAAGACAAACTGGACAGAATTGGGCGGATATTTGGTTATGGAGCGTGGGTTTACAAGATACTGCTGTTTTGGTATGGTGATTGACCACAACGAACATTCCAAAAAAGGAGGGAATGATGAGAGAAAGTGGAAAGAGGGTGGCGCTACTGGTCATTGTTGCGATCACAATGTTGATCGGAATGAGTGGCACTCCATCGAACAATGCTTTCGCCATGGGAGCCGCGAGCGATCCGGATTTCGGCGGGCTGCATGTTCGCGTTTTCACCAACCTGTGGGACGTGTGCGCGCAGGTCGACGGCATGCCGGTCGGCTACTACGAGCCCAATCCCTGGACCGTCACGGTGTACTGCTCAGGCAGCGAGGGGTTTGTGGAGATCGCCGAGGCTCTGCACGCGTCGCAGGCCGAGGTATCGGTTCTGCATTCCAACTCTGTCTGGATGGACAAGCGGTGGCACAACAACATGGTTCATTTCTCTGGCCACCTCTGGGAGGTATGCCCGGAAGGCACTGAAGAAGTGGTGGCTTTTGCGGAGCAAGTCCGCAACGCGCAGTCCATGGGCGCGTACGTGTCCGGAGCTTCTTCGGTGATCTGCTACGATCCACTGCTGCGCGAGCTTTCCATGTGGGATCCGTACAAGGATCGACCACTCCGAACCTGGGAGAACTTCACCATCTTCTAGAGGCTGTCGACTGACAAGTCTCAACCGACCCCTGCCTAAACCGCGGGGTTTTTTTCTTTGAGTTACAAGAGTATCCAGTAGCCAGCATTCAGTAGTCAGTATTCGATGAACTATGAACTGTCAACTGTGAACTCTCGCTTGATAAGCTCCTTTCAAGCTCCGTGAGGCCGTATTGACAGACCGCTGCGAACATGATACGCTCACAACCTCAAAAAGGAGGTGTACTTTGTGTGTAAAGTACGATAAGCAGACGCTCGATGTGGTGTTTGGTGCCGACTCGGTGGGCAACACTCCGGTGGCGCGAGCCGAAAGCGCTACGCGCGAGTGGGTGTGCGACCAGGATCACCTGGCTGTTGCGACGCCCAAGGCGACCGGACTCAGGATGAGTTCGGAAATAGCTCTTGCGGCCTTTGGCATGGGAGTGCTGGAGAGAGCTGTCGATAGTGGCTGTGCGGTAATCATCAAGAATCGCGAAGAGCCTGCGCGAACGATCGATGATGCCATCATGGCACAGGGATGGTCGTTCGAGCGTTTGGCCAAGCAGGCTTGTGTTACCGAGGCGCAAGTCCGCGACGCGCTCAACTCGAACACGCGTACGCCAATGGATGTGCTCGCCAAGATCGCCATGGCTCTCGACCTCGATCCAATCACCATCGGCACCTGATCGACCTACCCGCCCTAACCAGGCGGTTTTTCTTTTGACACTTTCGCACGAAAGCGCCTATGGGTGAGGAGGTTGACATTTGGGTTATTATGTGGTATAAATCTTTCTTCTTTTATAAACCTTCATACCTGTTCTTCAGGGGTGGACGCCCATGACAGTGTATGCAAAAGACATCTATCGGTGGCCAGTCTCGATTATAGGGGCTGGACAATGGCAAGCGAAGTTTGCCTCAGTACGGATTCCCGCACTCGTGGGACGAAGCAGGAACCGAAAGTAATCGTCAGTTGTGACGGTGAATTGTTCTTAATCCCTTTTGCATGAGCCTGTAGTAAGAAGAGTAAACCGAACCCTGTTGCAAACAGGGTATGAAGAAGAACTTCTACGGCAGAGGGAACGACGCATTCGTTTGCGAGCATTGCAATCGCGCTGTACCACCGCTTCGTGTCGGAGGGTATAGGAATCATTGTCCATATTGCCTGTATGGCAAGCATGTCGACAATGTGCCGGGCGATAGACGAGCCGGATGTCAGGGGCTTATGAAGCCGATTGGGCTCGAGCAGTCTGGTAAAAAGGGTTGGGTGATTCAGTATCGCTGTCTGCAATGCGGCATTGAAAGGAGAAATAAAGCCGCACTTGATGATCCTGTGTCTGACAACATGGATCGTTTGATCGAAATTTCTCACCCTTAACACAAGACCGCCTTTACCGGCGGTTTTGTGGCCTATCATGATAACATTCATAAGAATATATAACGTTCTTATTCACGTTTTCGCACGAAAGCGCCGGTGGGTGGTGGGGTTGACATAAGTAGAAAAATTTGATATATTTTTGCGTTTTCTTGTGACGCTAGGAAGAAGCTGGCGCTACAGGACAACGCGTGTTGTAGGGTCGAACCGGGCGCGACAGCCGGCCGACCAGAACAATGTCGCAATGGAGTTCACAATGATCGTGAACGCAATCGTAAGGCAGGGGAATCCTGGCGAACGCCACGAGCGCGAGAAGGTTCAGATTCCGGTTGGAGCCTGGGCACTAATCGTGAACGAGCAAGAGGAGCACTCGTACGACTGGCAGCACCTCATGCACGATTCAACCGACCACCATACTTTTGTGATGGCCGGGTACATCTGGAGTCGCGACTCGATCATGCGACGTTCCCCAAACGAAGTTCTTCTCAGGCGTGGCATGGAATTTGGAGACGAGAGTAGCGTGGAGTGCCGACGGGTTCTTTACTGGTCGGATAAGCCGTTCGCGCTCATGCTTGTCGACTACATGGGTTTTGATGACAATCGAGTCTATCTTGCTCGACGGGTTACCGAGCATGGGCTTGCCGGCCTTCCCGACTTTCCGCTGCCGCGGTTTGTTAAGAGCCAGGCGGGCAGCATTGGACGCGGGGACCGGCCGCACAAGTGGGCAAGGCTGAGCGAAGTCGCGGGTCTTTGCGGGCTCGCAACGGAACAGGTGCTGAATGTGCATCTGCGAAGTTTCGCCGGCTACCATGACGGGATGCTATTCCTACGTGCTTCAGACGAAGCCACGGTTATCGGCGCTGACAAGTACGACGGCGTTCACTACGTACGCGTCCTCGATGAGTTGTGCGACAAGCGCTACGACGAACTGTGGGTGACCAAGCGCTTTGCGTTGGCGGTACTCTACATGCACATGTGCGGGTACCACAATGGCCATCCCGACCTACGAGAGAAGTCGGCCTAGCTTTGCAACTACCGGGTTCTGCAATCGCAGGCCCGGTTTTCATTCTAACCATTGACTAAATCAACTAAATGAAGTATCCTATCGGCACGATCATAGACGGCCCCATCGTCTATCGGTTAGTCCGGCCTAAAGGCCGGATCTAGCGACGCCAGGTTTTTCCGGCCCTTGGCCAGACCCGGCCTTTAGGCCGGGCATCCACCGGATCATCAAATATGCACTTTGTGTACATCATTGAAAGTTTATCCGATGGAACTTGGTATGTTGGTTCTTCATCTGATGTTAAGAAGAGACTGTCGGAACACAATTCCGGTAAAACTCGATCGACAAAATCGCATATACCCTATAAGTTGAGTCATATAGAAGAGTTTGAAAATAAATCAGACGCTCTCAAACGAGAACGGCTCATTAAAAAAATCAGGTCGTATTAGAAAAGAGTTGAAAGAAAAGTACAATACGGCCCCATCGTCTATCGGTTAGGACGCCAGGTTTTCATCCTGGAAAGCGGGGTTCGACTCCCCGTGGGGTCACCAAAAGGGACTCGACTATACGTCGGGTTCTTTTTGTTTGTGAGATTAGCGATAATTTAGTGGTTGCAAATGATTGAATTGTTGAGTAAGCTCGAGTTATGAGTTTTGCAACCATTAAACTACTTATATGGCACTGTCCTGGGAAAAGATTAAAGAGAAAATTTGCGAGATTCCAAAGGAAGTAACGAATTTTTACGGGGTTTCAATTAGTCAATCGATTGAAGATATAAACTATCTTTCGAGCTTTATGGTTAATGGACCAGCACACACACTAAAAACTATAAAAATAAACAATGGAACTGATTTAGTTCAATCGATTCAGTGCAGCATTCCACACTGGCATAGAATAGCGTCATATTTTAAACTCATTGAGAGTATACCTGGCTCAAAAAAATTAAAAGATCAATTTCATCATGACAGTGGCTTTGCTGCTCAGCTTGATGCGACTGTATATCTTATCAAAGCTGGCTTGTCTGTAAATGCAATTGAAGATGGTGATGACGAAGATATCGATGTTGCAATTAGTTTAGAGGGTGAAAGTGTGAGGGTCCACATAAAGAAAATTGACCAATTAAATAAATGGGGATATGCGAGTCGGCTAAGAAATCAGATTTTCTTAAGTGCTGTTATGGATCCTATTAAAAATGAAGATGGTCATAGGTTGATGCTGAAAGATTTTGATGGTTCTCTAGGTAGAGACTTGACAGAAGATGAATTAAAATCAATTTTTGATGAATTAAAAAACTCTCATGTGATAAATCGAGAACTCCCTCGTGTAACAGAAAGTGGAGATGTTGTGATTGATTCAATTAGATTGGTATTTCATTGGAATTCAACAAAGGGCACTATTAGTGGTCATGATGAATTTTGGAATTTTAAGACTCATCTAGAAAAAGTGGAATCAAAAATACAACGAAGTAAGTATAGAAAGCATGTCTTTATCGGAGTTACTCGTGGTATGACCCACATCAATATTTGTGAACAGGGATTGGAGAATAGTGTTATATCGGCAATGTTCTTTTTACATAACCCAGAAGGTCCAAAAGGTTCGGTTAATATATTCAGGACACAGATTTTTGGAAAATCTTCAGAGAGTCAGTTAGTACACGAATTAAGGAATAGATTACCCGATAAGTTATGTATCTAATCGAAACCGCATCCACCCCTGCAATTCCCCCATAAATTGGTTCCAAGGAAGTCGCCGATTGGCAGACAAAAATAAGAAGCCGCCCACCGAAGCGAGCGAGCTTCAGGGGCGGCGAGTTGTACAGCTACTGTGCGAGAGTGTACAACAGCCACTGTACGATCAACATGCTTGACACGACGCCCAGTACAGCTGACATCTTAATGACCCGACGGCGCCATTGGACCAGCTTGCGGTGACACTCATCCAGCTTGTCATTCAGTTCCATGATTACCACGCCTCTCGCAAGGTAATCCTCTGCCATCGCCTCGAAACCCATCTTTTCCGGCGCTGTTAGGCCACCCATACGATAAATATTTGCTTGCGCCTCAAAATCTTTCTTTTTCATGCTTTCACCTCTTGTTTTGTTGTTTCCTGCTGTCTACTTGAAGCGAGAGATCAGGCTGATGATTCCAAACTCTCCTCGTCCGTCGTCACTCGTGAAGGCCAGGAAGTGTAGGTGATCCCGATCAGTCCAGCCAGTCTTGCCTGTGCGTGCAATCGGTTGTCCAGCCCGCACCCAGTCTCCGACCTTAATATCGAACTCTCGTTCAGAACTTTTTGCCAGGTGGCAGTATTGGGTCCTGTAGTGGTATTCAGGTGGTCCAAAGTGGTGATGCGTTCGCCACGTTGTGTGAGCTAGAGTGATGTAGTTGAGATCGTCGCTGCGCTCGGGAGTCGGCCCCCACCGATTGGAACCTGTCTGAACAATCTCCACTCGTCCTTCGTCAGCTGCGTACACTATGCTTCCATCGGGTACGAGGAAGTCAATGGCGTGGCGGTAGGGCCCAATGTGGCTCTCAGGGCTCTTGCAGCAGAGAAATGGACCGAGGAGATACAATTCCTGTTCAGGGATTCCCTCAGCCAGATCATGGGCTCGCATCCTAAGTTTCGTGGAGTCACGGATGGGGTATGCGAGAGGGTACGGGTATTTCTGATCGCTATCGTACAGCGGATTGTCCGCTTCTTTTTTCAGAAGCTTCAAGTCCATACTTGCCTCCAGTTGTTGATTGAATGAACGTGTGTGTAATCTATGCTGCTTGCTAAATTCTTGCAAGAACCCACTGTTCTGTTGTAGAATTCTCTTCTACAAGAAATTTGACAAAATACACATAAATGCTGTAAATTAGTGAACATTGTAGAAATATAATCTATGAAATATCTTGAACACGCCCTAAACAAGCTAAATCTTTCGGAAAACGCAAAAAAACTCTATTTGCAGAGCTTTCATTCTGGAAGATCAACAATCGGCGAACTAGCAAAAACGTTGGAGATGGATCGCTCATCTACCTACCTTGCGATTCAACAATTAGTATCTACTGGTCTGATGACGGAAGACGTTATTGATGGAAAAAAACGTGTTTGGGCAAATCCTCCAAGTGTAATTGAGAGCATGCTTAGCAAAAAAGCAGAAGACTATTCCGACGCTGCACAAGAAATACATGAAAATTTAGGAGAACTGCTCGTTGATTACAAGGCGAATCATCAACCAGTTTCTTTACAGTCATTTTCAGGACGAGACTCCTTGCGACGGATAACGCAGGATATTCTATCAAGTAGAGTGGATGAGATACGCATTTTCACCAATCAGAATGCTGAACGAAAGGTTTTTTCTGCAAACGAGCATGATGACTTTATACTTTCGAGAATCAAAAATGGCATCAAAGCCTACGTATTGGCTGCAGATACGAAGGGGGCTGACTTGTTAAAGAAGTACGATGAACGTGAATTGCGAGAAACAAAGATTAGAAAAGATCTAAAGCCATTAAAGAACGAAACCTATATCTACGGCGATAAGGTAGCTGTTCTTGGTTTTTCAGATACAATTTTTGGATTTATTGTTCACGATAAAGAATTTGCACAATTGCAGAAACTTCTTTTTGATAATCTCTTTATGTCTAAATAAATTCAAAGCGTTGCAGTAACACATTGCTGCAACTGCACCCAACCCTGCAGCTCCTCCATAAATTGGTTCCAAGGAAGTCGCCGAAGGGTCACCATGAAAAAATCTCCGATTTGCTCGGAGGTTTTTTCATTATTGCTGGGGGGGTTATTTTTTTCTGTTGATCATGGATCAAGCTGCGTGGAACTGGGTTATGTGTTTGCCAACTTCTCGCCTTATCATCGATACTAAATCTCCCCTTAGGCTCCACAGCTTTTCGTTAAGATAGTCCTTGGTGACCATTAGTGCCTCGACTCTATTCAATCTTCTATCGATTCCGTCGATACGGTTATCAATTCCTTCAAATCGAGTATCGATTCCGTCAAAGCGACTGTCTACACTTTCTGCAAAGATACTAATTGTTTCCAGGATTTCCTGATGCGATTGCTCATTTCGCTCAAGCCCTTGTTGCATTGATTGCAAGACTTGAAAAAGTTCTGAATTTGTAATTTCTTTTTGCATACGTTTAGTAAAGCGGGAGCGAAAGTAGTTGAACCTACTTCCATTTTGGCACAAAAAACAGCCCACGTCAATGCTAAAATTGTGGACTGTTTTTGAAAATTGTCTATTTCTCACCACCGCCGGCGTACTTGTCGAATGCGCGTAGCACTTCAAGTGGGACTGCAAAGATTACGGTGTTGGATTGATCGCTTGAAAGGTCGTTCAGAGTCGACAAAGATCGCAAGTGCAGCGCTCCCGGCGAAGAAGAAAGCATGTCCGCGGCTTTTTTCAAATTCTCAGCCGCCTGAACTTCACCCTCAGCCTTAATCACCACAGCTCGGCGCTCGCGCTCGGCTTCGGCCTGCTTGGCAATGGTTCGTTTCATGTCTTCCGGAAGTGTGATGTCTTTGAGCTCTACATTATCCACGCTAATTCCCCACGGGTCGGTAAGGGCGTCCACAATGTCTTTGATTTTTCTCGACGCAGCTTCGCGGTTAGAAAGAAGTTCGTCCAAGTCCATTTCGCCAACCACGTTTCGCATAGTAGTCTGCGCCAACTGGCTGACTGCATGGTAAAAATTCTCCACCTCAATAATTGCCTTGGCAGCGTCCTTTACCTTGTAGTAAATCACTGCGTTAATTCGCGCGCTAATGTTATCTTTTGTGATCGCCTCCTGGTCAGGAACATCGACAGCTTTTACACGGATGTCGACCCTTTTCATGGACTGGATCACTGGGAGAATCAGTCTCCAACCCGGGCCCAGAGTTTTTGTGTACTTACCAAGTTGAAACTTGACTCCGCGCTGATATTGGTTAATCTGGCGGATGCTAGTTAGAATTATGATCGCGAGTATGACGATTAGAGTTGTAAATATTTCCATATGGTTTAAACATTAGCACGCTGGATCTTGTTTGTCTAGTCTGGTACACTTCGTACATACTTAAATGACCAACCCACAAAGACCCAATGACCAATGAATTCCTAATTACCAATGACAACAAAGTATCTTCCTGAACGATCGTTTATAGTTTAGTGAAGGATCTAGCATAGCGTCTGGGCTCAAGCGCTGCGCTAGATCCTTCGTCGCCAGATAGCTCTGCTCCTCAGGATGACAGTTGGACGATTGGTCATTGTGCATTGGTTATTCATTGGGGATTGGTTATTCGGTAATTGGACATTAGATGTATGAGAATACTTGGAATCGAATCAAGTTGCGATGAAACTGCGCTGTCTATTGTGGCAGGCGATTCGCGCAAGAAGAATGCCGAATTGCTTGTGGTCAAGTCGGTTGTATTGAGTCAGATTCAAACGCATGCAAAGTATGGCGGAGTGGTGCCTGAAGTTGCGGCGCGTAAGCATCTGGAGGCTATCATCCCAATGCTGAAGCACGAGGTGCCGGCGAAAGGAACCGGTATCGATGCGATCGCTGTAACTGCCGGGCCGGGTTTGGCGCCTGCCTTGCGTGTAGGTGTGGAGGCCGCTAAGACTCTTGCTTGGGCCTGGGGCAAGCCACTCATTCCGGTTTGTCATCTTGAGGGGCATATTTATGCAAACTGGTTGCGTGATGAAGATGTTAATTTAGCGCTGCCGCTTTTTCCTGCTTTGTGCTTGTTAGTTTCGGGAGGGCACAGTGAGCTTATCTTGATGAAAAACCACGGAGAGTTTGTTCGCATTGGTGAAACACTCGACGACGCTGCCGGTGAGGCGTTCGACAAGGTCGCAAAAATGTTAGGGCTTGGTTATCCGGGCGGGCCGGCAATTTCCAAGCTTGCCAAAAAAGGAGACTCGACCGCATTTGATTTTCCCCGTGGACTTCTTGATCGTCCCGGACACGATTTTAGCTTTTCAGGACTTAAGACTTCGGTGCTCTACACGCTTCGAAAGCTCGCTGATCAAGGCCTGCAAATAACCCCCCCTAACCCTCCCTTGCCCTTCGACTCTACTCAGGGCAACGCTGAGTTTATCGAAGCGTTGAAAAGTGGGGGGATCGCGGCCAATGTTGCGGCTTCGTTTCAAGAAGCTGTGGTTGATGTGCTTGTTCGGAAAACTATTCGGGCAGCGCGCGAGCTCAAACCTGCGTCGATCGTACTCGCCGGAGGTGTGGCTGCAAATACCGAGCTAAGAAAGCGCATTATCGAAACAGCAAAGAGCGAGCTCGAGCTTCCAGTATTCACTCCGCCAATAAAATATTCCATGGACAACGCTGCTATGATTGCTGCCGCTGGATTTTTCCGCGCGCAGGATCGGGAGAATTATGTAAGCCCGCTAGAGTTGGTGGCTAACCCAAATCTCGACATTGTCTAATATGACCCATAAGACCCATACGACCCATTCCGATGACGAAACCCGCAAGCTAGCCGGTGAATTTGCTTCGAAGTTGAAGGGAGGCGAGATCGTGGAGCTAATTGGCGATCTTGGAAGTGGCAAGACGACTTTTGTTAGAGGAGTTGCAGAAGCTTTAGGGTCGACCGCGCGTGTGAAGAGCCCAACGTTTACAATAATGAACGAATACCCGACTAAACATAAGTCGATCAAGAAGATCGTCCACATCGACTTGTACAGGTTTAGCGATGCTAGCCAGCTAGACGCACTTGAGATCGATGATTATCAAAAATCAGACACAGTGATATTCGTCGAATGGCCAGAGGTGGTCGAAAAGTTGCCGGTAAAGTCGACTCATAAAATCAAATTGGACTTTGTCGACGAAACCACGCGCAAGATCAAATTTTGATATAATGCTTTTATGGAAGGGGGCGAAAAAACAAACAAAGAATCATTTCTCGATACGCTAATTTTAACTGCTCGCGAAAATCCGGACACTCCAACGCTCGACCTGCACGGGGAAACGCTAAATGTTGCCGAGGATCAGCTCGACAAGTTTCTAGACTTGCGCTATGCGGCAGGTGATAAGGTCGTGAGGGTTGTGACAGGTACGGGGCAGGGAATTCTGGCTCGAGATGTTCCAAGGATAGTGTCGTCGAGTCCGTATGTGCGGCGGTCCAAGCAGTTTGGCCCGGAAACGATCGCTGTGCTCGATAATTTTTAATCTCATGCCAAAGCGGAAAGTCACAAACAGGGACATCGCACGCATCTTAAAAGAGATCGCGGCGATTTATGAAGCCGAGGGGGTTCAGTTCAAACCTCAGGCTTATGAAATTGCGGCAAAGACCGTTGAGGAGTTGGGTGAGGAATTATCGAGCATGTACCGCGAGTGCGGGCGAGGGTGTATTGATGATCTTCCAGGGATCGGCAAATCGATAACGGAGTTGGTCGAGGAGTTGGTTACATTGGGCAGGTCGGAGCTGTTTGAGAAAATGAAGCGCAAGTATCCGTTTGATATTTTGGCGCTCACTGCTATTGAAGGCGTTGGGCCAAAGACAGTGGTGGAGTTGTATCGCCGGTTGAAGATTAAAACCGTTGCTGATCTTGAGCGAGCGATCAAGGCAGGGAAGATAGAAAAGTTAAGCGGGTTTGGAAAGCGAAGTCAGGAAAAAATGCTCGAGGGAATTAGCTTTTTGAAAAAGGGTCGCGGACGAGTGTTGCTCAACTTTGCACTGTATCATGCCGAGCAGATTGAGGAGCGCATGCGCGCAGTGGAGGGCGTGAGCAAGTTTGATGTGTGCGGGTCGGTGCGTCGACGCAAAGAAACCATTGGCGACCTTGATTTTATTGTAGCAACTAAAAAGCCAAAGAAGGCGATTGAGGCATTTAAAAATTTGCCGTTTGTCGAGAAGGTGGTGGAAGAAGGCCAGGCGCAGGTGGCGGTTAAGTTCACTTTTGGAATGGATGGCGACTTACTTGTGATTAATCCTGCAGTTTACGGAGCGGCGCTAGTTCACTTTACAGGGTCGAAAGAGCACAATATTCAAATTCGCTCACTAGCGATCGACAAGGGTTTGAAGTTAAGCGAGTACGGGATTAAAAAGGGCAAAAAGGTTTTGGCAGGGAAGAATGAGGACGAGGTTTATCGTCGATTGGGCATGAAGACTCCGCCGCCAGAGATTCGCGAAGCTCGTGGGGAGGTAGAAGTCGCACTTCAGGGCAAGTTGCCTGCGCTAATTCCGTACGGATCAATCAAAGGTGATTTGCAAATTCAAACTGATTGGTCGGACGGGCACGATTCGATTGAGGATATGGCGCAAGCGGCGCGCGATCTCGGGCTCGAATACATTGCGATTACGGATCACACCAAGTCGCTTGCAATGACCGGCGGTCTTAACGAGACTGACCTTGCACGTCAGGCGCGCGAGATCGACAAGGTAAACAAGAAAATGCGAGGGTTTAAGGTTTTGAAAAGTTCGGAAGTTGAGATTTTGAAGGACGGCAAGCTTGATTTATCCGATGCGGCGCTCGAAAGGCTCGACATTGTGAGCGTGGCAGTGCATTCGAACTTTGGCATGAGCGAGGAGGAAATGACTGAGCGGATAATTAGGGCCATGAAGAATCCGCTAGTGAATATTTTGTTCCATCCAACCGGGCGGGTAATTAACAAGCGACCAGGGTACAAGATTGACATGAGCAAGATCGTGGAAGCTGCCAAGGAGTACAAAGTGGCGCTCGAAGCTAACGCATTTCCAGACCGATTAGACTTAAACGATGCTCACATTAGGATGGCGGTTGACGCTGGGGTGAAGTTGGTAATCAACACAGATGCGCACAGCACAGAACATTTGAAATATCTCGACCTGGGCGTGGCTCAGGCTCGGAGAGGATGGGCCAGAAAGGCGGATGTGCTGAATGCCTTGTCAGTAGATATGCTGGAAAAGAAGCTATCACAAAAAAAGCAAAGAATATAATTACCGGAAGCTGAATATGTCAATGGAACACGAAGAGCAAGAATACATTGAGTCGGAAAAATTTAAGTTTGACAGGTTTTTGGATGATGAACTTTCGTATGTTTTACCGTACGAGGAGATTGGAAAGATGGGCCCGGAGCAAAAATTAAATGCCCTGTTAAGCATGGTTAACTCCGACAAAGAGGCAGTAGAAGAGGGCGCGGAGCGGCCAGCTCCTTCTCAGGAGACGTTTAATAGATGGTTATATAAAGTTACAGGTGACGAGGCGCTTTTTGGCAGTATAAGAGAGGAAAATCCTAGTTTTGAATCGTACAAGTATTTTCTTGCTCAACAGGCACCGCCAAGGGCGCTGGCAATTTATTTGCAAAAACGTGGTTACGATTCCGATGTAGCGCCCGAGGACGCTAAGTCGATTGAAGATTTTGATTTAGAGGAAGTGGATATAAAGGATTTGGAGCAGTATTTTCAATCAAAGTCTACGAGCGGCAAAAAAATGCCAAGAAGATATATTGGTTTTCATACCGCGCCCATAGATATTCCTAGTGGTCAGATTAAACAAAGCGCCGCCGTTGAGTCTAGGGCCTCCAAGCTTGAGGAGGTTCGGGAAGAAGAAGAGGGTGATAGGATATTGTCTGGCTGGACCTGGTATAGCCTAGACACGCAGCATCTTTATCCTGAAGGCAACTGGCTGTATTTGGTAGAAGTGAATGCAGAGGGTGATGTTAGAAGAGCTAGAGAGAACAGGGCGACCTCGAGATATCATTTTATTCCGGAACATAATTGGGTAGGGGTGACCAGGCCGCTTAAAATTATTTCACGGGTTCCAATTAATGGGGAGACGAGGAAGAATTTAGGCTTGAGGGATGCGCCGGGATCAAAGAAAATGTAAAATAAAGCCGCCCCGGCTTATTTGGCCGAGGCGTGTTTTTTTATGAAGAGTTTTTCTGTTGGAAAGTCTCCCCATATGGCTCCCACGTGCCTTGCGTGCAAGGCTATGAAGAGCTGCTGCAGGCGAAGAGTGTCTTCGCCTTCTGTAGCGAACATGAATTCGGTGTTCCTGGCTAGCAGGTCTGCATCTTTGTACTTTTTCTCGAATCGATCCAGGCCCGCTTCTAGCAAGGCGTGGTCTACTTCGATCAAAGTTGGCTCGATGCGCATTGCCAAGTGGGTAGCCGCTACTAAATTGCTCATGTAGAGCATGGTATGCGCCCACCGGCCCATAAAATGAGACGGTACGACGAAGTCGGCAGGGAAGACTAGCACGCCCTGCTCTTGTGTCATTATGTCGATGGGGGCTGGTAGTTCTAGTAGAAATTTCCTTACAACGTGTGGAACCATTGCGTTCTCCTATCGCTCGCTTGTGCGCATTGAATGCACTCGGTAGCTTCGGGGATCGCAGCCAGTCGTCTTGGACTGATGGGCTCCCGGCAGGTCATACAGACTCCATATTCGTATTGGCCGGTCTGAATGGCCTTGATGACTCGCTCCACACCCAGGATTTTGACCTTGAGCCTACCCTGGAGCGCGCGTGATGGCTGTTCGTTGAACTCTGCCGTGAGCGCTGCGTGGCGTTCTTGTAGTTCTGAAATGTGCGGCGCCATAATCACCTCCAGATATGACCGAGCACCTTAGCAGTTATTGAGAATTTTGTCAAGAATCAAAAAACCGCATCGGAATGATGTGGTTTTTTCTTTGGCCCCGAATCGATTTTTGGTCGGTTCGGGGACGGGGGTCTGCTAGTCGGGCTTGCCGTCGGGCCACCAGAATTCTTCGTCCTCGATGGCGAAGAGTGTTCCGATGAACTTCAGGACTTTGATGTACCATTTTTTACTAGGCACTGTTTATTCCTTTGTTGATAGATTTAGAGCAGCTCCTTGATGATCCACTTGCCGATCTTCCAGCACAGAACCAGCGGCCAGCAGAAGACCCAGAAGGCCACCGTGAGTGGGCTCTTCTTGAGTTTGGCGATCTGCTTGCGGACTGCCTTGGGGAACAGGAAGCTGAACTTGTCGAGCACGATTACCGTGCCTACGACTAAGAACAGCGTAGGAACGGCGAGCATCACTAGGCTCGCGATCATGGCCGCCATTGCTTCCATGTATTTCTCCGAGTTTGGGTTTTGGATGTTTTTACGAGCATTGGTCAGGATGCCTCCTGAACAATGCATGTCCCCTGAACCAATCATAGCAGATTGGCTCAGGGTGCGGGGCGGTCTAGTCTGGCTGACCGTCGGGCCACCAGAACTCCTTGCTTTCGATAGCGAAGAAGGTTCCGAGGAACCTAAGGGCTTTCATGGCCCACTTCTTGAGCATTGCTGCCTCCTGTTGCTGTTGAAAAAATGAATTGAACGATCGCTGGTCAGGAGGGAGTGAATCTCCTAACCAATGATTGTCCCCCGAGTCGATCATGATGATCGAGCTCAGGGACGATGGGGTTCAGCACGGGTCGTATCACGGACGCCCGCGTCCCCTTCGGCCACCACCGCGGTGACCTCCTCGGCCTCCGTCACGTTGACGGTTGCGGTTCTGGTTCGCCTGCGAACTCCTGTAGGCACGGATGCCGTAGTAGAGTCCGGCCACCGGGATGGCCACCGGGATCACGCAGGGCGCGATCGCGAGCAGGACATTGAACGCCGCAGTCCAGCCAAGGACCTTGCCCAGTGTCTTGTTCTTGACACCAAACATCATCAGGGCGCCCACGGGCAGGTAGACGGTCATGCAGAGCATAACCGTTCCGCACGCGTAGGACATCCAGATGGCCCAACATTGCTGAGCGCTACTGGAAAGCCAGATAGCCTTCCAGTTCGCTAGAACGCTGAGCAGAATATCTATCATGAATACCTCGGGTTTGAGTATATGGAATAGGACTAGCATTGGTTGTGAGCTCGCTCTGTCACCAAGAGTCGGACTTCACACACTTCGTGTGATTCCGTCCGGCTCTCGGTGACGAGCTCGCCAAACAATGATTGTCCCCGGAATAATCATTCAGGGAAAATTGTTCACATACATGCATGATGTAAAATCCTGCAGATATGAGAACGGCCGGAGTTTTTTAAGCTCCGGCCGGACGGTTTTGGGTTTTTAGGCCCTGGGGCTGCTAGTAGCAGACCCACTCGCCCTCTTGGTCGTCGTATTCGACGACCTCGTCC
>JBDRFP010000004.1:0-29403 GCA_043818555.1 bacterium | reverse complement strand
AGATTGGCGATGTGCTATGGTACTGCGCTCAACTTGCAACCGAACTTGGGCTGTCGCTCGACGAGATTGCAGAACTCAATATCGAACGACTTTATTCACGAATGGATCGCGGAACCCTTCACGGCAACGGAGACGATCGGTAAATGACTAGGGACCTACTGATTTACCAATAGTTACCGATTTACTGATCATGCCGTGCAATTAATCGGTATATCAGTAGCAATCAGTACATCGGTAGGGTCCTGGCAATAATAATTATGAAATGGCTTAAACATGTAAAAAACGGTTCTAACGAAGTCAAAAAGACTGTTAGAACTAAAGTGTCGACTTATATTCTGGCCGGGCTAGGATTTGTGGCTGGGCTTGCTTGGAACGATGCAATTAAAGAAATGATAAATGTAATGTTCCCAGGCGACGGAGAGGGTTTGGTTGCCAAGTTTGTGTACGCTCTTGCCGTAACACTGTTTGTTGTAATAGCGACTATGGTTGTCGCAAAGTTATTTAAGGCAGAAGAAGAGGCGAAGAAGAAGTGAGGTCGTTACGGAACTACGGAATGTACAGAACTACAGAAAGAAGACGAGCTGTAAAGCCCGTCTTTTTGTCATCAACTGTCAACTGTGAACTATGAACTCTCGCTTGTCGATATCACGATCTTGTCGTCAGCTACGTCAATCTTTACTGTGGCCTCTTCCGGAATTTCGCTTGAAACGATTTTTAACGCCAGCGGATCGAGAATCAAGTTCTGGATAATTCGCTTAAGCGGTCTTGCGCCAAACTGAGGGTCGAACCCTTTTTCCGCCAAGTGCTTGCGCGCCGCGTCGGTTACTTCCAAGCGGATCTCCCTTTGCTTCATTAGCCTCTCTGAAACCTCGCCAAGCTGCAACTCAACAATATCAGCAATGTTTTCCTCACTTAAAGCATGGAAGAAAATCACATCATCAACTCGGTTTAAGAACTCTGGCCTAAATCGTTCTTTCATCCGCTCAATAACGCGTCGCTTAGTGTCGGCTTCTGTATCGATCACTTCGCCACTGAACCCAATGCTTCCGGACTTGCCGGAATTCAAAATCGTATCAGACCCAATGTTTGAGGTCATAATAATCACCGTGTTCTTGAAGTTGACTTTACGACCCTTGGAATCGGTAATATGACCATCATCCAGAATCTGCAGCAGAATATTAAATACATCCGGATGAGCCTTTTCAATCTCGTCAAACAGCACAACCGAGTAAGGCCTGCGACGAATCTGCTCAGTCAATTGCCCGGCTTCATCGTAGCCAACATAGCCCGGAGGCGACCCGATAATTTTGCTCACAGCATGTTTTTCCATGTACTCGCTCATATCCACCCGCACCAGCGCATCCTCCTCGTTGAACATAAACTCAGCCAAGGCTTTCCCAAGTTCGGTTTTACCGACACCGGTTGGACCAAGGAAAATGAACGATCCAATAGGCCGGCGCTCTTCGGAAATCCCGGCCCGCGATCGGCGCAGCGCGTTGCTCACCGCGCGGATCGCCTCATCCTGGCCAACTACGCGCTCGCGTAAATTATCTTCCATTTTAGCAAGCTTGGTCATTTCGCTTTCGAGCATTTTCGACAGCGGAATGCGTGTCCATCGACTAACCACTGTGGCGATTTCCTCTTCTGAAATCTCTTCCTTCAAAAGCCCGCGTTCAGCCTGGAACTTCTTGAGTTCCTGCTGAGCGGAAATCAAATCGTCACGTTTTGCCGGAATAGTGCCGTAGCGAATCTCCGCAACCTTTTGAAGATCACCTTTGCGCTCTTCAATGTCTGCTTGATTGGCAAGCTTATCAATTTCGTTTGTAATATCCTGAATGCGGCGAATTATGTCTTTTTCATTTTTCCAACGCAATTCCAAATCACCGGATTGCTCTTTTGAGTCAGCTAAAGATTTTTCAATTTCTTCCAGTCTATCTTTTGACGTCTTATCTTCTTCCTTTAGAAGCGATTGCTTTTCAATCTCCAACCGCATTTCCTCACGCTTTAGCCTGTCGAGTTCCTCAGGCATAGAATCGATTTGCATTCTAAGAGCCGCAGCAGCTTCGTCAATTAAATCGATTGCCTTGTCGGGCAAGTTTCTCTCCGTAATGTAGCGGTCAGATAAATGAGAAGCAGACACAATCGCGGCGTCGCTAATCCTCACCCCGTGGTGGATTTCATACTTTTCTTTAATGCCACGCAAGATTGCAATAGTGTCATCCACGCTAGGCTCCTCAACCATAACCGGTTGGAATCGGCGTTCAAGCGCTGCATCTTTTTCAACATGCTTTTGGTACTCCTTGGTTGTAGTAGCGCCAATCACGCGCATTTCTCCGCGAGCAAGAGCTGGCTTTAACATGTTTGAAGCATCGAGCGGCGAATCGTCGCCCTTGCCGGCGCCAACCAGAGTATGAAGCTCATCGATGAATAAGATAATCTTGCCGTCTGACTTTTCCACTTCGCGAATGACTGACTTAAGCCGTTCCTCAAACTCACCGCGGAATTTAGTGCCTGCCACGAGCGCGCCAAGATCGAGCGAAACCAGTTCGCGGTTCATAAGCATTTCCGGTACATCACCGGCAGCAATTCGCTGTGCCAAGCCTTCCGCGATTGCCGTTTTCCCAACTCCGGCGTCGCCAACCAGCACTGGATTATTTTTGGTTCGTCTTACAAGAATTTGCATTACGCGGCGGATCTCTTCATCACGACCAATAATCGGGTCAAGCTTTCCTTCACGAGCCAGGTCGGTAAGGTTAATGCTGTATTTTTCCAAAGCCTGAAACTTGTTTTCCGGGTCAGCGGAATCAATTTTTTGGTTTCCTCGAACTTCTTTTAAAACCTGGTTGATCCTGTCTTCTGTGATTTGATGTCTGAATAAAAGCTGGCCAACGTTTTTGTCGGCAATGAGGCCCAGGAGCAAGTGCTCGGTAGAAATAAATTCATCTCCAAATTGTTTGGCCTTTTTGCCAGCAACCTGGAGCACGCGAGCGAGCGTTGGGGAGAGTAGTACCTGGCCAATACCGCCCTGTGCAAAGCCTTGTTGCTTTGGCAGGTTGTCGAGGATTTGATCGATGTTCGCGCGTAGGTTTGGGATATTGATATCCATTTTCTGAAGCACGGTGACTACAATGCCGTCCTGCTGTGCAAGTAGCGCTGAAGCGAGGTGGATTGGCTCCACGCCCTGCTGACCGTTTTCGTTTGCGGTCATTTGGGCAAATTGGATTGCTTCTTGTGATTTTGATGTGAAGTTGTTTGGGATCATACGCCGCTCGTTATTGTGGCTACGATATATTTATTTAACACTGCGGTGCTCGACACCGAACATCTAAGTACGGCTTACTTCGATCCTCGTGTTTCATAAATATCTCATCAGCCACGATACACTCGCTTAACAAATTAGCACTCTGCATTTTAGACTGCTAAGTGTGAGTTGTCAAGAAAACCGTTACAGACCTACAGACTGTACGAACCTACAAACTGATTGCGCTTGTCGGTCTGTAAGTCTGTATAGTTCGTAAATCTGTAACAAATTATAAACCCCCGCACCGATCGAAATCGGTACAGGGGCGAGTCGCCGTTCTAGTAGAACGACGGTGGGGTATTGGGCGCAAACTGGATTGGTACATACACCGTGTGTTTCGGGAAGTACATTCCGCTTGGGTCTGAGAAGTCAACTACCATGAAAGTGGCTTCAAAGCACGCCTTGAGTTCAGGGTGAGCTACGCTAGAGTAGGGAACATCGACATCTGTGCTAGTGCCTCCGTCTCGAATGACGATCCGCACTACCATGCGACCTTCCAGATCAGACGAATCGTCAATGTTGAAGTAGCAGGCATCAACATTCGGGTTCTGTTGCGCCACCAGTTCGTTTACATGCCTTGAGTACATGCTGAACGATCTGGTACCGGCGTCCGTTGGCCAGTCGCCTTTGTAAGGCGGCACAATCACTCTTTTGCCCGGTGCCGGCGTCATGGTTGCGTACGGCGGCACTTCCGATGTTGTCACGGGCTCAGACGCCGTAGTCGGCTTGGTCGCAGGTTTTGCAGGCTCGGGCTTGCTAATCGTAGCAGTGCTGATCTGGTTCACCCTGACGAGTACCATTGGTGACCCTGCCGGGACTGTCATGGTAAACACCGAGGCATCAGCGTCGAGTTGCATGGTGAATGTTGCCAGAAGCGACGCGACACCGCCAACAGGGTTGGTAATGTCCGCTCCAATCTGCGCTGCCTTGCGGAAGTGCATTTCCTTCTGCTTCTCGCCGTTCACGCTTGGAACAACCAAGGCTTCCTCGGTGGCATAACCGGCGCCATGGTATCGATTCCGCGCCTCTATAGTAAGAGTTGCGGGTCCATTGAGCTTGTAGGTCACCGACCCACCTGAGGGAATCAAGACGTACGTTTGCGCCTTGCCATTGAGCACGATGTCAGCAGTCTTGTGGCCATTGAATGGCGTGAGACCTTGCGGAACCGGTTTCACCGGATCCGGCGGGACGTCATCAACGATTGGGCCTTCCAGCGCTTCGAGCTCTGCGAGTTCGGCAGCGCGCTTGGCTTCCTCGGCTTCGGTCCGGGCTTTCTCTGCCGCTTCTGCGTCGAGCTTTGCCTGTTCCTCGACTTCTTGTCGGGCCTTCTTGGAAGCTTCAGCTTTCAGCTTTGCGGCTTCAGCCTCAGCCCTCTTGAGAGCCTCCTCGGCGATCCGACGAGCTTCTTCAGCCTGCGCCTGTTTGACAGCTTCAGCTTCGGCCTCTTGCCGCGCCTTCTCTTCATCCTCATCCTTCATCTGGGCCTTCCTGGCTTCAGCTGCTTCTACCCGTTCCAGGTCAGCTCGCTTCTTGGCATCCAGAAACTCTTGTTCCTTGCGAACACGCTCAGCTTCGATTCGAGCCTTCTCGGCATCCGAAGCATTGCGAGCCTGCTCAGCAGCCAGTTCGGCTTGTTCCATTGCCTTCTTGGCCCTTCGAGCTTCCTCTTCGGCCCTGTCGGCTTCTGCTTCAGCTTGTTTGACCGAGCCGGGTTTGACCTTGGGGACAGGATTATCCTTGCGACGAGCCACAGGCTTGTCTTCGGCTTGCTCTACGCCGTCGTCGTAACCGGCGTCAGTGTCTTTGACAAGCGCTTCGGGTTCGGGGCATGGGAACAGCGTCTTGGCATCGTACAGGCACTCACGCGCAGGGCACTCATCCGTAGATTCTTGCTCGCCCGCGAGCGGAGTCAGACACGCCATTGGCACCAGGTCTCCGGCAAAGTCATCGCCAGCCCGAACGCACAAGCCGTCATCGTCATCGACCACGCCGCGAACGATCCACATGTAGGCCGATCCGTCGCTATAACGCCACAGACCGTGCGCCACATTTTCGCTAGGCCAGTTGATCATTTCCTGATCACACCGTGCCGGATTTTCCACCTCAGCACCATCACACGCGGCCAGAACGACCGCAAGAATTATGAAGAATCTGGACATTTCTTCTCCTTTTGAAGTTTTCGAGTGTAAAGAACTAGACCGTTTAGACTAGCTTAATTAGCGCCTTTTGTCAAGCTGAATGTGAATAAATGACCAATGGCCAAACAACCAATGATCAATGAATATCCAATGCGCAATGATCAACTAGGGATTGGTGATTGGGAATTAATTGGGAATTGGTTACTTGTGAATTGGTCATTACGATGATTTGCTCTTTAAATAATCATCGTATTCTGCTAAACTACGCTCATGACTTGGAATAAAGCATTTTTCATAATCGCGCTAGTGCTTGTGGCCCACGCCATGGGCATTATCTTCGATTTGTACAACTATATTAGCTGGTACGACATCCCAATGCACTTTGGCGGAGGGTTTGCGGCCGGCGCGCTTGGGCTTGCTATTTGGCAGCAGGGGATTGAAGAAATCAAATTCAAAGGCAGGCTTCAGCGTCATCTGCGCTGGTGGCTGGTTCCGTTGTTTGCGCTTGGCATTGTTGCAATCATAAGCGTAGCTTGGGAATTTCACGAGTTCCTGCTCGACGAGCTTTTGACCGATAAGAACCTGCGTCAGCTTGGTCTGGCCGACACTATGGGCGATTATTTTTTTGATATGACCGGCGGCGTTTTTGCGCTGATTGCTTTTTATAGATCATGAGAGTCACAATCTACAATGTCGAGGTGGACAATTTAACTCGCGACAATCTCGGGCAATTGTTGAGTGAATGGTTGGTTGGCAATGAACAAAAAAAGATTTTTACCCCAAATCCGGAGATGATTTTGAAAACTCATAATGACCCTGGTTTCTGCGACCTTCTGAATCAGAGTGATCTTTCACTCCCCGACGGGGTAGGGCTGTGCTACGCTGCCAGGGCTCTGAGCGATGATGTTGATTGCCTACATCGGCACACTGGCGTAGACGCATTGCTGACGCTTGCGAAACTTTGTTCCGATCACGATTTGGCGCTTGTTTTGTTTGGCGGCGACCCAGGGTCGGCCAAGGCTTCATCGGATAAACTCAAAGAACGGTTTCCGACGCTTCAGTGCATTGACATCTATCCCGGATACGTTAACATCGACCAGGTTAATATTAACCAACTCGATGTAATACGGCGTAACCAACCCGCTGTTCTCGCCGTTGCGCTAGGGGCAGGGAAGCAGGAAAAGTTCATTGTCGATTATTTATCGAGTCTGCCAAGCGTGAAGATTGCCATCGGCGTTGGCGGAGCGCTGGAAATGATTGGCGGTACGCTCAAACGAGCCCCTCGACTAATGAGGCGGGCAGGCCTGGAATGGCTTTGGCGAGTTATCATCGAGCCCAGACGAGCCGGCCGCATCTACAACGCCAGCATTAAATTTCCAATAATTGTCGTAGCAGAAACGGTCAAGCGCCGTCGTTTTTGCAAAGCATGTATTCAGGTAATCCCGGAGGTCATGCGGCAACTATTTATACGCACCAAATAGCTCGCATAGGACCAATCCGACCAATAGAAACACTTATTCACTCAATCACTTTCGGTTCCAGCCTAATCACTCAATCACTTCTGAATTATGCAAATCAGAACCCGCATCGCCCCATCGCCAACCGGCTTTGTCCACATCGGTACAATCCACACAGCCTTGTTCAACTACTTTTTCACCCGCCAGAACGGCGGCAAGTTTATTATTCGGATCGAAGACACTGACCGCGAGCGACTTGTTGAAGGCGCTGTTGAAAATCTGCTAGAGACTTTGGCAATGCTTGGGATCGACCATGACGAAGGCCCGTTTATTGACGCGAATGGCGTTATCGTTGAGAAGGGTGAGCATGGGCCGTACATACAGTCGCAAAGGCTGGGCATCTACAAGAAGTATATTGATAGGCTTGTTGATGAGGGGCACGCATATTATTGTTTTTGCACCAAAGATCGGCTGACCGAAATGAGGGAAGGGCAGAAGGCTGTGAAACAGACTCCCAAATACGATCGCGAATGTTGCAAGCTCACAGCCGATGAGGTGAAGGAAAGGCTCGAGTCTGGCGTTGATTATGTAGTGCGCATGAAGGTCCCTGAAGGCGAGACTATTGTGACTGACGAAATTAGGGGCTCGGTTAAGTTCAACAATGTCGATATTGACGATCAGATTATTTTAAAGTCTGACGGTTTTCCAACGTATCATTTGGCTGTTGTGGTTGATGACTATTTAATGGGAATTACACATATTATTCGCGGCGAGGAATGGTTGTCGTCAGCTCCAAAGCATGTAATCCTTTACAACATGCTAGGGTTTGAACTTCCAAAGTTTGCGCATGTGCCGCTTTTGTTAAATCCGGATAAGACCAAATTGAGCAAACGCCAGGGCGATGTTGCAGTTGGGGATTATATAAAACGAGGTTACCTAGTTGATGCGCTTATCAATTTTATTGGCACGCTAGGGTTCAATCCAAAATCAGACCAAGAGATTTATGATCGTACTGAGCTGACCAAGTTGTTTGATTTGAAAAAGATCAACAAGGCTGGCGCGGTAATGAATATGGACAAGCTGGACTGGATGAATCGTGAGTATTTGAAGCGATTGTCGATCGATGAGTTGGCCGAAGTCGCGCGAGGGTTTGTGCAAGCCGATGTTGATGACGAGCGGGTGCAGCGGGCGTTACTTGTTGAGCGAGACCGTGTGCATCGCCTAGATGAGTTTCAAGAGAAGATCGACTTGTATTTGGTTGAGCCGGCGTACGACCCGGCCACATTAGTTTGGAAAAAGTCAGATTCTGCGGATGCCAAGGCGCAGCTTGCTGGCGTGCGGGATTTTATTGCTGAGCTCGATGACGACGATTTTGGATCGATCGAGTCAATCGAGGCGGCTGTAATCGCCTACATTGACGAACATGAACTTCAAAAAGGAAATGTTCTGTGGCCACTGCGTGTCGCCTTGAGCGGCCAAGCTAAGTCTGCAAGTCCTTTTGAGCTGTTGTGGGCTTTGGGTAAAGAAGAGTCGCTTGAAAGAATTGATAAGGCCGTGGAGGCGCTGTAAGCCACATGGGGCCTATTCGACCAATAGACGCGCTGGGTTAAAACACCCGGCGTTTTTTTAATCTCTCTTTAACCTCTTCGTTATTCCTGCTATAATATCCCCATGAACTTGAACAACTATTTTAACAAGGCAGGGAAGGGGATTTTGTTTATTGCGATCCTTGGTTTTGCGCTTTCTTTTGGCCAGGAGGCTTTTGCAGAGGATGTTGAAGATTTTATTGAAGAGCTCCAGGACGAAATTAGCGACAGAAAGAGTCAGATGGACCTTTTGAATGGCCAGATGGATGAATACCAAAAGAAGGTCAATGCATATTCACGAGAAGCTGCAAGTCTGCGCAATGACCTGTCCATGATCGAGAACCAAATCAAGCTTGCAGAGATTGATGTGGCGATTACCCAGGCTGACATTGAGTCTCAGGAACTTGAAGTTCAGGTGCTTGAAGAAAAGATAAGGCGCGAAGAGAACGCAATAATTGAACAACGAAAAATGCTTGAGGGAATGCTTTTTGAACTGAACCTGAGCGACAAGCTCGGACTGGTTGAGGTGCTTTTCGGAGCAGACGATTTTGGCGAGTTGTTTGATGAAATCGAGCAGCTCGAAAGCCTTAATGCCGATCTGAACACAGCGCTCGAAGCTACTAAGCTGTCTCGTCAGCTGTTGGAAGAGAATCGTGCCGAAGAAGAAGAGAGGCTTTCCGACTTGGAAGACCTGGAAGCGCAATTAGAACAAAAGCTGGCCGGTCTTGAACAACAGTCAGGAGCCAAGGACATACTGTTAACAATCACCAAGGATTCGGAAATTGAGTACAGGGTTCTCATGAGCGAATTGAGGCAGGAACAGCAGTACATCACATCGCAAATCGCAAAGTTGCAGGCTGACATTGAGCGCAGACTTGCTGAGTCTGATGAAGTTGGGGATGCGTCGGTTTTGACCCTGCCAGTTGTTGGAGGGATTATAACTGCAACTTTCCACGACCCAACCTATCCTTTCCGGCACCTATTTGAGCACTCAGGGCTAGATACCGCCGTTCCCACCGGCACGCCTATCAAGGCAGCGGCGCCCGGCATTGTCGCCTGGGCGCGCACAGGAAGCTCTTATGGTAATTATGTAATGGTTATACATTCCGGCGGCGTAGCTACGCTGTACGCTCACTTGTCGAGCTTTAGCGTGTCCGCTGACCAGTTTGTATCACGAGGGCAGGTGATTGGGTATTCGGGCAATACTGGATTTTCAACAGGACCTCACCTTCACTTCGAAGTCCGAATAAACGGAATCCCTGTCAATCCGCAGGCTTACGTAGTAGGGTATTAGAAGGGTCCGGCCTACGAGGTTCATTGGCTTATGGCAGATGTTTATTTCCTGGCCTGTAGAGTTTATTTCGAAAAGCTGAATTTATTGAATGGCGGGGGAGATGGTGGCCAGTTTCATGGCTCGCATAATAATAAGTAGCGCCAGGTTATTTAGACCTGGTGTTTGTTATAATCAATGATTGAGCAGGGTGTTAACCATTTTACGACACAAGAGCATGTTTGTGCACGGGGCAGGGGGGAAGTTCATTACAGATCTACAAAAGATATAGAACTATAGAAAGAGGGACGAGCACAAAGTCTGACTAGCTGAAAATTTTCGTCGCTGACAAATTAACTATATATAGAGGGATAGATACCTCTTATTTTGTTTAATACATTTAGTGTTCATGACTTATCATACATCCCCCATTAGCTAGATTGGACCCATTGTGTCGTAAAAGATATATTTGGCGACGCTTATATTAACATCCCCATGACCGGGTGGTCGTGTACTTTTACTCCTCTGCCGATCTACTTTGTCCGCACCCCTATTGCTGTAATTTTAGTATAAAAATTCTTACGACTAAATTCTAAATTCTGTGCGCTTGTCTTAATTTGATCATTTGGATTTTGAACTTTGGAATTCATAACCCTCCCCTACCCTGGCCTCCAGAATCATCATGCGTCGTAAAACAAAGCATACATTATTTATAAAATAATTGTTTATTTAAAAAAAAAAAACGACCAGGTGTCAAGCTGGGGTCGCTATTTCAAATATTCACCATCTCGAGCGACCGGAGGGAGTCGAGAGATCTAATCGTATTGCTAAGCGAATTGATTTCTCCACTTGCCGTGAAGCTTGGCTCGGTCGAAATGAGAGGGGCGTTACATCACCGCACGTAAACGTGATCTCCAAACCTCAGGTCGATATATTCAAGCTCGTTCAGACGATCCTGATGCTCGCCCATAGTTAGCTCAAGGGCGCTCAGTTGGCCCTCAATCCCCTGCCCTGCATCAAACAAAATATCAAAGCTGTCAAATAATTTTAGAGTAAACCAGGTTATATCAGCCTGCTCGATCTCATAGTAGTCAGGCTCAAGCGACATTTGGCGAATCCCGCGGTCAAAGTCGATCACGCCCTGGATAAGCGATTCGCTAAGAATTGAATCGCCAACCTCCACGACCGCTCCGCTTACATCAAGAATCCTTGGTACAGTCGGCGCAAGTGGTGGCAGCGACTCTGTGTCAGGAAGGATTTCGTGCGTAACATTACCCTGAAGATCAAGAATCCACGCCCTATCTGCCGCAGTCCAGACGATCGATGTAATCCTCTCCTCGGCGATAACGGACAGTTCTGATCCCGATAAGTCCACTTCCAGCTCAACAAACTGATACTCATTCATCAAACAATTATAGAGCTTGTCAGTATCAAAAACCCATCGGTTATCACCAGGAAGCACAAGCCACTCCCGCGACATAAACTGGTCAATCACTACCTGCTGGACCTCGTTAACCGGGGTCACATTTAGGCCGCTGATTGTGGTTGATTTGATCCTGAACAGCGGGCTGAATAGAAGGATGTAGGCAATGCCCGCAATCGACGCAACAACTACCAGAACGATTAAAATCTTTTTCCAAGGAAACCTAAACCGGCGCCCTTGCTGGAAATAAGGATTCTGGTATTTTTTGTCCTTGTAGATTTTGGACTGGTGAGATTTGGTAAAGTTGCGGCGTTTCATAGTATCGAAGGATTGAAGTCTGTTGGCTAGCGGTATGGTTTATTGCACCGCCTGCTGAGTTTATTTCTATAAGCTGAATTAATCATTAAATAACAATTTTTGGTAGGTGAGCTCCGATCGAGGTCACGACTTCATAGTTAATAGTGCCCGCTTGGCCGGCCAAGTCTTCAGCGCTGATTTGGTTCATGCCATCGCGGCCGATAAGCGTCGCATGGTCTCCCGCGCTTACCTGCGCAATCGCAGACACATCCACCATGGTCATGTTCATGCAAATATGCCCCACATTGCGACATCGTTGACCGTGAATTAGTACATCAGCGCCTTCGTAGGCTCTTCTATACCCATCATAATATCCAATCGGAAGAACTGCAATCCTCATTGGCCTGTCTGCGCGGAAACCTCTTGAGTAACCAATAAAATCACCTGCGGCAATATCCTTAACCTGCGCAATTACAGACTGGAGCGACATTACCGGCTTTAAATCAATTTTGCCAGAAATTCTCATTTTTTTTCTTAGAGATTCTGAAGGCCAAAGACCGTACATAGCTATGCCGAAGCGAGCCATATTGAAATGCGCGTCAGGCTGAAGCATTGCCGCGGCGCTACAGGCTATGTGCGCAAATTTAGGATTTATCCCGGATGCGTTCAGTGCGCTAACGACAGATCGAAATCGGTCAAGTTGATTTCTTACAATGGATTGATCGTCAGTATTTTCTGAATCGCTCAAATGCGACGAAACGCCCACAACAGTAAGCGCGCGTTCATTTTTTTTGATAGCTCTGATCAAATCCGGAATTTGATTTTCTGGAATGCCCTGACGGTTTGTGCCGGTTTCAATTTTGATGTTTACAAGCGCCTGGGATTGAATTTCAGCGGCTTTCTGTGCGATCAAATTAACTTGTTCAGCCCTATAAACAGTTTGGATAAGGCGGTTAGTAATTATGTCAGTGAATCGTTCGGGCACGGAAAAGCCTAGTATGAATATTGTTGCGTTCGGGGCAAGTCTTCGTACTGCCATTGCCTCATCGACGGAATCAGCTGCAAAATGCGCAATTCCTTCCAGGCTTGCCAGCCTTACAATTGGTTCAAGACCGTGCCCGTAGGCGTTCGCTTTCACAACAGCGCAGAATTGGGCACCCGGATTAAGGGCAGAACGAAGCGCTCCGATGTTCGACCGGAGCGCTGTTGCATTGATTTCGACCCAAGATTTGTTTCCTAGATTAGTCATTTTTCAAGTCTCCCCTCCTTTTTAAGGAGGGGTTGGGGGAGGTTATTGTTTTTCAATCATGTCCTTACCCATGAATGGCTGAAGGATTTTAGGAATTTTCACGCTTCCGTCAGCCTGTTGGAAGTTTTCTAGGATTGCGATTATGGTTCGGCCCATGGCAAAGGCTGTGCCGTTCAGCATATGAACAAACTCAGACTTCCCCTGCCCTTCTTTAAATTTTGTGTTCAACCTTCTGGCCTGGAAGTCAGTCGTAGTGCTGCAGGAGTGAGTTTCGCGGTAAGTATTCTGCGACGGCACCCATGCTTCTATGTCGTATTTCCGGGCTGCCGGAAGACCAAGATCGCCAGACACCATCTTAACTACTTGGTAAGGAATTTCGAGTCCTTGCATCAAATCTTCCTCGATTGACAGCAAGAAATCATGTTCAGAGTCGTCATCCTCTGGCTTAACAATCGAGAACATTTCCATTTTATCAAATTGATGCACTCGAAGAATGCCTTTGGTGTCTTTTCCATACGATCCGGCCTCGCGGCGGTAGCAGGTGGAGTAGCCGACATATCGGATCGGTAATTTGTCAGCGTCGATTACATCGTCCATGTGCATTGGGCCGATGGCCTGTTCTGCTGTGCCGATCAAGTACATGTTGTCCTTGGCGAGGTAGTAGATTTCGTCGTGTCCGCCATGTTCAAGGTATCCCATCGCTCTCATTGATTTTGCATTGACCATCTGTGGCACGATCAGCGGAGTAAATCCTTTTTTGATAAGCGTTGAAAGCGCGTATTGCATTAGCGAAAACTGCAGAAGTACTCCGTCGCCTTTCAAATATGTAAAACGCGAGCCGCTGGCCTTTGCCGCGCTTTCGGTGTCGATTATGTTGAGCTCACGACCAAGTTCAAGGTGATCCTTAGCTTCAAACTTAAATTTTGGCGGTTTTCCAACGGTTTTTTTAACTTCATTCTCTTTTTCATCAAGCGCAACTTTAACATCTCCGGCCGGAGGATTTGGGATTTTGTAGAGTAGGTCGTCAAGCTCTTCTGCAAGAGGCGTCATTTTCTCCTTGAGCTTCTCGGCCTTAGTGTCGACCGCCTTCATGTCGGAAATAAGTTTTTTCTTTTCGTCTTTCTCTGCTGAAGCGATACTGCCTGAAGCTTTGTTCTTCTCAGCCGCAATGTCCTCAATTTCAGATCGAAGAGCCTTGACCTTCTTGTCTAGTTCTAGGATTTTATCAATATCAACTTTAACGCCTTTAGACTTGGCAGCGTCGATAAAGTGTTTAGGGTTTTCTCGTAATTGTTTTAGATCAATCATAGGTCGAATTGGTCCTATAGGACCTATTAGCGCATCAGTGAGCTTTTAAATTTTTTAGGCTCGTGGGCCTTTAGTTTTACTATTTGGATTTGTAGATTGTTTTCTGGTAGCCAGGCGCGTATGCTCTTTTCCAGCTCGGCTTGGTCGTATCCTAGCGCGATCACGTCAGGCTGAAACTTCATTATTGATGAATAAGTGTCCTGTTCGTAGTCGCCCTCGACAACACTGTCGATGTAATCAAGCGCCTCAAGTGCTGATTTTCGTTGAACAAATTTATTGTTCACTTCCCTTCCCTTCAGATCTGCTACAACTTTATCAGGAGCGAGCGATACGATCAACCTATCGCCAAGTTCGCTGGCTTGTTTTAGAAATGATTCGTGACCGGGATGCAGTCCATCGAAAACTCCGAATGCGAGTACGTTAATCATACTAGCCCCTAACCCCTATCCTCTAGCCCCTCTTCAGTATCAACTGGCTTCAATGTTGGGAATAAGATTACTTCTTTCAAATTCGGCGCATTAGTGAGCACCATCGCTAACCGATCAATGCCGATCCCATAACCGGCTGTAGGCGGCATCCCGTGCTTCAGGGCCTCAAGATAGTCCTCGTCAACAAACTGCGCTTCGTCACTTCCGCGCTCGCGAAGCCTTTCCTGCTCAGCAAAGGCTGCCTCCTGCTCCAGCGGGTCATTCTGCTCGTTGTAGGCTTTACACAGTTCCAGCCCATTTACCAAAAGCTGAGCCATTGCCGCATAATGAGAGTCTCCGCGGCGTTTTGCCAGCGGGATCATGGCTGATGGGTAGTCGGTAATAAACACCGGATCTACCAATTTTGGCCGAACCTCTTTTTTATACAAGTGATCAACCAGGTCGCCGTAGCCAATCACATCGTCAACTTTAATGCCTTTTTGGCTCATTACAGTTCGAAGCGCTGCCTCGTCTGTAAATTCGTCAAGGTCAATCCCGGTTTCTTTTAGCACAGCATTGTGGAATGTCATGCGCGGCAGAGGGAGAGAAATTTTTGTGTCGTGATCGCCGATTTTAAGTATGTTGCCACCAGTAACCTCTTCTAGCGCAAATAGGAACATGCGTTCAAGGTGATCCATTAAGTTCTCAACCGTTGCATATGCCCAATATGCTTCGACCTGAGTAAACTCAGGATTGTGTTGCGTGCTGATCCCCTCATTACGAAAGCAGCGGGCAAATTCAAATACTTTTTCAAAACCGCCGACTATCAGCCGTTTTAAGTAAAGCTCAGGTGCAATGCGCAAGAAAAAGTCAGTGTCGAGCGCGTTATGATGCGTAATAAACGGTCGAGCATTGGCTCCGCCGGGAATTGGCTGCAGTACCGGTGTTTCGACTTCCATAAAGCCTTCTGCTTCAACAAAGGTGCGGATAGCGCTCACAAGCCGTGCGCGAGATTTGGCAAATTCCACGCTAAGGTCGTTTGCAATAAAGTCAAGATAGCGCTGACGATAGCGTTTTTCCGTATCGGTAAGTCCGTGCCATTTTTCCGGCAGAGGAAGTAAGCTCTTGCTCAAAATGGCATATTTTTGAGCCTCGATTGAACGCTCGCCTTTTTGAGTTTTAAAAGCCGGGCCGGTGAAGCTCAAAAAGTCGGCAACATCGATGTGGCTGTGGAAAGATTGGTAGGCCTCGGCTCCGATTACATCGCGGTGCAACACAATCTGCATTTTACCGCTCGCGTCTTCCAGCGTAACAAAAGAAAGCCCGCCGTGCTTGCGATTTGATCGTACTCGGCCACAGAGGGTAACCGGCTCTTTAGAATCAAAAAGGGTGTCAAAATTGTCCAGCACGTCAGAAATATTGTGCGTGCGGTTGGATTTTGCAGGGTATGGATTTACGCCTTGATCGCGAAGTAATTGCAACCGTTCGCGCCTGGCGACTTCTTCGGGGATCATAAATTTTTGTTACTGATCTACAGATTATACGGAACTACGCAATGTGGGAATGATTATTCTATCGAAATGATTTTGTATTTGACAGTACCGGAAGGTGTCTTTACTTCAATTGTATCGCCTGCTGCGGTGCCTATGAATTTTTGGCCAAGCGGAGATTCGTTGCTGATCTTGCCGGCAAGTGGGTCGGTTTCGGTAGCTCCTACAAGTTCAAAGTCTTTAGTCGATCCATCTTCGAGCTCGACTTTAAAAGTTGCGCCAATTGAAATCGTTGACTCTCCTTCCCTATGCTCGACGAGCACCGCGCTTTTTATAAGCTCTTCAAGTAAAAGTATTCGAGTTTCATTTTCTGCCTGCTGGTCCTTGGCGTCCTGATACTCAAAATTTTCAGATAAGTCTCCCTGCTCCTTTGCAACAGAGATCTTTTCTGCAATTTCACGCCGCAATGTGGTTTTGCGATTTTCAAGCTCGTCTTTCAGAGCCTGCAATCCTTCCTCGGAAACATAATGCTGGTCCATATGGATTAGATATTTGCTGTTTAGAAATTGGAAATTAGTAATAGAAATTAGAAAATTGAAAATTGCTAATAAAAGCAACTTTCTGATTTCCATTTTCTATTACCATTTTCTATTTTCAGGTAGCTAATTTCAATGGCTATCATTAATATTGTACCGAATTCTCGGAATTTTGACCAGCTACTCGATCCCCCTCCTGTCTTTGCCTTCAACCTGTCATCCTGAGGAGCTCAGCAAACCGGCGACGAAGGATCTAGCGGAGCGTGTGGGCCAGACGCTATCGCTGGATCCTTCACTAACGAATAGCCAACGCTCAGGAAGCACAGACAGCAATACGTTGACAAACCCGCCAGATCGGGATAGGCTTGCGTTAGTACCTGTTACACATTCAAGGGAGAATAAAATGATCAAGGCCGAGCCTAGGCTGATTACCACGCAGATGGCTATAAGAAAGAGCGCTATTCGTGAGGATCCAATCTTCAACGTATTCGTAGCTATTTGTATGGCCATTATTGTGCCAGTATATGTGGCACAGTATTACGATGGGATGCCTGAGCAGGTCAAGGTGGCAGTCTACCTAGCGGGAGGCTTTATGATGATTTTTGCGATATGGCTGACCATATGCCGGATTGGCTATTTTCGCGAGCTACGCAACCCCGAGCGCCGAGCGTACGCGGAGTTTCTGAAGGACGATAAACTCAAGTGCTCGCTAGTGATGGCCGACCAGCTTGTGCGTGAGCATGGCGAGCTATTGGCCGAGGATAAGGTTTTTGTGCAGATGGGCATAAAGTACGGCATTGCCTTGCCCGAGGAAGTGCATGATCGAATTTTAGGAAAACGGGAGCAGCATAGGCGAGAATGCGATACCCTGGCCGCAGACCAACAAGCCATGTTCCGCGGGCTCTTGGCCAAGCTCGGAGGCCTCCCACCCGACGACGAGATCGAAAAGCTCGAAAAGGCATCAACGCCCTCGCCCGGCGCATAGGCGCTATTGCCGCGATTAAAACTCGCGGTTTTCTATTCCGTCAAAAGTCGAAAGTCGCGGCGTAGCCCTGTAGTGCATTGGCACCATCCTATCTACAGCAGGGTATTCTTTTTGGCACGCCTCTATGTAACCAAATCGAACTGTTGCACATTTTGTCCGATCGGTCACTATGTGCAACAGATCATTTGACGTCAATCACGTCAACTCTAATTTTTTCTTTTTGTAGATCGAGCTTAACGCTGAAGGTTAAATGGTGGGTTTCCCCGATATGTGAGGGCTAGCTTAGCGAATCTTAGCGGAATCGCTCTTTAACGTTCAGGGTTAAACGTTCAGGGTTAAGCAGGTTCAAGGATCATTCGGTTTCAACATTTGAGAAAATGTACATCAAAATATCTCGCGCTACGGGGATGGCGGTGTAGTTGTTACCGCCTTCCTCGATCAGCACGGTAATGGCCACCTCTGGATTATCAAATGGCGCAAAGCCGGTAAACCATGAGTGGTTCGCTTTAATTGACGACCATTGAGCCGTTCCGGTCTTCCCTGCCACGGCGACCGGCACAATTTGCATCGACGTCGCGCTTCCGTAAGTAACGGTTTGCCTCATGGCGTCGCGGACAATCTGAACAGTGTTGTCGGGCACAATTTCGACACACTCGAGGTAGAGCTCGATGTTCAAATGCGGCACAGGCAAGCAACCGCCGTTTGCAAACACGCTCGTTGAAATGGCAATTTGAAGTGGCGTTACCAAAAAGTCACCCTGCCCGATGGCCGCGTGGTAGGTGTCCCCAATGTACCAAAGCTCGCCTTTTTCCATCAATTTCCACTCTTTGCTTGGCAAAAATCCGTCAGCCTCGCCCGGAAGATCAATACCGGTTGACGACCCAAACCCAAACAATGCAGCGTATTCCATCATCCTGTCGATCCCAAGCCCTTCAAATTGTTCATAACCTCCGCCGATAATATAAAAAAACGTGTTCACCGAATCGGCTATGGCATGGTAGACATTGGTAACGCCGTGTCCGCCCGCGCGCCAGTCAGGGAAAAACCATACTCCGATTCTAAGGCCGCCGGTGGACACAAATGAAGTTGACGAGTTGATCACCCCTTCCATCAATGCTGCAGCGGCGTAAACAGGTTTTATGGTTGACCCCGACGGGAATTCTCCGGCAATGGCCCGATTGAACAAAGGCAAATCTTCGTTATTAATCAGTCCGCGGTACACTTCCTCGTCGATTCCGGAAGTAAAATCATTAGCATCAAACGCCGGCCAGGACACTAGCGCGAGTATCTCTCCGTTATTCGGATCGTTCACGATAACCGAAGCCTTACTCGCTCCGGTACCTGTCATTCGAGCCAGCAGCACTTCCTCAATATATGCCTGTAGGTCGGAATCAATCGTTAAAGTCATATTTTCTCCGTCTACTGCGTCACGCTTTGACATTACTCGTTCCGGGTCGCCAAGAGCGTCCACCTCAATTGCCTCTTCACCAAACTCGCCGCGCAGCAGCGGTTCATACATTCCTTCCAGCCCCTGCTTGCCTATGCGGTCGAATCTACGGTACCCTGAATCGCCCAGCTCTTCATATTCAATGGCGCTAATTATGCCAGTATAGCCGAGCACGTGAGAGAGCGACGGAATAGAGTCGGTAATGTAGCTTCGGCGAGTGCTAACTTCCAAATTCAACCCTTGGTAAGAATCAGGATTGGATTTGAGCATCATCGCGGCCTCGTAGGAAATGTCTTCAGCGACCTGGATTTGTTCAAACTCGTCCTTTGACACGCTTATGGAATTTTCAATGTCAGCTTTTGGGATTCCAGTGATTGCAGACAGCGCGTCGATTAATTCTTGACGTTCGTAGTTTTCCGAAGGTAGTTCGGCCAGGCTAGTGATAATATTAAAAGTTGGAACATTTTCCGCCAATATTACTTCATTGCGGTCGTAAATGATCCCTCGCTCTGAAGGGATTGTATGAATACGAATACGATTTTGCTCAGCAAGCGCGCGGTATTCCTTGCCTTCTGCTATTTGTAAATACCCTGTGCGCATAATGAATATTGCCAGAACAAAAATCGCAATCGCCGCCCCTGCGGCAAACCGTCTGCGTCCGATTATTTGGCCCACGAATGATCTGTTTGGCTCCTGCGCCGAATTCGGAATTTCTGCCAAACCTTCCTCAAACAAAAAGTCGTCCTTCCTGTATTCAATCCGATCGATCACATCGATTGGATTTAGTGGGAAGATTTCGGGTTTTGGCTTGTTCGGTTTGTCGTTCATACCACTAGCGTTGACGGACAAGGAATACGGTTGATGAAAGGTACTCAAGGTAGCGCGCCGCAAGGAAAAAGAAATAAATGCTGATAATTAGAAAAGTAAGGCTGTATAATCTTGCGGTCCAGAATGATTGTGAAAACTGTTCAAAGTCAAAGTCATAAATAATAGACAGGTGCAGGAAGTTCAGTAGAGAAAAGATGATGTAAACCGCGGCACCAAGCCCGGCGAGCGCGTAAACAGAGCGCGTTGTGAAGAATCGGATTGAAAGTACCGGCGCAATTATAGCAATGGCAAAGTAAGTCCATGCGGCGTAGTCGGCAAAGCCAAAGAGAGGAAGCGCGAGCCCTGTCAGGACTAGCCATGCCGAACCAATTACAATTTGGCCGCGGTGCATGATTACAATAGCGAGAGCGATCATGAGTGGGATGTACGAAAACGGACTTGTGAGAGCGCTGACAAGACTGGCCTGGAGCAGGATTCCGGCTATGAAAAGAATTGCTAATGCGGCTTGGGCTAGCATATTAATCAGCTATCGGGTCGATGATTAAAACATCTCTGAATTGTTCGTGCGGGTAAATCGATTCAATCAGCGCCTCCTGGAATAGGGCTGTTTCGTCAGAAAGAACCTCGCTAACAAGGCCGATCACCAACCCTGGCGGTATGTTGCCGTTAAGACCCGATGTTACTACCACATCGCCTTGGTGAATTTCAGCGTCTTGTGGGATAAATGCCATTTTTTGCAGATAGCCAGACTGGCCCTCCACCAAGCCGACCGTCCGGTCTGTGCCAAGAATTGCGGCAGGTATGCTGCTTGACCGGTCTTCAATCAAGATAACCGTAGCGCTCGAGCGATTGACTTCTCCAACCGTTCCGATAATTTGTCCATTTGCCACCACAACCGCCAGGCCATTTTTTATCCCATCCGATGCGCCCTTATCTATCAGAATTTTCTGCTCATTTTCAAAAGAATGGGCAATTACGCGGGCTGTAGTGGTGTTGTGCTCTGTTGTTTCGGTGTATTCAAGCAGCCCCTGAAGCTCAACAATATTTTGTTCAAGCTCATCAATGTAGGCTGTTTCGACCGTGAGTGACGCAATCTGGCTTTGAAGATCGCTGACCTGCCTCTCAAGGTCTCCTTTTGATGTTGAAATATAGTTGTAAGTGTTGGAAATACCTGAACCGATGCGGTTGAAAATTGACTGCACACTCTGTGAGGCGTTCGTAAATGGTCTGACAAAAAGCAAAAACATCAGGATCACCAATAGTGCAAAAAGAAAAACGCCTAGCGATCTGGCGCCTTTTTTAGTTTTGTTTGAGACTTTAATTTTAAACATAAGCTTATTGGTCGCTCATGGCCTCATTAGGCAAGATAGTCATCTGATGTTGACGGGAGAGCCATGCTTTTAAGCAGCTCGTCGTCATCGAGCATTGCGCCTGTGCCTCGTGCGACCGCGGTAAGAGGGTCGTTTGCAATAGTGACAGGAATGTCGACTTCCTTTGCTAGCCGCTGGTCAAGTCCTTTTAAGAGCGACCCGCCGCCCGAAAGTACAATGCCCCGCTCGTAGATATCGGCAACAAGTTCAGGTGGCGTGACTTCGAGCGTGGCCTTAATGTTTTCAATAATCGTCTGCACTGATTTGGATAAAGCTTCACGGATTTGTGAATCGTTTACGAAAACTTGCTTTGGAAGTCCTGTGATCAGGTCGCGCCCTCTGAGTTCCATACCGGTCGGTTCACCTAGCTCAAGCGCGCTTCCTATTCTGTGTTTTACAGTTTCGGCTACACGCTCTCCGACAAGGAGATTAAATGTGTCACGGATGTATTGTGATACATTTTTTGTCATTTCATCTCCGGCGATTGGGAGCGATTTCCAAGTGACGACTCCGCCAAGTGAAATTACGGCGATCTCCGTTGTGCCACCGCCGATGTCAACAATCATACTGCCGATAGATTCAGTGATAGGAAGCCTTGCCCCAATAGCTGCGGCAATTGATTCTTCAACAAGAAATACCTGTCGCGCGCCTGCGCCAAGCGCTGCGTCTTCAACGGCCTTGCGCTCAACTTCGGTAATTTCGAGCGGAACGCCTATTACAATTCTTGGCCGCGGCACAATCGTAAATGAGTCCTCGTGGATTTTATCAATGAAGTATTTAAGCATTTTTTCCGCAACTTCAAAATCCGAGATTACGCCTTTTGTGAGCGGACGGGTGGTTACAAGGTGCGGAGGTGTCTTGCCGATCATGTCCTTAGCGGCGTGCCCAACAGCAATAATTTGGTTTGTACGGGTATTTAACGCAACAACAGAAGGCTCGTTCATTACGATCCCCTTGTCTTTAACGAATAGCAATGTATTCGCTGTACCAAGGTCAATTCCAATATCTTCAGAAAATTGACCAAAAAATTTGTTCAACATAAAAGACGGCTTCTTAGGCCATCATTTTAACTGAACAACTATTTTAAGACAAGTAGTTAATTGAATGTGTCAAGCGGGGGTTTAAGGTGGTTTAAAGGCTTAATCCAGGACTCGGTCGGTAAGCAAAGACCTATTTCTTTGTATGCATCAGGATTTCTATAAACGCAATAAGTACGATTAAGAGCGTAAGAGTCCACCATGTTAACAGACCAACGCTTTGCAACACCAGCGCAGCCGTAAGGAGCGCTCCAATGGTGATTCCCTGTCTTAGTGATGTTTTTACAATCTCGCCAATTTCCCTGTCTGGGAACCGCGTAATGCGAATTACCGTTGAGATTGTCATGAATAACCCGCACAGACCGGCAAAAAGTGTTAAGTAAAAAAGCAAAAATGCAATCCATCCGGCAGTGACCGGATCGATGCTAATTAACACTACGAACCAGGCGGACCATGTAAATGCAGTTCCAATGCCGATTGTAAGAAGGTATTGGCGGATGTTCATATTAAGGAGTCGTTGCGGAGATTGTAATTGTGCCTGTGCATACTCCGCCAACCCCTGACCCGGGGATACTGTGCCTCCAATACAGAGTATCTGTACTTGGCGCAAAGTCATTAATTTGACGCGGCAGGCTTAACACAGCCTTCGCGGGAGTTGAACTCATTGTGTATTCAAGACTTGCGTGCGCTGTATCTGTACGACCGTATTTTATGTTTGTGAGAGGGATAGACCCTGACGTGCATGCCATGTTAGAGGCCATTGAAATATTTGCGTCAACAGCGACATTACCATGATTGGTCATTAGCATTGTTTCGCTGGAAGGACTGGTAGTGCCAAGGTCTAGCGTACCGAAATCAAGCACAGTGCCTGGTGTACCAAGTGCAAGCAGCGTTTGTACCTCGTTTGTGTAGGAATCATTGTTAACTGTATTAGTAGCATCCTGAACTGTTACGCGCGCGTTCCAGGTGTCGCCATAGTAAGTCCCGGAATCGGTGGCGTCGGCAAAGTATGCCATCGAGATGTCGCAATCATAATTAATGCTATTCCCGCCACCACCTGTTAAGTTGCAGCTTGCAACGCTATAACAATCGTTTTTGTCCGGGGCACAGCCTACCCCGCCGGAAACTCCGGAGCGGTACAGGACTGTTGAAACATTTTGGATATCAGTGTATCCGTCGCCGTCAGAAACAACGCCGTTAACATGCATTGATTTATTCGCGCCAGGTGAAAGTACAAGAGGACTAACATTTGATCCATTGGCGCTGTATGCCACTCGTACCGTATCGACCGTTGGCGCTACACCTGCAGGCGCTCCGGTTGAAAGTGTTCCTGTTGACCCTGCGACCGCTGAGCCGTCAGCCGCGCCTCCTGGCGCAACCGAAGCGGCCGTGAGCCCTGAGATTGGGCAACCGGTGGAATCGTCTGTAGATGCCGATATTTTTAACATACCGCCTCCGCCACCGCCTCCGTCTTGTACGGACATATTCCCTCCGTCGCCCCCCGCAACGCTAAACGAGCCGGATCCCGAGCAGTTGTATGTTCCGGTGGTAATGTTGATAGATCCTCCGGAACCGCCTCCGGCAGCGCGCTCAATTGCCCAGGTAGTCCCGTTCTCTCCTGATGCAGAAATAACTCCCTGATGATCCAAAGTGCCCGAGACGTTTAATTTAAGATATCCTCCCCCGTTTCCACCGCGAGCCTTTAATTCTGCAGCAGATCCTCCTGTGGACCCAAACAGCACAGGATTGTCAGGATCATTGTATGTTGTGCCTCCTGCGCGGGTTGTCCCGTCTCCTCCGGCTCCACCGTGGCCTCCGCCACCAAGACCCATGTTGTCAGCATTGTTTCCAATACCGCCTCCGGCCGTTCCCTGCGAACATACATTTGAGGCATTTGGACCGAAGCCGGTTGCGTTCAAGGCGTTGTAACACCCTTTTTTATTTGCCGAAAGCATAGCGCTCGATCCAACAGTCAGGTCTGTTAAATTTGTCCACTGCGCGTTTGCGTTTACTGCTGTAGTTCCGGCAAGATTGATTGAAACACTGTCATCAATGGTCAAAAGTCCTTCCGCAGGCGTTTCAAGGGTTACATTTGTCCAAGTTTGATTGTTTGGGACTGTAAAATCAACATCTGCGTTGAGTTTTGTAATATGCCAGTTCATGCCGGATTGGAGCGTGAGCGTATTTGAAGCGGAAAATGCCATCGATGTAAGAGATGTCGCGTCAACATCGTCGCAAGTAAGCTGGCCATTAAGCGTAAGATAAGTGGCTGTAAATGACGGGCTTACCGCGCTAGAGTTGCAATACAGATTTAGCGCAGAAGCATCAAAAATCCAAGTTGTTTCACTAAAGTCCGTGTCGTCGATTGTAAAGCCTTGGAAGATTTTAACCTCGCCCGCTGCTGTGTTTTTAACATAAGCTGTTCCTTTTGCGCCGTCTGTCGCGTCATCAGGTCCAAGCCCGCCGTTAGCCACAACAGAAGTGCCTGAGAATGAAAATGTTGAGTCATTGCTGTCGTGAGTAATGTAAATCCGGCCTCCTGCGCCACCACCACCGTCATAGGCAGGGTCGTCTTCGCCGCCTCCTCCGTGCGCCTGGAATGACCCTGATCCGTCAATTCTTCCGGCCGTAACATAAACCGACCCACCAGATCCTCCACCAGGGGCGCGGTCAGTATCGTCTGAAGTTATCCATCCGCCATCTCCGCCGTTTGCAGATACGATTCCATCGTTTATAAGTGTATTGGTAACATTGATGCGCACGATCCCGCCGCCCGTTCCGCCCATTGCAGCGAGATACCCCGCGCTACCTCCGGAGGACCCAAATAACAGTGGCGTAAGTGATGTGCTGTAGAATTCTCCGGGGAGTAAAGTGCCTGTATTAGGCGCGCCGCCGTCTCCGCCGTATCCTGCTCCTCCACATGCTCGGTTGTTATTAAAATTTCCTCTACCATAGCCAGCTGTAGATATTGTGCAAACATTTGATCCGTTTGGGCCGTATCCGTTGGCGTTCCCCGGGTTTGTGCATCCTCCTTCGTCTGAATGAACCGACCCAGCTGTGTCAATATCCAGGCTTTTAAAATTTACTGCAGCATATTCTCCGGTCGCCTCATTGCCATCTAAAAACAGCACTCCGTTGGCAACGATCCAAAAATCAAGCGAACTGCAGTCATAAGCGCTTGCTGCGGCAGGGATTGTGTGCACTCCTGTGATTTTGATTACGCCATTGCCACCGTCGCCGTCTGTATCATAAACGCCGTCGCCGTCACTTGCAAAGCAACTTACTGCCTCCGCCTCGGATGTATTAAGGGTTAGGCCGACAAAAAGAAAAATCAAAATACCCACTCCAATCACGAATGGACTCAAAATCGCCAGTTTCTTTTTAGCCTCCTTGCTCATTTTCAATTTGATTATAACACGAAATCAGCGTCCGCACAGCTTTTGCGGATCCGGGTTTATCCACGCGCGCACTGCGCTGACCGTGACTGTTGGAAACTGAACTTCAATGCGCGAACAGATGGTTGTTTTTATCGATTGAACATGGTGGGTTGCGGCCGAGTGCTTGCACGCAACCTTCAGCTCTCCGTCATTAAATGACACAACCTGAAAGTCATGTCTTATATGCGATTCGATAATTTCATCGAGTAGATGATTTGCAAACTCAACAACCAGGGCTGACTGAATTTGCCTGCCGAATCCATGCCTGTCCATGGCTCCTGAAATTAAACCTTCAATGCCCTTCATCCTGTTGAAAATTCACAAATGTCTTTAAAATCGCAATATTTGCAATTGAATCCTGGAGTAGCGCCGAATTCACTGTGTTTTATCGCATCAACCGTGGTTAAAATCTCATTTTGCAGCTTTTCGCAGTCTTTTTCAGTTGCTTCAAAGCTAACACGCGAATTGTCAGTTAGAAAGTGATAAGTTAGTTTTTTGACCTTGACTGGCGGGTCGAAACATTGCTCAGCGGCCATTTTGTAAAGCACGAGCTGTTTCTTTTTATCCCATCCGGGTTTTTCGTCCATTGGCGAACCTGTTTTGTAGTCGATAATCTCGACACCGTCTTCTAACTGGTCCACTCTGTCGATGCGCCCGCGAACTGCAACATCGCCAATTTTTAGTGTAAAACCTTTTTCTAAGCTGTGAATAGTCGGAGTGTCGTTGATAACATCTTGGCGATAAGCCAGTAGCGATTCCTTGCCGTTGTCAAAGTATTCTTTTCGAGTTTGGTCGTTAGGATACCATTCATCTATCCAGGAAGACTTGTAAATCTCGAGTAATTCATTCTCTGATGGAATCTGCGATCCTTTTGGCTCTTCAGACTCAAAAAGGCTTGCTTGTGGCCTTTGTTGGGTTGCCGCAATGCGCTCCATGAATTTTTGAAGCGAATTGTGCATTGTCTTTCCAAAGCTTAGTGTGTGTCTGCCAAAAACCGGAACTTTGAGAATGTGGGCAAACTTGTACTGGAGCGGACAGGCTGAAAATGCGGCGAGTTGAGTAAAGCTAACCGCTTTTGGAAGCGTGTATTCGATAGCATTGGCGGGGGTTTTCGAAGTTTTTGTAATTGAGATTGCATCTGCAACTGGAATTTGATTATGTGTAATTCCACCTTCTGGTTCGATTCCGAGTTCGGCCAGGAACCGAGATGGTTTGCGATTACGCTTACCGCCGTAGTCCTCAGCTGAAAGTAAATATAGCCGTTCCTTAGCGCGCGTCATCGCAACATAGAATAGGCGGCGCTCTTCTTCAATGTGATGATCTTTCGAAGCGGCAGAGGAAATCAACTTTTCCGGGAAGCTGATTGCATCAGATCGGTTTGTTGACGGAAAGCGCTGCTCTACTAAATTAGCCAAGAATACATACTTAAACTCAAGTCCTTTTGAGCCATGAACGGTCATCACATTAACCACATCGGGCCCCTCTTCCGGATCGCCTGCAAGCGCGCCGACTTCTCCGGCGTCGCGTTCGTGATCAAATTCTTCCAAGAAGTGATACAGGGTTGTATCGTCGTTATCGGACTCAAAGCGTTTCAGCCGTTCAAAAAACTGCTGCAAATATCCAAATAGTTCCTGCTGTTCCTGTTCTGGCCGTAGCCGAACATCGGCAAGCAGGCCTGTGCGCTTCATCACTTCAACAAACAGTTCGCTCGCCGGCATTCTTTTTGATTCTTGGCGAAGCAGGATTAGCAAGTCTAGAATTTCACGAGTTCTAGCTTTGCCGTCTTCTGACATGTCTTGAATAAAACTTGAGCCCTGCATGGCAGTGCAAAGTGATTTTCCTTTTCTGCGCGAAAAAAGAGACAGTTCGGCAATGTCGTTTTCAACAAGGCCAAGTTGAGGATGGCTTAAAATTCTGTACATGGATGGACTTTCATGCGGCTGCGCAAGAACGCGAAGATGGGCGATAACATCCAGAATTATCGGTTTCGTGTAAAGCCCGCTCATGGCCATAAATCGGTATGGAATGCCGGCGCGCTCGAATGCGCGAATAAAGGGGTCAGCACTACTGTTGGCGCGCACAAGAATTGCAAAATCGCTCCAATGGCAGTTACTAGCTTGCCTGAGTTCGGCAATAGTCTCAATGGTACGCCTTACCTCATCGTCAAGTGTGGCAGCGTGAATATGACAAACCGCGCCGTTACAGTCGATCTCGCTAGTCAGCTTTTTGTCTAACTTTTCCTTAACTTCAAGTCGATTAGGATTATTTTGTTGAATGACTTTGTAGGCGCCGTCTAAAATCGCGGCAGCGCTACGATAATTTTTTGTCAGAACGATTTGGCTGGTATCTGGATAGTCTTCTCTAAACTTGAGAATATTTTCAAGCGACGCGCCGCGGAATTTGTAAATTGACTGGTCGTCGTCGCCAACAACGGTAAGGTTATCCCTTGGTGATGCTAGCAATTTCACTAGTTCGTACTGAGCCTTGTTGGTGTCCTGAAACTCATCGACTAAAATGAATTTGAACTGCTGCCGATACTGCTCCAAAATGTTCGCTCGAGTTTTAAATAGCTCAAGCGTGTAATTCACTAGATCGGCAAAGTCGAGCGCATTGTTGTCGAGCAAAAGTTGTTGGTAGGTGTGGTAGGCATTCGCGAGTTCTTTGATTCGAGCCGCCTCGGCCATTTCCCCATCCTGACCCTCGCCGGCAGCGCCTTCAACAGAATCAAGATCGAGCTGAAGTTTCTCGGCATAGTCGATGTACATCTGCGGTGTAATAAGTTCGTCCTTAGCGCGAGAAAAATGCGTTAATAGGGCTTTTATAAATCGAGTTGGGTTACCTCGTGGCCGATAGTAATCAAGGTCGAACTTGTCAAAGTTGCGGCGAACCATTAACAGCGATCCAACTTCGTCAAGCAATTTGTACTCATGAGGAATCCCGATTTCGAGCGCGTGCACCTTTAATACTCGTTCGCAAAATGAGTGAAAAGTAGATATCCACAAGTCGACATAACCGATTGGCAGTAATTGATCGACCCGCTCCTCCATTTCCGTAGCAGCCTTTTCTGTAAAGGTTAGCGCCAAAACCTCGTCCGGTTTTGCGCGTTTCTGCTCAATCAGCCAGGCGATCCGCTGCGTAACCACAGTGGTCTTCCCCGTCCCGGCGCCGGCAATAATCATTAAAGGACCGTCACCATGAGTGACAGCCTTTAATTGCTCTTCGTTTAAGTTTTCGAGGAGGTTATTTGGCATGCTTTGTTCTCCCCTCCTTTTTATGGAGTGGTTGGGGGGTGGTTATCGTTCTTTCCCCCATTTTACGATTAGCGCGTGGAATTCGTTGAAGAGTTTAGTGTCAGGCTCGAGGCGATCGTGAAAGTACATCTTGTAATCATCGTACGAGCTTAATTCGACGCCGTGTGAAGCGCAAAGGCGCTTTGTGTAAGTGTCTATTACGAATTCTGGCCTGTTTCCTGCATACAATAATATCGAGTCGGCAGTTTCGGGTCCAACTCCCCAAAGGTCGAGCAGATCGTCTCGCGATGCTTGTTTGGCCGCAAGATCGGCGTGTCCGCGATACTGGGCATCGACGAACTCAGCTAGAACTTTAAGGCCTTTTGCTTTCTGATTAAAATACCCCGCCGGACGGATCAACGACTTAAGTTTAGCACAGTGAACGGCTTTGATGCTAGCAGGATCGAGCAGGCCTTCGCGATGCAAAGCGTCGACCGCCTTTTCGACATTTGACCAGGCCGTATTCTGAGTCAAAATAGCGCCAACCATAACTTCAAAAACAGGATCAAATCCGGCTCGACGCGGCCCCTCATGCACCGGCCACCAA
>JBDRFP010000003.1:0-10037 GCA_043818555.1 bacterium | reverse complement strand
GAGCTCCTCGCACATTGGACGAGCGTGCGGGACATTGCCGAAGGGCAGATCGCCGGGATCGCGGACGAGAAAGCTCGTCGCGTGACAGTAAAACGCGACGCGCTTCAGGTCAAGCTCAACGCAATCGAGCAGCGCAAGCAGGAAATCCTCGCTGAAGAGACGGCGCTCCAAGCCGAGCTCGCAGCGCTTCAAGACAACTCGGAAGGCTAGACACCTTCCACTCCGACCTAGGTCGGTACCACCTCGCAAGGGGTGGTCTTTTTTTACCATTTCGAACGAACGTAGAGATCTATTTCGACAAGCCCCCGGGGTGGGGTGAAATTTGTCATCCCGAGCTCTGCCGAGGGATCTCGCGATAGATCTCTCCACTCCCTTCAGTCGGTCGAGATGACAGTGGGCAGTGCTCGGAAGGTCGACAAGGAGAGCTTGACAAATATCGGCAAATATGGTTTCATACTCTCACTGGGACGCGGGGTCTGACAAAATCGCACTGGCGTGAGTCAGGACTGAGTACAGGTTGGTATCCAGCAAACACCTCCTCGTCAAATACTCAGTCAAGCGGGCTTCAAACCGCTTCTCCGCGTCCCACACTTCTACGAATCGGCTGTGGTGTAATGTTGCAAATCTGCTATCGTCTTCGGGGGCAGCAATGCAATAACATACTGCTAACTTCTTTGCGAAGAGGAAGTTTTGTCTAGGCTGTCGTGCTTGCGATTGCTTGACTAGCAGAGCTGTGGGGCTGTCGATTGTGAGAGAGAGACTATAAATCCCCACCAGTCGATTCACCCCATAACGGGGTGCGTGGTTCAGAAAGAGAAGGCCGATGTTCGGCTGAAGCCCTCTTTTGGCGGCCTGCCATGAACCACGCGCCCAACACTTCTCGCGCAGTTGACCAGAATCCGAAAGGAAGAAGGTTACCTGCGCGTTTTTTATTTGCATACAAACTTAACCCCCAAGGTTTAACCCCAGAGGTTAAGGATCGAGTTGGCCAACTTTAGCCAAGTCTATGATCGCGAATAATCGTGATCGACCTACTGACTACTGGATACTGACTACTGTCTACTTGTGTTTACCGAAAATTTTCCAACATTCTTGACCAAAAAACAGCCCCGTTGTATACTTTTGCCGTTCTCTACATTGCCCACATGGAAGAAAAACCCCAAAAAACCAGTTCCGACAGGTACTATTTCGTCCTTGCATTTAGGATAGCGAGCGACCTTGGGGTAACAATTGCAGCTCCGGCGTTGATTGCCGCTTACATTGGCGTAAAAATCGACGAACATTACGGTAGCGAACCATGGGGGCTTGCGATCGCATTAATACTAGCATTCACACTTACGGCAGTAATCGTCACAAAAAAGGCGGTCTACTACGCAAAACTGTATGAACGAGGACCAAAGTAATGGTCAATCTAGCAAGCGGGGGATTCAACTTGCGCTGTCAGGCATTCCACTGGCCGCAGAGCCGATTTTCCATATCGGCAATTTCACAATAACCAATTCCATGTTGAACGCATACATTGCTGTTGCGTTTTTTATTTTGGTAGCGCTAATTGCTCGAAGGCGAAAGTCTATTGTCCCAAAAGGTGTGCATAATGTGATTGAAGCAGTTGTTGAAATGGCGCTTGGCGAAATCGACAAGGTTACGCAGGACAAAAAGAAAACCAGGCAATTCTTGCCTTTGGTCGCCACTATCTTCTTATTTGTTTTGGTAAGTAATTGGATGGGCTTGATTCCAGGCACTGGGTCGATCGGCATCTGGGGCTACATGCATGGCGAGCTAGAGCTAATACCGTTGTTCAGGCCAGCATCGAGCGACCTTAATTTAACACTCGCAATAGCAACATTTGCGATCCTCTCAACCCATTACGCGGGCATGCGCGCGGTTGGCGCATTTCACCACTTCAGCAAATTCTTTAACTTCCGCGGCATTGCGCTGTCGATCAAGAAGGGTCCGATGGCAGTTATCATCGCCGTGGTTGAATTTTTCGTCGGCCTAATTGAATTCATTAGTGAATTTGCAAAAACGCTTTCACTTTCGCTTCGACTATTCGGCAACATCTTTGCAGGAGAAGTTTTGCTAACAGTGATGCTTGGATTGTTCTCTTACGTCCTCCCAATTCCGTTCATGTTCTTAGAGATTTTGGTTGGCGTTATCCAGGCAACAGTGTTTGCAATGCTTACCTTGGCATTCTTGGTCGTGGCCACAATGAGCCATGGTGATCATGATGAAGAAGAACATCATGAGCCAGAGCCGGCGATTGCATGAACGATATCTCGTTACAGACCTACAGACGATACGAACCTACGAACCGACAATCAAAAATGCGCAATCATTCTGTAAGTCTGTATAGTTCGTAGGTCTGTAACGAAATTCCACGATCATCCCTGGTACCACCAATCATCTCTAACATCTAAATTACTAACTTGAAACACATATGGACGCAGAAACAATGACACAGCTTGCAAAAGCTCTTGCAATCGGTCTTGGTTCAATTGCTCCGGCTCTTGGTATCGGACTTATCGGTATGAAGGCCATGGAAGCAATCGGACGCAATCCAGAGGCAACAGGAAAGCTCTTTGTTCCAATGCTTCTTGGAATGGCATTTGCCGAGGCTATTGCCATTTACGCGCTTATTATCGCGTTTACGCTCTAGTAAGCTGATTCTGACGATCGCGCAATCGTGGGTCGTCAGTGGTTAGACTATTAGACAAATATGCCCGGTAGTACAACTTCGATATTGAAGAGTTGGGAGTATCGAGCATAAAATAAATTTCTCACTTATCAGATTTAACGCTACAACTTTGATGCCCCAGTAATCATCGGCATCATTCGAAGTTGTACTACCGGGTATGCCAGAAGAACACGAAATTTCAACTGAAGAACACGCAGAAGATTCTGTCGTGACCGAAGATACAACTGAGCATGAGCTCACTTCCGAGACTCACGAAGAAGTCGAAGCTGAGGGTATTGCCGCTGTTGCCGGCCAGTTTGGGCTTAACGGCAGCATATTTGTTGCCCAGCTTGTAAACTTTTTGATAGTCCTGATCGTTCTGTGGATTTTCTTGTACAAGCCGGTTGTAAAATTCCTGGACGAACGTCAAGAAAAGATTGAAAAGAGCGTTAAACAAGCAGAAGAGATCGAAAAACGAGTTATCGAGATCGACAAGGAACGAGAATCAATCCTGGCTGAAGCCCGAAAAGAAGCGCAGGAAGTAATTGAAAAAGCTCAGGCCGATTCAAAAACTCGTAGCGATGAAATGGTGGCATCGGCAAAAAGAGAAGTTGAACGCGTAATCGCGCGTGGCAAAGATCAGCTAGTGGAAGAAAAAGATGGCATGATGCGAGATTTGCGCAAAGAAGTTGTTGACCTTGCAGTGAAGGCGGCGGAAAGAGTTTTAAGTGAACAGATTGATGAAAATAAGTCGCAGTCGTTGGCCGAGGAGGTGGTGCGCAAAATGACGTAGTCGTTACAGACCTACGAACTATACAGACTTACAGACCGATAGACTTAATATGAAATTATCAGCTCAGCAAATTGCAAAGGTCTTGGTCGACGGTGTCGCCGACGCTAACGATCAGGAAGCGCGCGACCAAATTCGCGACCTTGTTAGGTTTTTAGCTGGAAATAACATGCTGGGAATGTGGAGGGAAATTGAACGAGCGATTCACAAAATCTGGAAAGAAAAATACGGAGCATCTCAGGTATCGGTTACATCGGCCCACTCACTCAGCGAGCAAGCGCGTCAGGAGATCGTGCAAGCTGCAAAAGGCGCAGACATGATCCTTAATGTGGATGAAAAACTCATCGGCGGAGCAATAATCAGAATTGACGACACCAGAATCGACGGAAGCGTTTCCGGATCATTAAACCAACTTAAACGAGCTTTAACCGCATAACCAAACTTTTGACTTTAAACTTTCAGACTTTTGACTAAAATCACTTATGGACAAATCAAATATAATAGAAGAACTCAAAGCTCAAGTTGAGGCATTCAAGGCTGACGCCCAGGTTGAATCAGTTGGAACAGTGCTTTCTGTTGCAGATGGCGTTGTTCGAATGAGCGGACTTGCAAATGCAAAGTCGCAGGAGATGCTTGAATTTGAGGACGGCACAATGGGCGTAGCGCTAAACATTGAAGAAGAAACAATCGGCGCTGTGGTTCTTGGCGACTCTGGAAACATTAATGAAGGCGACACTGTAAAATCAACAGGACGCGTGCTTTCAGTTCCTGTCGGAGAGCAAATGGTAGGCCGAGTTGTGGACGCACTTGGGCGTCCGGTGGACGGAAAAGGCGAAATCAAAACCGAAAATTTCAATCCGGTTGAAAAAGTTGCGCCTGGAGTAATGACAAGAAAATCGGTTTCCGTTGCTGTGCAAACCGGAATCAAAGCTGTTGACGCGCTAGTTCCGATTGGTAGAGGTCAGCGCGAGTTGATTATTGGCGACCGCCAGACCGGTAAAACAGCTATTGCGATCGACGCGATTATCAACCAGAAAGGCGAAAACATGAAATGTGTTTATGTTGCGATTGGTCAGAAAGAATCAAAAATTGCCGGCATTGCGGCCAAACTGGAAGAAGCCGGCGCAATGGAATACACAACAATCGTGCTTGCAGGAGCTTCTGACCCAGCATCGCTTTCATACATTGCTCCATACACCGGATGCGCAATTGCCGAGTACTTTATGAGCAAGGGCGAAGACGTGTTGATTATCTTCGACGACCTTTCAAAGCACGCCTGGGCATACCGCGAAGTTTCACTGCTTCTGCGACGCCCACCGGGACGAGAAGCTTACCCTGGAGATGTTTTCTATCTTCACTCACGACTCTTGGAACGATCGGCCAGGTTGAATGAAGATAACGGCGGTGGATCAATTACAGCTTTGCCGATTATTGAAACTCAGTCCGGCGATGTTTCCGCCTACATCCCAACCAATGTTATTTCAATTACTGACGGCCAGATTTTCCTTGAGAGCGACCTGTTCTACAAAGGACAGCGTCCTGCGCTTAACGTTGGACTTTCTGTTTCTCGCGTTGGATCAGCCGCTCAGACCAAGGCAATCAAGTCAGTATCGAAGACACTAAAAGTTGACCTGGCTCAGTTCCGAGAACTTGAGGCTTTTGCTCAGTTTGCAACTGACCTTGACGAAGCTACTAAGAAACAGCTCGAGCGAGGCCGAAGGGCAATGGAACTTATGAAGCAGAAGCAGTATTCGCCGCTAACGGTAGCAGAACAGACAAGTGTGATTTTTGCACTGAATAATGGTGACTTGGACGATGTTGACCCTGAAAAGATTGGCGAGTTTGAAAAGAAACTGCTTGAGTATATGAACGCAAGCGGAAAGGATACGCTCGACGATATTACATCAACAAAAGACTTGTCCGACGCCACAGCTGAGAAGCTTGCAAAGCATATTTCAGATTTCAAAACGATGTTTACAAAATAGGTCCTATTGGTCCTATAGGACCCATACCGTATGGCCGATTCCAAAACAATTAAACGAAGAATCAAGTCCATTTCCAATACCGGAAAAATCACCAAGGCTATGGAACTTGTGGCAGCGAGCAAAATGCAGCGCGCTGTAAATTCGGTTCTAGCAACTCGTCCGTACGCTCGCCTTGCGTGGCAAACTATCAATGCGGTTGGAAAGGCGACCGGCGAGGTTAGTCATCCGCTCCTAAAAATCAACGAAGACGCATCAAAAACGCTTTTCGTGTTGTTTACTTCCGACAGAGGACTTGCCGGTGCTTTGAACACAAATATGAACAAGGCGGCTGTAAAGGCAGTCAAAAATATTGAAGGCGATGTTGAGGCTATTGCGATTGGAAAGCGAGGCAACATGGCGCTTGCGCGAGCTGAAGTGCCGGTTATTGCCAGTTTTGAAGGCCTTACAAACAAGCCGGCGTTTAAAGATGTTTTGCCGATCGGAACAATGATTTTGGAAGAATACAAAAAAGGCACTTATCGCGAAGTTCTAATTGGCTACACCGATTTCAAATCAGCGCTTACGCAACAGCCAACGATTTTAAAACTATTACCACTTGGGCAGCCTGAGGATTTGGAAGGGCTTGGGGAGACTGATGACGCGGAGCTAACAGAGCGAAAGGAGCTATCGGGGCTAAGGGAGCTGTCGGAATATACTTTTGAGCCTAGTCCGGCGGAGGTGTTAAATAAGATTTTGCCAAGATTGATTGAAACGATGGTGTATCAAGCCTTGCTCGAGGCCGCGGCAAGCGAACACTCAGCAAGAATGATGGCAATGAGAAACGCGTCAGACAACGCGCAGGAAATGCTAAAAGAATTAACTCTTACTTACAACCGAATCCGCCAAGCCGGCATTACGCAGGAAATCGCAGAGATCAGCGCGGGAGCAGCGGCGATTCAGAATTAACGTTACAAACCTACAGACTATACGAACCTACGAACCGACAATCAAATAATGCGCGATCATTCTGTAAGTCTGTATAGTTCGTAGGTCTGTAACGAGACCTCTAACATCAACAATCAAAATATCAATTTCTCTATGAATAACAAAAACGGAACAGTCGCACAGATCATTGGAGCGGTGGTCGATGTGCGCTTTGAAGAAGGCGTGCCAGACATTCTAACCGCGCTTGAAGTGGACAACCAGGGACAAAATCTGGTGCTTGAAGTTGCCCAGCAGCTTGGAAACGACATTGTCCGCTGCGTAGCTATGGGAACAACTGACGGCTTGCAGCGCGGGCTCACTGTCACAAGCACAGGGAAGCCAATCAGCGTTCCGGTCGGCCCGGAAACGCTTGGAAGAATGTTTAGCGTTGTTGGAGATCCAATCGACGGCCAGAGCGCCCCACAAGTTAGCCGGCGCGACCCAATCCACCGCGCAGCTCCGGATTTTGTTGACCAGTCTACAGAAACTGAAGTTTTTGAAACCGGAATTAAGGTTATCGATCTGATTTGTCCGATTTTGAAAGGTGGTAAAACCGGACTCTTCGGAGGCGCCGGTGTTGGAAAAACCGTTATTGTTCAGGAAATGATTCATAACCTTGCAAAAGAGCACGGTGGATATTCAGTCTTTGCCGGCGTTGGTGAGCGAACTCGGGAAGGGAATGACCTTTACGCTGAAATGAAAGAATCCGGAGTTCTCGATAAGACTACACTGGTGTTTGGACAGATGAACGAACCGCCGGGAGCGCGCGCTCGTGTTGGGCTCGCTGGGCTCACCATGGCTGAATACTTCCGCGACACAGAAGGACGCGATGTACTCATGTTCATCGACAACATTTTCCGATTCACACAGGCTGGTTCTGAAGTATCATCTTTGCTCGGACGAATGCCTTCCGCTGTTGGATATCAGCCAAACCTGGCGACTGAAATGGGCGCGCTTCAGGAACGAATTACATCAACTAAAAAAGGATCGGTAACATCTATCCAGGCTGTTTATGTGCCTGCTGACGACTTGTCCGACCCTGCTCCTGCGACTACTTTCGGTCACCTCGATTCGACCGTGGTGCTGAGTCGATCACTTGCAGCGCTTGCTATTTACCCGGCTGTTGATCCGCTAGACTCAAACTCAAACATTCTAGACCCTAACATTGTCGGCCAGGAGCACTACGATGTTGCCCGAGGCGTTCAGAAGGTTTTGCAGCGCTACAAGGACTTGCAGGACATTATTGCAATTCTTGGAATGGATGAATTGAGTGAAGAGGACAAGCTGGCTGTTGCCCGCGCTCGAAAGATTCAAAAGTTCCTCTCACAGCCATTTAGCGTTGCCGAACAGTTTACCGGAAGCCCAGGTAAGTACGTTTCGATTGCCGAGACTGTACGAGCTTTTAAGGAGATTTTGGAAGGGAAGCATGATGACAAACCGGAGCAGGCGTTCTACATGAAGGGGGGGATTGATGAAGTGACAAAATAGGACCTATAGGACCCATACGACCTATGAGCAAGCTTACGATAAAAATTGTAACCCCTGAACGAGTAGTCTTCGAAGACTCGGTTGATTCGATTTCTGTTACAACAGAAACTGGTGAGATTACAGTTTTGCCCAACCATGTTCCGCTGGTGTCGCTTTTGCGAGCTGGTGAGATGAGGTTGACTGATGGTGGGAACATGTCGCTGTTGGCCGTTTCGACCGGGCTGATTGAGGTTCGCGATGGGAATCAAGTGATTGTACTGGCCGATACTGCTGAACGATCAGAAGAATTGGAAGTTGAAAAAATAGAAGAAGCTAAGAAGTTGGCCGAACAACGACTCGAGGAAGCTCGAAACCAAAACGACGTTGCCTACGCCGACGCGCTCGTTCACCTCGAACGCGAGCTGGCACGGCATAAAGTTGCAATGAAAAAGAAGTACCGCGACGTTGGAAGGCAAAGCTAACGCGCCCATTGTCATCCCGAGCGAACGAAGTGAGCCGAGGGATCTCTTGGGGCACCACACCGTAGTCTTGACGGAGGGTGGCGACTCCCGTTTGTCGCTCGAGATGACAATAAAGACAACCCTCCGTGGCTGTTTTTTTGTTCTCAATAAACCTCTCTTTAACCTCCTCGCTTACCGCAATAACCTCTATTGACACTCTTCCAACATTCATGTATTATTCCGACGCTCCCGCACAATCAAACAAGGAGAAGCAGAGCATGGCCGAATATGTAAACAAGGACGCGGCGAACGTTGTGATCGTCCACTGCGGAGACCCTCGTGGAAGCCACGAGGACGGAGACGCTATTCTCAAGCGCCACATCTGGAAAACCCTGAGGGAAATGTGCCTTACGGTGCCCGCGGTTCCTTCGGACATCCGTTTCGATCGCGTGTGCGGAGTCAGCCCAGTTCACATGGCAGCGGAAGCGATTCGTGGCAATGTGATGGACTTCCATCTCGACTGGCTGTGGTTCAACATCATCAACTTCATGGCTCTGCATCAGGGCAAGGAAGTAGATCCGGAAAAGGTCATTTTTTCCGTTCACACCTCCTGCGGAGCTGTCGGCGAAGTCGACTTTTTCCATGAACGCGAAGTCATCGAGGAGGACCTCAGACTCGTATCCGCATGGTTCCGCGGTCAGTTCGAAGAAGAGTACCCAGACAGCAACTTCCCAGTCGTGATGCTGATGGTGATCAAGATGCAATTCGCGGCCGGCGACCTTCGTGCAAGGCCAGTCAGCATGATCGCCTTGGATCACTACCTCGAAGCCACCAAGGCAGATGCAGAGCTCTTTGCCAACCGGCACGACGACAACGACAAGCCGAACGACGCCCCGGCTCGGGCCTAGTAAGCCCTCTACCACCCCCTCACCAGGGGTGGATTATTTATGCAATTAATGATAAACTAAAAATCGAAATCGTGGGTTTCCAGCCCGTCGACTGCTTACTACTAACTACTTACTTTGCGATATGTCTCATACCTGCTCAACAGCGCTTGTCCGATGTATGGATTTTCGGCTCGGCAATGCAATAAAAGATTATCTTGAGTCAAATAATCTTTACGACGATGTTGACATCATTTCGCTCGCAGGAGCCGCAAAGGACCTTAACGACCCTGAAGGCGGCGTTCTCGAGACTCAGTTAAGCCTTTCTAAGCGCCTCCACAGCATCAACACGGTTATTCTGATGAATCATACCGACTGCGGCGGCTACGGCGGCAGAGCGGCGTTTGAAAGCGCTGAGGCGGAACATAAACATCATGTTGACGAGCTTGGGAAGGCCAAAGAGAAGCTACTGGCTAAATATCCAGACCTAACGGTCAAAACAGTACTCGCCGACATAAAAGAAGACGGTATAGTCTCAATCGACGAGATTTAAAAAAAATCGGAGCTCAGCTCCGGTTTTTGAATAAAAAATCCCCCCAACGATTGCTCGCTGCGGGGAAGATGGTGGGCATGAGGGGACTCGAACCCCTATGTCACTTGGACACTGGATCCTAAATCCAGCGCGTCTGCCAATTCCGCCACATGCCCTGTCGAACTGGCGTCTGTATTGGTGGGCGAAAGGGGACTTGAACCCCTGACCCTCGGCTTAAAAGGCCGGTGCTCTACCAACTGAGCTATTCACCCAAAGGCAAG
>JBDRFP010000002.1:0-105802 GCA_043818555.1 bacterium | reverse complement strand
TATAATTGTTCAGGATCGGGTTCGTTTAATCTTGCCGGAGGATCAGGAGCGGCCGAACCTGCGCATTACGGAGGAGGCGGAGGAGGCGGGATGCTTCGAGTTGAGTACACGACTGATGCATCGACCGGCTGCACGATTGCTTCTCTTGACGCAGAGAGCATAGCGCCTGGCGGGGCTGCGGGAGGGGGTGCTGCCGTGGCAGGTACAGCAGGAACGCTTTCGTACGAAGAAGTCGGCACGCCATGGGACGAATCTCGAACAGAGGTTGATGTGGAAAATTCCGCTCCGTCAGTAGCTAATGTTAAAATTTGCGCCGATTCTGCTGATGGCGGAAGCTGTACAAACCTAGGTTCAATCACTCCTTCCGTAGGAGTAGACAGGGATTTCGATATTTTTGCGGACATAACAGACAACAACGGAACAGCCGACATCTCAAGCGTTTCTGGCGTATTTTACAGATCCGCAAAGGGGTCGGGCTGTGAACCGGATAAGAATGAATGTTATTCATTGACATGCTCGCTAGATGAGGCGGATGTAAGCACTGAAACAGACCGCTACATATGCGAGGTTACGGTAGCTCATTGGATTGACCCAACTTCATCGTTATCAGATGATTATTTCGATCAAAATTGGGTTATCTCAATAACTGCAATTGACGGGTCTGCCGCATCTGATACAGGCACGAATACCACAGAAGTGGCTGAGGTGTCTTCTGTTAGCATCCCCAGCACGCTTGATTTTGGAGAGCGAATCCTTGGGAGCAAAACCACAGATAGCGATAACCAGGAATTGCAATCTACCAACCAAGGAAATACAGATGCTGATTTAAATATCCGTGCCGATTCCAGCGCCTTGTCGTGCAGTATCCAAGGATCGATTCCTGTCGGAAATGTGAAGTTTGATAATGCCGATTTGGCATTTGATTCAATGGCTACGGCATTAACTACAGGTGACCAGGAATTGGATTTAGAAAGCTCACCAAGCGATGGCGCTTTGATCAGGCGAACCGACGATCTTAACGCGGTTACCGGCTCGTCATACTGGGGGATAGAGATCCCATCGTTAGGAGTTGGAGGAGTTTGCTCATCGTCAATCACTGTTACGAGCTTTAAAGATTCAATTTAAAACATTTAAAACAGCTCCACATGGGGCTGTTTTATGGTACAATGTAGGCATGTTCGTGTTAAAGGAGGAAAATGGTCGCGCCCGAAGAGGGCAGTTTAGAGTGCCTCATGGAATCATAGAGACGCCGTTTTTTATGCCGATTGCTACGCGCGGGGCTGTGAAGACTTTAACTAGTGAGGATGTGCGTTCTTTGGGCGCGCAAATTGTTTTATCGAACACATATCATTTGCTCTTAAGGCCTGGTGCTGACGGAATCAAACGCCTGGGTGGACTTCATAAGTTTATGAACTGGGACGGGCCGATTTTAACTGACAGCGGCGGCTACCAGGTTTTTAGTTTATCAAAGATCAACAAGACGGACGAGGACGGTGTGAGTTTTCAATCGCATATTGACGGCGCTCGGATTAAGCTAACGCCTGAGGGGTCCATGGCTATGCAGTCGGCGATTGGAGGCGACATTGTAATGCAGTTTGACGATGTTGCGGCAGGGAATTCGTTGCGCGCGCGTTACGAGGAAGCGATGGAGCGGTCTTTACGCTGGGCTAAACGATCGAAAGATTCGTACAACACCAGTCAGAAGATTTTTGGCATCGTCCAGGGCGGTACGCATGAGGACTTGCGCGAACGCTCAGCGCGAGGTTTGGTTGATATTGGTTTTGACGGATATGCGATTGGTGGGCTTTCTGTTGGTGAGCCGCGTGAGGATTCGTTTAGAATCACTAAGAAGATTTGCGAGATTTTGCCGGCTGACAAGCCACGTTATTTTATGGGCGGAGGGATGCCTGAAGAAATCGTTTATTACGTTAGCGTTGGTGTGGATATGTTTGACTGCGTTTTGCCAACCCGTAATGCTCGCCACGGCACGTTGTTCATTTGGGCTGATGAGCCTCGGAAAGCTGTGCGCGAGGCGTTTGAGCTTGCTGTGGATGGCGCAGCCGATGATAGAATCGCCGAGGCTTTGTACAAAAAAATACAAATATCCAAGGAGTCGTTTGCCTTTGACGAGTCGCCGATCGACGAGTTCAACTCGGCTCCAACATCATTGATTTACTCAAAGGCCTACCTTCGTCACTTATTCAAAACAGACGAACCACTAGCCCTCAGGCTCGCCACAATGCAAAACCTTGGTTTTTACTTGCAGCTAATGCACGAACTTCGCCAAATTCTGATATAATATCGCTGTGCCAGTACTTACGCTCACAATCAAATACATAATCGTCGACCTGGTCGGCGGGGTTTTGCGCTGGCCAGTTTGGTGGTACACGCGTGGGTTTATTTTAGTTGGCTCGTGGGGCGTTGGTTCGATTCGGAATTACGCCAAATCGATTGCACTAAGGGTGTGGATCAAAAATATTTTTGTTCCAATGTTTGGCTATTACGACTGGCAAAGCCGGCTGATTAGCTTTTTCATGCGTGTAGCGCAAATCATCGGCCGTACCATTGCGCTCATCCTTTGGACATTGCTGATTTTGCTAGCGCTAGTTGTCTACATCGTATTGCCTCTAATCGCTGTGTTCGCAGCAATTTTCCACCTCACAGGCGGACTATTTGTATTATGACCGAGCTAAATCAAAATCAAGCACCACAATCAACTGATCAACAGTCGGCTCCGGTTGGATTTCCGGGCCTTTTGGTTGAGGGTGTTCTTTGGTATTTTGAGCCGGAGATTACGACGGCTACCATTGCGATTAGAAAAGCTCGTGACTTTGCGCAGAAGATCATAAACGGGATCGTGATTGCTGCAGGTGCGGCAGGGTTGATAATTTTCATTCTCGGATCGATTCTGATGCTTCAAAAAGACCTGCTCGATCCTGGCGTTTGGTGGGAGCCAAGCCCGATAATTTTTGGGTTCTGGTTTGCAGTTTTGTGTGCAACATTTTTGTTCTACCGAGTTTTATCGCTCAGAACCTGGCGACGGCGCGTGCCAATGGTCGGAAAGGATTTGGTTGAAGAGGTAACTGTTTTGCCCTCACTCGATATTATTGAGCGCAAGGAAGATATTGCGCATGTCCTGACATCTGAGGCTCGCGATGCGATCGAACAGGCCTTTGAGATAGCGCGCAACGCCGGGCATGCCCAAGTACAACCGTTGCATCTTTTTGCAGGCTCGCTAAGCACAAACTCGGTCAGGGTACTGCTCGTAAGGCTTGGCATTGGCTTTGAACAAATGAAGGACGCGCTGCGCAGGCGAATGGAGGCTATGCCAAAGGGCTCCACTCAGTTTGGCCCTGCCGGGCGCGAGATTATTGCCCGCGCTTTCCGACGATCAATATTGTTTGGTCAACCGCAAGTTACTGCAGGATCTATTTTTGCTGAATGTTATGCTAAGGACGAGTTTATTAAGGAGCTGTTGTACTCGCTGAATGTTGAGGAGGAGGAAGTTGAGAATGTTGTCGCATGGGTTAGGATTAATGAACAGCTAATGGACCGTCAGAAAGAATTCTCACGAGCCGCATCGTTCAAGCCAAGGGGTACAATGAATCGTGCTTACACTGCTATCGCAACGCCTTTTTTGGATCGCGTGTCGCAGGACCTCACCCGCACGGCAGCTTCTGGGAGGTTACCAATGTTGATTGGCCGCGAGGTTGAGGTGACTCAGATTATGCGCGCAATTGAGGGCGGTAGGCAGAGCGTGGTGTTGGTTGGGCCTCCCGGAGTTGGCAAAGATGCGATTATTGCCGGCATTGCCGCGCGCATGGTTGAGGAGCAGGTTCCGGCTGTGCTACAGGATATGCGCCTTGTCAAACTCTCCGTACCTCACATTGTAAGCGTTCAGGGCGGCACAGGAGCAGAGGAGCGGATGCTGATTACATTTTCTGAGGTTGGACGGTCTGGAAATATTATCGTTGTGATTGAAGACATTGACCAGCTAGTCGGCGCAGGAGGCGTTGATTTATCATCGGTTGTTGCAAGCGAGCTTGAGAAGGGTTACACGTTTGTAATCGCAACTGCAACTCCACAGGGCTACACAGGGGCGATTGAGAGATCAGTGTTAGGGCAAAGACTGTCCAAGATCGATATTGCAGAGCCGGGCCGTAACGACGCAATACAAGTGTTAGCATCGCGCGTTGGCAGCATTGAAAATCGAAACAAAATTGTGTTCACCTACGAGGCGTTGGCGGCAATTGTTGATTTGAGCGACCGCTACATGCACGAAAGCTATCTGCCGGAAAAGGCGATTATCCTTGCCGAGGAGGTTGCGAATATGGTTGGCAAACGCGGTGAGGAGTGGGCGCGTGTTGGCAAGGAAGATGTTGCTACGATTGTATCGGAAAAGACTCGCGTGCCTGTTACCGAGGTCGGCGTTGAAGAAAGTGAGAAGTTGCTAGATTTGGAAGTGCGCATGCACGAGCGTGTAATTGGGCAGGAGGAAGCTGTGAAGGCCATTTCGTCGGCTTTGCGTCGCGCCCGCGTAGAGTTGCGCGCAGAGAACAGGCCGATTGCTAATTTCTTGTTCCTAGGCCCAACCGGAGTTGGTAAGACTGAAACTGCAAAGGCAACTGCCGAAGTGTATTTTGGCAATGAAGAATCAATGCTCCGTTTTGACATGAGTGAGTATCAGGATAAGGCGTCGATTGCAAGGCTGATTGGTGGACCGGGTGAGGCTGGGCTTCTCACCGAGGCGGTTCGCAAGAATCCATTTGCGCTTTTGCTCCTTGACGAACTTGAGAAGGCTCATCCTGACATTTTGAACTTGTTTTTGCAGGTTATGGACGATGGCCGGCTGACCGATGGGTCTGGTCGCACTGTGGACTTCACAAACGTCATTTTAATCGCAACATCTAACGCTGGCACGCAGTACATTCAGGATCAAGTATCGGCAGGGGTTGATCTTGATACGATCAAACAGCACTTGATCGAAGACGAGTTGAAGAAAGTGTATCGACCGGAATTTTTAAACCGTTTCGATGGAGTAATGGTGTTCAAACCGTTATCTCAGGAAGATGTGGTGTCTATTGCATACTTGATGCTCGCGCAAGTTAAGGCTCGGCTGGAAGCGAAGGGGATTAAGTTTGAGGCTAGTGATGAGGCTGTTCACGAGTTGGCAAAGAAAGGATATGACCCTAAATTCGGCGCGCGTCCGTTGCGTCGCGTTATTCAGGAATCAGTCGACAACGCGGTTGCTGAGTTCTTACTTCAAGGTAAGGTTGGGAGGCGCGATACATTGGTTTATGAGCCAGGAGGGAAGATAAGAGTGGAAAAAGCAGCAGAATTGTAAGGACGCGGAATATCGCGTCCTTTTTGATTATGTTCTTTTTATCCCCGGGGTGGGCGCCACCCCAGATCCCCAGCCCCATTTCTTTGGAGCAGCAAAGAAATGGGGGAAAGAAACTGCTTCCGACTGCCTGCGCTCGCCCGGCATTAGGCAGAGGATGCGTCAGGGCATTTTGGACTCCATTCGTTTTTAAATGGATACGAATGGGTTGAAAATGCTATTCCTGACTCCTGCTCTGCCAAAGCCAGGCGTGCTCGGAAGGTCGGCGAGAAACATTTGACAAATTCGACTAATTGTGGTAGATTTAGTCGTCGTAGATAACGACCTAAGGCGAACATTTCAACCCCTGGAGACAAAATGCCTTCAACAGCATTGCAGCTGATGAGCACGATCGCGCCGAGTGAGTTTGCTACCTTGGTGGTGGCCGGCAGACTGAGGAGCGCGGAAGTCGCCCATGCGCTTACAAGCGTACCGCACGCTCAGGCGAGCGAGGCCATGGCAGCGCTTCCTGTGTTGCACCAGGCCCAGCTCACCCGCGAGGAGATCGGCGGATCCACCGAAGCGGCCTTGCTGCCGCTCATGTTGCCGGAAGCGGCGACCGCAAGCGTGATGGTCGACGCGGCCGTCTTTTCCGAGATGAACGAGCTCGACCGATGGATGGACTACTTCATCCACGGCAAGGGTCTCGATGAGATCGAGGACGCTAAGGACAGGCGCGTCCTGATGATCGTCGACGCGTCCGGCAACGAGCGCAAGATGGTGGTGCGCGTGCACCCGGAGCGCGCGCTGGTGTACTTGTCGACCATCATCCGTTCCACTGACGAAGACTGGCGAGATGCCATGCTCGAAGCGCTGGGTCATGAGTTTCTGGCGTTTGTGATGCGTGCAGCGCAGGACGACGTGGCCAGCATCGATGACGACCTCTCGCGAGAGATCGCAGAGATCACGCCCAAGAGCTACTGGTACGCGGCGATGGACATGACGGAAAGGCTCACGCTCGAAGAGATAGAGTACGACCTGGTCGACAAGCACGCCTACGCCATGCGTAAAGCGTTCGTAATGCCCGAAGGCATCGAAGAGACCGAAGCCAAGGCCGACGACCTGGTAGCTGGTCTCGATCTGGGCTAGTCATCGACCAGTCCAACCGTTGGGCCTCTGGAGGAATCCGGAGGCCTTTCTTTCTCTGATTATCATGTTATGGTAACTAGAGAAGGGCTCACGATTATTGTGATCGCGAGCGACAGCTCTTTACATCAAAACATTGGAGAAAACATGTCCACAGCAATTCAGGTAATGGATGCGCATGAACAGGCGAAGCAGAAGTCAGCGTTTCTAAGGCTGGCGATTGAAAGAATCGAAGAAAGTGGCGCTGAACTTGACATCGCGGACGAACTGCAAAAGTGCGTAGTGCGCGTTGTGCAAAGGGAAGGTTTCGACCAGCGCAACCCCGGACTTATGAAGCGAGCCGAGGCCATTGTCTACGTTACGGTGAACTTGGGGCTCGAGTATGCAACAAAGGGCAACATCGACAAGGCTGTTACAGGCCTGTCGCGGAATCCTCTGAGCGCATTCTTCCAGATTGGAGAAAAGCACGTTGCCGAGCTCCACAGGCGTGTCGAACAGGTGCGCCACGATGCACTGATAAGCTTCGTTATCGACAAGAAACGGCGTTTCTATGGTGTTACAGATGCTGGCACCGAAGCTCAGCTCACGCAGTGGGCCGAAGGACGCCTGAGCGACCATCCAGTCCTCCCACCGGCCACCATGGCCGAGCTCCAGTATGTAGTCGATGTACTCGATCGCGTGGAGCGGGAAATCGCGCTTGCGAAAAAGGTGGATTGGCTAGAGGCGCTAAACCCTGAGCTGAACAGCTTTGCGGCACGCTACTTTCGCCGCAAGACCAGGAATCAGTCCAATCCAGCTGGTGGGGTCTGGAACCCCTTCTTGGCGTCACTTATGGTGAACGCCATGACTTCCGGTTGGGGTACGAGGGTGTCCGGTGGATTTGGAGGACTCGACAGAGCCGGACGTGCGGCCGAAGAGCAAATCCTGCTCATCGACCGCTCAGTCCGTGAGTTCTTGGAAATCATCATGTTCGATTACGAGCAGCTTCTGAGCCGAGTCCCAGAAGCGAGCGCAAAAATTGCAAAGGCCGCCTTCTTAAAGGAGACTTCTGTGTTGTCGGGCGGATACGGTCTAAGTAAGGTTGTCGGAATGACGATCTTTGCAAAAAAATGTTCAGAGGCCGAGGTGCATGAAATCATTGCGATGGCCGGAAAGGCGCTCCAGGGAGTGGCTGACCGCGTGCGTGATTTTTACATGGGCGTTGAGTCAGTGGACGAACCACAGCATGAGGAAATCGATAGCTTCTGGCGAAGTCAGCTATTCATTCACTCTACAGTAGAGGTGTCCAGAAGGCTTGACGAAGAAGAGATGAAGGCTAAAAGACCCTGGGAGACCGTCGACAAGGTTGATGCGTTGAAGGATCTCGTTAAGCATCTGAAAGCTTTTCACAAATGGCCGGAAGATGCCAGAAGAAAGTTTCTGGATACCTTCGACTTTGACGTATGCCTTTCCAAAAAGATGGATTTGGCGAAAAAAGCAGAGTTGGTGATGGAGTTTTGGAGCATACTGCAGGGCAGCAAACATCAGGGTGAACGCAATGATGCAACACTTGTAACCGCAGAGCGTATTGACTGGACTTCTCAGGCTAGCTTAGTACTAGAGCTCTGCAAGAGCACGGATGCGAAGGGATGCGTCAACTACATCTACAGCGCCGCTCAGAAGGTTGATTGGACACCGCAGCGGATTCTAACATTTATGGATCCGCTGATTGCGTGGGAGGGCTACCAAGCTCTTTCCGCAGCCTTGCATAAGGATGGTGGCAAGTTGTCCTTAGACGAATGGACAAGATTGATTGACGGCACCGCGACCAAGAATGGGCCGGAAGCGTTTCTGAGGGTGTGGAATGCCATGCCTGAGGAATACCAGCTGGAATTGATACTGAAGACTCGACCCAATTGGGTTTCGTCGTACTTCAACGACCTGGATCCCAAGAAGGCTTCTGCTTTTTTCCGTAAACTGCTACAAGAGAGGTCAAAGGATCCTGAGTACAGGCGCGAGTTTTATCTCTGGTACAGCGGATCCGGCAGGCGGAACAAAGGGAGCTTTTACGGTACGGCATCAAAAGAGGTGTTTGGTCTGGTCGATCCTATGTGCGAACGGCTCGTGTTCTCCAAGGACTAGGCGCTAACGCGCCAACTGCCCGTGTTCGAAAGAATGCGGGTTTTTTGTCAAAATTAGGCTAATGCGATAAACTTATTCTAACTTGTATATTCTAAATTCTAGATTTTATTCCTAATTGGTGGTTATATCCTGTTGCCGGCGCGTTTGTAAGCGCCATAATTCTCACCGATGTTGTTCGCGTGCTTGCTTTGCGTTTTAAGATTGTTGACCGACCTACGGAAGACCGTAAGCGCCACAAGGGCAATATTCCTCGACTTGGTGGTGTGGCTGTCTTTCTAGCGTTTGCGATCCCCACTATTGCCGTGTTGATATGCTCAGATTATCTAACAACAGGCGACATCGATACAGGTCATTTGATTGGTTTCTTGCTCGGCGGATTGATCTTAATCGCCGGCGGGGTGGTTGACGACAAGTTCGACCTTCCGCCAAAGTTCACTGTTTTATTTCCGATCGCCGCAGCGTTAACGGCCGCGCTTGTAGGCATCGGCCCATCAAAAATGACCAACCCGTTCGGGGCTCCATTTGAGATTGTGCCTTGGATAAGTTTTGTGTTCACCTTTGTCTGGCTTTTAGGTATGATTTATACGACTAAACTTCTCGATGGCCTAGACGGTCTTGCAACCGGGGTTACTTCGATCGGAACGCTCATGATCGCTTTTCTTGCTCTCACGACTGTTTATTTCCAGCCCGACGTTGCACTGCTCGCGCTTATTGCATTCGGAGCGCTTATCGGCTTCATGCTTTGGAACTTTAACCCTGCCCAAATCTTCCTTGGCGAAGGAGGGTCAACATTCGTCGGCTACTTGCTCGGCGGGTTGGCGATCATAAGCGGCAGCAAGGTCGCGACCGCGCTGCTAGTAGTCGGCATCCCGGCGCTTGACGTATTTTTTGTAATGTGGCAACGTTTTCGACTAGGAAAGCCAATTTTCACCAGAGGCGACAGGTTGCATCTTCATCATAAGCTATACGATCTTGGATTTTCGCAACGCAGAGTCGTGGCCCTCTACTTGGTAGTCGCGATCGTGTTTGGCCTTACCACACTTGTTTTTGAGTCTTGGCAAAAGTTGATCGCCCTCGGTATTTTAGGCATAATAATGATCATCATAACGTACAGACTTTCAAAAAGTAAGTCTCGGCCAGTCTCTAGCCCTTAGCCCTTATCAATATGAAAAACCACATCTGGACAATCCTATTCATCGTAATCGTCGGCGCCATAATTACGGCAGCGGCATTTAGCATAAATAGAAGCGTTAATGTAACAGTTGGCGGCAATGAATTAAATATGCTTGTTGCCGGCAATGCCTACACGCAAGCGCGTGGGCTTTCTGGAATTGAGCTTGAAGATCTCAAAGCCGACGGAATGATTTTCACCTTTAACAATCAGGAGGAGAGGACATTCTGGATGAAAGGCATGGAGTTCAATCTTGATGTGGTATGGGTTCAGAACGGCAAGGTTATGAAGATTGATCGCAATGTGCCGGAACCGCTGTCTGGAGAGGAACCTGAGCGCATGTATTCGCGCCCGTTTGAGGTCGACATGGTGCTGGAGTTTCCTGCCGGGTTTATTGATGATCACGATATTTTAATTGGGCAGATGGTGATTGTTGAATAGCCTTGACACAACCGGGCTAACCTGATACACTTTCGCAACATTATTAATCAGCATGTCGAGGGAATTAAGTGTCGCGATCGCGACCCCCACAGACAGCGTAATCTGAACGATGACCATTACAGTGACCATGACCAAGGAAATCAAAATATCGACATCCAAAGTCATAGTCACAGTCAAAGTCATAGTTCTGCCAAACGAAATATGTTCGCAGTAATTAAAACCGGTGGAAAGCAATACAGAGTAACCGAAGGGCAGGAGCTCAAGGTTGAAAAGCTTGAAGTCGAAGACGGAAAAACGATTGAGTTCGACGCCATGTTGGTTGCCGATGAAGAGGGCGCAGATGTAAAAGTAGGTACGCCAACGGTCGCTGGCGTAACAGTGAAGGCAACGGTGCTTGAGCAGGGCAGGGCAAAGAAAGTATCGGTAATTAAGTACAAACCAAAAAGTCGGTACCGACGAAACGTTGGCCACAGGCAGCCGTTTACATTGATCAAGATTGAAAAGATCGCCTAAGTAAGCAAATAAAAAATCCGCCGAGTAGATCTCGGCGGATTTTAGTAACCAACGACCAAAGAACCAATTCCCAATGAATTTCCAATGTCTAATCTCCAATTGGTAATTGAACACTGGATATTAATTGGTCATTGGGTACTTGTGGATTGGTCATTTTTGGTTATCACCACTCCCTCCACATGATGTCAACTTGCGCAATCGGCCAGATCGGTTAAGATGTAGGTCCATGGACAACACAATAAAAAAAATTCCACCACATAACATTGAGGCCGAGGAATCGCTGGTTGGTTCGATTTTGGTAGATCAGGACGCTCTTATGAAAGTGGCCGATATGGTTCGGCAGGAAGACTTTTACAAAGAATCGCATGGCATAATTTATGAAACCATGCTGGAGTTGTTTGAGCGTCATGAGCCGATCGACTTGTTAACGCTTGGCAACCGACTGGAAGAAAATAAAAAGCTAAAGCTTGTCGGCGGTCGTACAACTTTGGTAGAGCTGACAAATAGAATCACAACTGCAGCGAACATTACGCACTACGCGGAAATCATTCAGAAAAAGGCAACGCTAAGGCGACTGATTCGCGCCGCAAGCGAAATTACTGCGCTTGGATATGACGAAAAGGAAGACGCCGATATCCTAATCGACAATGCCGAGCAGAAACTATTTAATGTATCGTCAAATTTTATTAAGCAGTCATTTGTTCCGCTGCGGGCAATTTTGACTGATGCTTTTGAGAGAATAGACCAGCTTCATAAAAACAAGGGCACGCTTCGCGGAGTACCGACCGGCTTTACCGGGGTGGATAACCTACTCGCCGGGCTTCAGCCTTCTGACCTTGTTATTCTTGCCGCCCGCCCGTCTGTCGGTAAAACATCGCTTGCGCTTGACATCGCGCGCTCAGTTGCGCTGAATGCTAAAAAGCCCGTTGGTTTGTTTTCGCTTGAAATGTCAAAGGAGCAGTTGGTTGATAGGCTGATCTGCGCCGAGGCGCACATTGATCTGTGGAAGTTGCGTACCGGGCGGTTGAGCGAGCGCGACGACGACTTCCCAAGGATTGGCAACGCGCTTGCAAAACTTTCCGAAGCGCCGATTTATATTGATGATTCGGCGAGCGCCAACATTATGACAATCCGCACTAAGGCGCGCCGCTTGCAAGCCGAGCACGAATTGTCCCTGATTGTAATCGACTACCTCCAGTTGATGGAAGGCCGCACGCGTACAGACAACCGCGTGCAGGAAGTGTCTGAGATCAGCAGGGGACTCAAACAGATCGCGCGCGAGCTTAATGTTCCTGTGCTTGCGCTTTCGCAGCTTTCCCGAGCCGTGGAAAATTCAAAGCCGGCTATTCCAAAACTTTCTCATCTGCGCGAGTCCGGATCAATCGAACAGGACGCTGACGTTGTAATGTTTTTGTACAGAAAGGCTGCTGACCGAAACTATCAGCCGGACGAATTAACGGATCAGGATAAGAAAATGGCAGAGGTTCATGTGGCAAAACATCGCAATGGACCGACAGGCATGGTAAAATTATTCTGGGATGAGACAAGGGCATCGTTTAAGAATCTGGAAACCCACCGCGAGCCTACGCCGCCTCAGGCCGAGTCAAGGTCAAACCCGGCAAATGTGGGCTTGCCTCCGGGTATGCCGCCTAAGTAATAAATCCTAAATTCGAAATACTAAATCCTAAATTTGAATTTCGAGCTTATTTAGAGTGTATTTAAATAAATTTTTACTATGTTCAACAAACTAAAACAAATCAAAGACCTCAGAAGTCAGGCAAAGGAAATGCAGTCAGCTCTTGCGGAAATCATAATCGTCGGGAAGTCCGGCGGCAACAAGGTGATGATCACAATCGATGGGAACCAGCAGGTGCAGGGTGTTAAGATCGACGAAGGCTTAAGTCGCGAAGAAACTGAGCGCGCGGTAAAGGACGCTTTCAATGACGCGGCAAAGAAGCTTCAAAAAGAAATGGCACAGAAAATGAAAGACATGGGGGGACTCGACGCCCTGAAAGACATGGGGTTCTAAAATGACCAATGACCAAAAAACCAATGACCAGTGAATGTCCAATACACAATAACCAGTTGGGGATTAGTGATTGGGAGTTCACTGGTCATTGGGTGCTTGTGAATTGGTCATTCTAAGCTATGAGACAGTTCCCAGCTCCAATCCACAATGCCGTTGCGGCGTTGACAAAACTTCCAGCTGTGGGGCCTAAAACGGCCCTGCGGTTTGTATTCGCGCTACTTCGGCTGTCAGGCGATGAGCGGCAGCGTTTTGCTCAGGCGATTGCAAACCTTGATCAGGTTAGGGCCTGCAACACTTGCTTTGCTTATGCAGAATCGTCAACCTGCCATGTTTGTTCCGATCCTAAGCGTGACGACTCTGTGCTTTGCGTTGTGGCCGAGTCGCGCGATATTTCGACTATTGAAGCAACCAATACCTTTAGTGGCCGATATTTTGTGCTTGGCGGTACTTTGAATCCAATCGACGGCCAGACGCCAGATACTTTAAATGCCAGCCGGCTATTTCAGCGGCTTGAGGCCAGGTCAGAGATTGAAGAAGTGATTTTAGCCTTCTCGCCTGATGTCCACGGTGAGACTACTATCATGTACTTGTCACGACGAATAAGACAGCTCGACCGTAAGGCTACGCGTCTTGCTCGCGGACTCCCAATGGGCGCTGACCTTGAATACACAGATGAAGTCACCCTTGGCGACGCCTTGCTGGGCCGAAGAGAGGCCTAGTCAGGAATCACAAAAAGACAACCTTTGGGCTGTCTTTTTTTACAGACCTTACGTGCACGCCTTACTACTCGCAATGACAGCGGACTGTGGGTTTTCGTTACGGAACTACGGAAGTTACTGATATTCGGATCGATCGGCGAGTAACCCCCCCTTGATCCCCCCTTGAAAAAGGGGGGAACGAATTTGTTCTCCCCTCCTTTTGAAGGAGGGGTAGGGGGTGGTTATCGGAGGAACGACCAGGGAACTATGCTATAATACGCCCATGGCCGAGTCGAAAAACAGAATCTTTTGGCGCAGTGTGCAGCCACTTGTCGGCTCTGTAATTGGAGTTGGCATTTTTGGTTTGCCGTTCGTGTTTGCTCAAGCCGGATTTGGCATCGCGCTAATCCACCTAATCGTGCTCGCGCTCGTAAACGCCGTAATCCTCATCACCTACGGCGACATAATAATGAACACCTCCGGCCACGCGCGCTTCACCGGCATTGTCCGACGCTACATGGGACGCGGCTGGTCGTGGTTTGCAACGCTCATTATGTTCGGCGCAGTATGGGGCGCAATGGTCGCCTACATCATAATCGGCGGCACATTCCTGCACGCGCTTATCTCACCAATAGTCGGCGGTGAATTAATGATTTATCAGTTGGTATTCTTTGCAATATCGTCGCTGCTATTGATTGGGGGGCTGGGGTTTATTTCAAGATTAGAAGTGGTCTTTGTGCTAGCTCTGCTCATAATGCTGTTTTTGATTATGGTAGGCTCGGCTCCGTATGTTGATGTTTCAAATTTGAAAACCATAGAGCCCACAAACTGGTTCCTGCCGTTCGGCGTTGTACTTTTTGCATTTGGCGGACTTGCCGCAGTGCCGGAAATGGCGCATGTACTGGGCAGGTACAAGCCAATGCTCCGCCGAAGCATCATAATCGGCATCTCAACGGTAGCAATTGTGTATTTGGCATTCTCGGGCATAGTCGTGGCAGTCACCGGCTCGAACACTTCTGAAGAAGCAATCCTTGGACTTGGGTCATACATTGGTGATTGGGCCATTGTGCTTGGATCTTTAATCGGTCTCTTTTCTGTGTTTACAAGCTTCCTGATTTTGGGAGTATCTGTTATGGATACGATGATTTACGATTTCAAGCGTCGATTTTATTTGAGCTGGCTGGTTGCAATTCTAGTGCCGTTTGTAATCTTCCTGCTTGGCGCGCGAAGTTTCATTGGCGTCATCAGTTTCACCGGTGGCTTGCTTGGCGGTTTAATTGGCGTGCTCGCAGTGTATTTGTATTTAAAAGCAAAAAAACATCCTTCTATTTCGAAAAGATGTTTGCCAATTCCGGGGTGGATTTTGTATGTGACCGGCGGCGTATTTTTGCTCGGCGCAGTGCTTACCGTCGCGGGCGCGTAATAGGTCGCATAGAATCTATAAGACCTATTTTTGATCCTGCATCTGTGCCGCTTTCAATACATTCATCAACAAATAAGCAACAGTCAACGGTCCAACTCCGCCCGGAACAGGACTCACAAATGCAGCCTTCTCGGTAGCTTCAGCTGAAACATCGCCGACAGAAGCGCCGTCTTTTTTGTTTGTTCCAACATCAATAATAACCGCGCCGTCTTTTACCATGTCAGCAGTCAAAAAGTCAGCCTGGCCTACTGCCACAACAATAATATCAGCAGCGCGCGACTTTGCCGCAAGCGCAGATTCGTCGCGTGGCAGAAAAGCAGTCGCAATCCCATTCTCTTGCATAATTTGCATTACAGGCACGGCAAATACATGGCTGTTACCAATCACCACCGCCTTCTTTCCTTTAAGGGGCTGGTGCGATGCCTGGATTAGTTTCATGATCGCCAACGCCACCGGAGGGGCAAGCGAAGGCTCACCGGCACCGAGTTTTTTTCGATTCTTTGGATGGAATCCGTCCACATCTTTGAGAGGATCAATTGCGGAAACCATTCTGTCTTCATCCTGACCCGGAAGCGGGAGCTGCACTAAAATACCGTTGATGTCGTCGCGCTTATTAAGTTCGTCGATCTTGCCAAGAAGCTCATACTCGTCCACATCAGATGGAAATTCAAATTTTTCAAAATAGATCCCAACATCTTTTGCAGCTTTTTCCTTAAGACCAACGTAGAGGCTAGAAGCTTGATTTTCACCAACTAAAATAACCGCCAATCCCGGTGGGTGGTCAAGTTTGGCGATTTTTGATTTGGCCGAGTCGCGGATGCTTTCGGCCAGGATTTTGCCTTTTAGGTGCTCTGTCACAATTTTTTGTTTACGCCGGTATTATTAGCTATTTTAGCAAATAAATCAAGGGCTATCTCTACATTCAAAACTTGGCAAACTTTGGTCGTTTTTTCTGTAATTCGGTAATTTCTGTAGTTCTGTAACGATTCCGCAGTCAGCCTCAACTTGACAAAAGCGGTTTTTTGTGCTACTATTAGCCGTTATTTTCGTCCTTTCTCAATCAACAATCAACCCAAAAACCTAGGACAAGGAGGGCATAATGTCCCTGATCAAAAACCGTAAGCCTGCAGTGGACTTCGTCGTGACTCATCAGGCGCCGCATCTCGACGAAATCGTCGCGATCGTGCTGTTCGGATGGAATGGCGCGTCGAAGTACTTCCTTCGCAACCCCAAGCTGGAGACCATGAAGGGCGACGCTGACCTGCGCAATCGGGTCGACGCTCGGTCCAATGCCGTCCAGTTCGGGATGGGACAGGGCGCGCGGAGCTACAACGAGTACGACCCGGATGGTGTTCGTGCCGAGAATACGTGCTGCACCAAGTTGGTAGCCGAGGACCTGGGCGTCGCAGACAAGCCCGAGCTCCAGAAGCTGCTGGCCGAAGTTCTGCGCGCCGACACGGAAGGTGGGCAGCCACACTTCTCGGTGGCCAACATCTTGAAGACCGTGCACAAGCATGCTGAGGATGCAGCGCATCCAATGCACGCGGTACGGACTCTGGGATTTGCCAAGGAGTGGATTTACGCCATGGTGAGCCGTGAGCGTGGCGATTCCCCCAAGGGCGCTCCTCCGAAGCTGGCCATCGAGCCGCTGGAGAAGCACATCAAGCCCAGCGCCAACGCCAAGCAGAGGCCTGTGCTACGGCACATCGCCATTCCGGTGTTCGCACCGCTCAGCGAGCTCATGAAGCTCTGGATGGTGCTCGAGTACGGACAGCGCGCTTTCTACGGAAGGCAGCGTCCAGAAATCCACGCCGTGACCTGTGAAAAGGACTTGGGGTGGCTCGGGGGCAAAGATGACGTATTGTTCATCGGCATCGCCGGTGGGCAGTTCGGACCGGAAGTCACCGTAGATGAGGTGGCCAAGGCGCTGAAGGTGGGCAAGATGCGTCACCTCAAGCAGCTTCTGGGAATCTTCCGTCGCTTCGAGCAGGAGCCCGAGAAGATGGAATACCTGGAGTTCCCGAACGTCATCGACGCGCTCAACACGCACGGCGAGATGAAGCCCGGCGACATCTGGGCCGAGGTGAAGAACGTGTTCGACGCGTATCATCTCGCAGGACAGGCGTTCAATCAGGGCATGGACGAGGAGCTCGAGCGGTTCCGGTTCGAGAACATCGGAGGCATCAAGGTCGCCTTTGGAAACTCGGACAGCCCTGACGCATGGGCTCGGACGCGTACCACAATGGGCGCCAAGGTCCATGTGCAGATGAACTCCAGAGGGAACGTCATCTTTATGCTCGCCGACGACGTGCAGGATGCTCTGCTCCGCCCACTCGCTCGCGAAGTGGTGAAGGCCGAGTTGGCGCTCCACCAGGGCATCAACAACGGCGGCGTGGAGCCCGTTCTGGAGCAGCTCGAGAACACCATGGAAAATGGCGGTAACCTGCCCGGCACGCCTCACTGGTTCTACTTCAAGAGCGGAGGGCATCTCCTGAACGGGTCCACGACCCACGAAGAAGTGCCCACCAAGCTGACTGTGACGCAGATCTATCAGTTGGTCTGCAGAGCGGTCAGCGAGGCTTTCCCCGCTCCTTCAGTGTAGCCCCGCTCACGCGGTGGCTACACTGGCCCCCGGTTCGATCATGGATTCTAAATCCAGATCGTCCGGGGGTTATTTGTTTTGTTTAGGTTTTAGGTTTTGGGTATTAGGTTTTGGGTTATTGAAACAAAAGAGCGAGCTATAAACCCGCTCTTTAACTACTTACTACTAACTACTTACTGAGCCGTCCGCTAATACTCCTCCTCATACTCAAAAACTTCTGTATCCATTTTCACACGATCGGCGTCTTGTAACTTTTCTTTATAATTTTTCACCTGCCTGCGAAGTTCGCCAACGGCCTCGTCAATCGCCGCGTACAAATCATCTTTAATCGCCTGACTCCGGAGCATTACACCCGGGATAGTCAAATTCAATTCACATTGCCAAATATCACCTTTCAACTGCCCATTAGTAGTTTTTCCCACTTCTACTCGAATATCGCACGGCTCAAATTTTTCTGTGAGCTTGGCAACGGCTTTTAGTTTTTCCTCCACATAATCCTCAATCGGCTTTGAAAGTTCAATGTTGGATGCTTGGATTTTTGCGAGTCTCATAAGTTTAAAATTACGAATTAGTTTCAAAGGTTGCAAAGGTCGACAAAGGTTGCAAAGGTTCGAAATGCGTATGCTGAACCCTTGAAACTCTTGAAACCTTTGAAACATTTGAAACCTTCGCTACAGCCCCAGATATTGAACCTCCTCGGTTAATTCAATGCCGAAGCGATTTAGAGCCTCGGTTTTTATTTTGTCGATTAGTGACTTTACATCGGCCGATGTAGCGTTTCCGTGGTTTACGATGAAATTACCATGCTCAGTACTGATTGATGCGTCGCCGACGCGCTCGCCTTTTAAGCCAAGCTGATCAATTATCCAGCCGGCAGAAACTCGCTTGCCCTGCATCATCTGTTCCGGAATAGCTACTTGCTGGCGCAGCTGATCGATTTGAGCCTCTTGGGTAAAATCAAAATTCTTAAAAATACATCCTGCTGAACTGGCGCCTTGTGGTTGAGATGATTTTCGATTCTCGAGCGCGTCGGTAAGCTCGCGTTTGAGATCATCGGGATTACCGGCCTCAAGTTTAAGCGTAACTTTGAGCACAATATCGTCCGAGTGCTTGATTGCTGATTCGCGATAACCAAATTGAAGATCATCATTTGTTAATTCAACGATCTTGCCTTTTTGCCATACCTCAACCTTTTCGACCGCGTCTCGCATTTCGCCTGCAAAGCATCCCGCATTTCCTCGCACAGCTCCGCCAATCGTTCCGGGCAAACTCACGGCCCAGGTGAATCCGGCAAGCCCGGCATCGGCAGACGCGCGAGCCACAAGCGAAGTAATAGCGCCGGCATCGGCCACTACACGATCGTCGACTACTGAAATCTCGCGCATAGCTATCTTTATGACAAGTCCGTCGAAACCATTATCACTCGCAAGTATGTTTGATCCGCCGCCAAGAACAAAAGTCGGCACCTCGGCATCGTGCGCGATTTTTAATGCATGCTGTATTTCTTCAAGTGTTAAAACTTCAACAAACCATTTTGCCGGCCCACCGATTCTGAAATTGAGGTGCTTAGAAAGCGGCTCGTCTTGTTTGAGACGGTCGGCGAAGATCTGTTTTAGATTGTCGGTAATGTCTTGCATATGTCGTGAAAGTTTCAAAGGTTTCAAGGGTGGCAAAGGTTTCAAAGGATCGAATGACTAGCTAGTCAGCGATCCAATTAGGCGATTGAGCAGGAAGCTTGTCTGGCCTCGTGATGATTCTAATGTTGAATAGGTTTCTTCGTTCAAATATCCAAGATCTTTTGAGAGCTCGAGAAAGAATTCACACTCTGCCAAAGAAGCCTTTGCTATGTACAAATAACGCAAGAAATCTTTCGTCGTTGGCTTTGCCTGCCCCTCGACGATATTAGCAAGAACCGATATTGCGGCACGTCGGAGTTGCGACACAACTCCGTACAGCTCATGTTTAGGAAAGTCTTCTGTGAATCGATAAGTATCAATCGTGAATTTGTAACCAGCCTGCCAAGCAAATAACTTTTTGTAGGGCTTGCCATCTTTTGCCATATCAGAACTTACGTTTACAGAACCCTTGAAACACTTGAAACCTTTGCAACCTTTGAAACCTACGCCGCGAGCCTTCTAGCGAGCATATCAATACTTCCCGCTCCCATTATTACTATCACATCTCCAGGCTCTACAATATCGCGTAGGTGATCCTCAGCAGCGTCGTGATTTTTAGCGTAAAGCACTGTTCCAATCTTGCCGCGGTCTTTGATTGCCTCGGCAAGGTCGGCTGACGATTCGTGACGCTCCTCGGTGCGTCCGGCCACTTCGTAAATCTCAGAAACTATCAACGCATCTGCATTATCAAACGCGTCTACAAAATCATCAAACAACTCATGCGTGCGCGAGTGCTGATGTGGCTCGAAAACCACTACAACACGGCGGTCTGGAAAAAACTCATTAAACGCTTCAAGCGATCCTTCAACAGCGCTCGGGTGATGAGCGTAATCGCTGTACACATCCGCATCGTGCCACTTTCCAACCAACTCAAACCGGCGCCACGTGCCCTTAAAACTCGCGAGCGACTTAAGCGCAGTGTCATCGTCGATGCCAACATTTCGAGCTACTGTTAAAGCCGCGGCCGCATTTTCCGCATTAAACTCACCAGGAATTTTCAAAGCAACCTCAACTCCGGCAACATCGAAAACTTGCTTACCCGCTTCTGTCCGACGATTTTGAACATCGAACAATATAGCGTGGCTGGCTTTAAGCTTTTGCGACTCAGGATCGCGCGCGTTTAAAATAACCGAGCCTAATGCCTGATTAATCCACTGCTGAAAGGTTTCGCGAATATGATCAAGATCGCGGTAAAAATCTAAATGGTCCTCTTCAATGTTGGTAATGACTGCCACCTGGGGTTTGATTTCGAGCATGCTAGCCATGTGCTCACAGGCCTCGACAACCAACCAGTCGCTTTTTCCGACTCGGAGATTGCCGTCCTCCCAGCCGGGAACTTTCGTACCGACGATGATTGTAGGGTCATAATCAGCATCGATGAGAATTTGCGCGATCATGGCTGTGGTGGTGCTTTTACCGTTCGTTCCACTCACAGCGATCGTTTTGTGCTCGCCTGCAAGCTGGCCTAAAAATTCAGCATAAGACAACTGAGTGATCCCGCGGTCGCGGGCAACAACCCGCTCAGGATTATTCTCAGACACTGCGCGAGAGTAAATTATCAGATCACACTCAGATGGAACATTGCCAACAGCATGGCCGATCTGAATGCCAACACCCCGACGCTTGAGATAATCTATAATATCGCTCGGATGCAAGTCAGACCCTGTAACTGTAGCTCCCGCATGCAAAAACCACTTTGCAACGGCCGAAGTCCCAATGCCTCCAATGCCGATAATATGTACATTTTTCGATTGAATCATAGTTTAACTGCGTTAGCTTACTAGCTTCACTAGCTTTGGCTCTAAAACCTAACCAGCTAACGAACCTAGCAGGCTCACGAAGCTACTACAATTGTACCAGATTTTGCACATTACATCAGTAGAGCGTAAAATGCTAGGAGGCGCTGAAGTAATTTAATGTCTCCCATGGTATGCCGCGAGATCCATAGACAAAGCCAGTTATGTTGGGTATGCGATTCTAGTTGCATATGCAATCGAGATTACAACAACTCTTATAACTCAATAACGACGGGCGTTTTTACCCACGGAAAATTATGTCATTACGAAATTTTGATCCTCAAATCGCCGGTTCATTGCTCTGCGAGCTGAATCGACAGCGGGAAGGGCTGGAAATGATTCCTAGCGAAAACTTTGTGTCTCCAGCGGTGCTCGAGGCGCTCGGTAGCATTGCGACTAATAAATATGCCGAGGGCTACCCTGGCCGGCGCTACTATGGCGGCTGCGAGTGTATTGACCAACTTGAGACACTCGCAATCGAGCGCGCGAAACAACTATTCGGCGCTGAGCATGTGAATGTCCAACCGCTCTCAGGCGCGCCTGCGAATATTGCCGCTTACGAAGCTCTGCTTGAACCTGGCGACACTGTTCTTGGCATGGACTTGTCCCACGGCGGTCACTTAACTCATGGCCACCCTGTAACTCAGTCAGCAAGCATCTACAATTTTGTTCGTTATAAAACCGACTCCGACGGCAACCTCGATTACGACAACTTGCGAGAAATGGCAATTGAGCACAAGCCTAAGTTGATCCTGGTTGGTTACAGTGCGTACTCGCGTGAGATTGACTATGAGCGCGTGCAACAAATTGCCGATGAGGTCGGTGCGCTTACCATGGCTGATATTGCTCATATTGCCGGATTGATTGCTGCGAGTGAAATGAACAATCCTGTTCCGATATTCGATATCGTCACGACCACAACCCACAAGACTTTGCGAGGCCCTCGAGGTGGAATGATTATGTGTAAGAAGAAACACGCCAAGGCCGTGAACAAGGCTGTGTTTCCCGGGCTCCAGGGCGGGCCGCATCAAAATAACATTGCTGCCAAGGCTGTTGCATTTAAGGAAGCGCTCGCGCCTAAGTTTAAAGATTATGCCAGGCAGATCAAACTGAACGCAAAAACTCTCGAAGCTGAGCTCGCCAAACGAAACTATCGACTTATGTTCGGCGGAACCGATAATCACCTGCTCCTGATCGATGTGACTCCCAAGGGCGTTAGCGGCGCTGAAGCTGAAGCAGCGCTAGATAAAGCAGGAATTACAGTGAACAAAAATATGATTCCAGATGATCCCCGATCGCCAATGGACCCTTCCGGAATTCGACTCGGCACGCCGGCGCTTACAACTCGCGGCATGAAAGAGGCTGAGATGATGCAAATTGCCAACTGGATTGACCAGGCGATTGTGAATCATGGCGACAATGGCAGGCTCGCGGCGATTCGCGAAGAAGTGAAAGAGATGACAGCAAAGTTTCCGTTGTACGAAGGACTGGAATACTAATGTAGAAATCGTAGAATCGTGAGGTTTTAGCTTCGCTCGTAGAAATCGTAGATTGAATCTACGGTTTTTATGTTTTCTACAGCTTCTACATTCGGTAAGAGCGATACTTGATTTTTTTGCCCAAATGAGGCACACTAAGCATCGTATGAATAAACTACTTACACTCATTTTTGGCGACCCGACTAAGAAAGTAATGGCTGAACTTCAGAGCGAAACGGAAGCTATTAATGCGCTTGAGCCAGGAATCGAAAAACTTACTAACGAGCAGCTCAAAGCCAAGACTGACGAATTCAAAGATCGACTCAGTAAAGGAGAGACGCTCGAAGACATTTCGCGAGAGGCTTTTGCGGTTGTACGGGAAACCGCCAGGCGTACACTCGGCCAGAGGCATTACGATGTCCAGATTATGGGAGGGCTTGTGCTACACCGTGGACAGATCGCGGAGATGAGAACCGGTGAAGGTAAAACTTTAACATCAACCTTGCCGATTTACTTAAACGCACTTAGCGGTAAAGGCGTGCACGTAGTTACAGTCAACGACTACCTTGCAAAACGCGACGCCGTGTGGATGGGGCAAATTTTTGCATTTCTAGGACTCACAATTGGTTGTATTCAGCACGAAAGTGGCTACCGCTACGACGAGACGTTTAAAGCGAAAGGGCCAGAGGAGCTAACAGAGCTAGAAGAGCTAGATCAAAAACGAGATAAAACCGGATCGTTCAAAGTTCAAATGGATTTTTTGCGGCCGGCAGAACGAAACGAAGCTTACTCGGCTGACATCACATACGGCACAAACAACGAATTCGGCTTTGACTACTTGCGCGACAACATGGCAACGCAGAAGGAGCAGCTTGTTCAGCGCAGTGAGTTGAACTATGCGATCGTGGACGAAATCGACTCAATCCTTATTGACGAGGCTCGAACGCCACTTATCATTAGCGCGCAAGCAGAGGAGTCGGCCGATCTTTATTTCAAGTTTGCCGACATTGTGAAGGACCTGAAAGTTGATGCTGACTACAATGTAGATGAAAAAATGCGCGCAGTAACATTCACGGAAGACGGCCTTACCAGGATCGAAAAGCGACTTGGCGTTGACAACCTTTACACTGCCGGCGGGTTGGAGCTGATCCATCATGCTGAGCAGGCGCTGAAGGCTCATGCGGTTTTTGCCAAGGATGTTGATTATGTAATCCAGGACGGCGAAGTGAAGATCGTTGACGAGTTCACTGGGCGAATTATGGAAGGTCGTCGCTACAGCGAAGGACTTCACCAGGCGATTGAAGCGAAAGAGGGCGTGGAGGTCAAACGCGAGAGCAGAACCATGGCCACGATTACTTTCCAGAACTTGTTTAGAATGTACAACAAGCTTTCAGGTATGACCGGTACTGCAGCTACTGAAGCTGAGGAGTTTGGCCAGATTTATGGGTTGGAAGTTGTAGAGGTGCCGACTAATCAGCCGATTATTCGAGACGACTTTACTGACCGCATTTACAAGTCCGAGAAGGGCAAGTGGATGGCGGTTGTGCAGGATGTGAAGGACTTACAGGAAAAGGGTCAGCCGGTTTTGATTGGAACAGTGTCGATTGAGAAGAATGAGATGCTCAGCGATTTTTTGCGCCGGGCAGGAATAAGGTTTGAGGTTTTGAATGCAAAGAACCATGAACGCGAGGCGCAGATTATTGCACAGGCCGGCAAGCGTGGTTCTGTGACTTTGGCTACTAACATGGCTGGACGAGGAGTCGATATCGTGCTTGGCGGCAACCCGGGCACGGCTGAATCGCAGAAAGAGATTCTCGATTTAGGAGGTCTGCATGTGATCGGTACCGAAAGGCACGAATCTCGCCGCATCGACAATCAGCTCCGAGGACGATCTGGTCGTCAGGGCGACCCCGGTTCGACTTTGTTTTATGTGTCGCTTGAAGATGACCTTATGCGGATTTTTGGATCCGACCGCGTGAAAGGAATGATGGACACGCTAAAAATCGACGAGACTACTCCGATTGAGAGTAAGATGATTTCAAAGTCGCTTGAGAAAGCTCAGAGTAGGGTTGAGGGCAGGCACTTTGACGCTCGAAAACATATTTTGGAATACGACGATGTACTTAACAAACATCGCAAAGCCATTTACGACCAGCGCACAGCGATTTTGATGGACGACGATTTGGACACGCGCGGGCAGATTTTGGAAATGCTAGAGCGCGAAGTTGAGCGCGTGGTGTTTTTTCACACGGGCGAAGAGGAGAGTGCGGCAGGGTCGTTTAAGGCAGGTGAGAGCGAGTCGGATTGGGATCCTAAGGAGATCGTCGAGGTCCTTCGAACCATTATGCCAATCTCTAGTGGTTTGGAAGCCAAGGTGCGCGAGGCTTTTCCTCAGATTTCAAAAGACAAAGAAAAACTGGCAGGGCAGCGCACGATTGTGATCGACGCGTTTATGGAAGAGGTGCGGACAAAGTTCGCAAAGGTGGAGGAGACGATTGAGGACAAGGAACAGCTTAAAAAGATGGAGCGGACTATTTTGTTGCGAGCGATTGACAACATGTGGGTGAATCATTTGGATGAAATGAAGTATTTGCGTCGCAGTGTAGGACTCCGCGGGTACGGGCAGCGCGATCCGTTGGTGGAGTACAAGCGTGAGTCGTATGGGCTTTACAACGCATTGCTTGAAAATATCGACCGTGAAGTGGTGTACAACATAATGAAGATTTACGATCAGGCTTTGGCAGCGCAAAAGGTGATTAAGCTGGCGCCGTCAATAATCGAGCGGGCTCGTTTGCAGTTTGCAGGAGCTCAGAAGACGATGGGACCTCAGGCTCGAGCGGCTGCCGCAGCTGTCGCAAGCGGAACAACGCCGAGCGAGGATCAGCCAGCATCGGTAAAGTCCGACGTCTCCAAGGCAGGTCGAAATGATCCATGTCCGTGTGGAAGTGGGAAGAAATACAAAAAATGCCACGGAAAATAATATGCAACAACTGATTCAGGCAGCAAAAGACATAATTGAAAAGCGTTACGATAAGCGTAGGCATACTGTTGGCGCGACTTTGCGTGCAAAATCCGGGAATGTGTACACCGGCGTTTGTTTGAATTCACAAAAGCTTGATCTTTGTAGCGAATGGGGGCTAGTCAGCCAGGCTTTTTCACAAGGCGATGGCGAAATCGAAATGGTCGTGGCTGTTCACCGCGATCAGGAGGGGAATTATGAGATCTATCCTCCGTGCGCCTTGTGTCGTGAACTGTTTTTAACTTACTGCCCCGATGCACAGGTGATATTATCGGAAACTGAGTCTGTGAAGGCATCAGAGTTATTACCTCGAGCTTGGGTGAAAAGATAATTAAATATGCTCAAACCGGGAATTTATAAGCATTACAAGGGCAACGAGTACGAGTTCATGGGGATCGCCAAGCATAGCGAGACGCAGGAAGAGTTCGTAATCTACAAGGCCCTGTATGGCGACGGCCAGATTTGGGCTCGGCCTTTGGGGATGTTCATGGAGAATGTCGTCATCGACGGCCAGGGAGTGCCGAGGTTTACTTGGATGCGAGAAAAGCCAGTTATTGCAGAGGAGACAGATGAGTTCGAAATAGGCAGGGAAGAGTATCAGTCTGGGAAAACCAAAAAACTAAAATCAATGAAGGAACTTTGGTAATATGTCAAACGAACATTTTATTGCAGACATTCCAGTGAAAGCCTGGATTCGTAAAGGCGAAGAAGTGCTTATGGTTAAGGAAAGCGACGGAAGGTGGACTTTCCCCGGTGGGAGAATGCACGGAAATGAATCTCCAAGGGATGCCTTAGCACGGGAAATGAAAGAGGAGGTCGGTTTGGATGTTACTGCAGGCGACGTGCTCGACTGTTTCCCATTCACCAGCGCGTCAGGACAGCATCATTTTGTGGTGATTTTTGAAGCATCTTTAGTCGATGACGATCAGGTTCCGGTTTTAGACAAGAAAGAAGTGACAGAATATAAATGGATGAACCTGTCAGATTTTGAAAAGTATAAAGTTTGGGATTTGTACCACGAGTCTGCGGAGAAGTTATTCAAAATGAAAAAATAAGTCCTATCGGACCAATAAGACTTATGAGCGGAGCGAACCTAATTACACCGCATGGCGGATACAGAAAATTAAAATCCTACCAGGCCGCTACCATAATCTACGATTTCACGTTTCATTTTTGTAAAAGCTTCATTAACGATTATCGTTTGCGCGATCAGATGGTTCACGCAGCAAGATCGGGCAGGCAAAATATTGCTGAGGGATGCCAGGCTTCCGGAGTATCCAAGAAGTCTGAGATTAAGTTGGTGAATGTCGCCCGTGCGAGCCTAGAAGAGCTTTTGTGTGATTATGAGGATTTTTTACGGCAAAGGGATCTTGAGCAGTGGCCAAAAGATCACCCGACAGCGGAGGCAGTTCGCGCGCTTGCATATAGCGAAAATAGGTCCTATAAGACTTATGAGACCTATATTGCTGACCGGAGTGCTGCGGCAAACACAGCAATTTGCCTTATTCACCAAGCATGTTACCTGTTGGACAAACAATTAGTGGCCTTGGGAAATGAATTTCTACAACAAGGCGGCTTCACCGAGCGGATGTATAAAAAGCGTAGGGAGGAGAGAGGGCATTAGTCAGATATGTTACAATAAAGCAATATGGAAAGAGTTGAATTACAAAATGGCAAAGATCAGAGTGAGGGATCATCTGCTAAAACCCGGAAAGAGCGTCTAAAAATCACTCCTAGAGTATTAATTCTTGCAGGCCTACTACTGGTGCTTGTAGTTATATTTTTAAGGCTTACCAACATTACCCTTGTGCCTGCGCCAGATATTTCGATTGTTGAGTTGGAAGAATTCGAAGCTCAATTTAGCTCAACAAGCAATTCTGTTGTTGTGGATATTAGAGATTATAGTTTGTACAAACAGTCACGCCTACCAGGAGCAATTTGGGGAGGCAACGACCCATGCCACCTTTTCCGTGGATTGGCATGTGAAGAGAAAGATTGCTCAGAAAGACAGACTTACTTTTACTACTCTGGTCATGGTGAGGACTATCAGGAAGTTCGAAAGGCTATTGAGCGAACCAAGGGCCGTGGGTGCTGGGAGGAAGTCTATTTGCTAGATGGTGGTTTTGATGCTTGGGTTGACGCCGAGCTGGAGGTTGAATTGTAATATATGGATCCTACAGCACTAACTTGCGATTCGTTTTACCAGATCAAAGTAGTCACCACAACGATTTTTCATGCAATTTTTCCTTTTCTTATTTTAGCGACGGTAATTCTTAGGAAGAAGCTAGGCAAGAAGCGGTTTATCGCGCTGTTGGTAATCTCGATTTTATTGACGCTTAGTTACCCGATTAAGGATTCCGATAGCCAGATGCTTTCAGGTTGCGGTCCAAGCGTTTACGAAAAGCATGTACAGTTTTGGCCGTCGACAGTTGCGCCATGGTACGTAGAACCGTTTTTGGACTAAAAAAATTACCGCTTGGATTGTTAGTCCCCGATGCCTTAACCCCTGGGGTTAAACGTTGAGCGTTATGGAATATACCCTAAGTAAATAATATATGTCAGTAAGTATCAAATTTGAATCTCATTCAACAACTATTGATAACGAAGCAGAGAAAGCATCGGGCTGGTACGATGTTGGGCTGTCCGAGCTTGGGCGTCAGCAAGCACAGAACTTAGGTGAGCGCAACAAAGAGGAAAGTTTTGATGCAATTTTTTGCTCAGATTTACAACGTTCGTACGAAACAGCGAGAATTGCATTCGGGGATCGAGACGATATTAAGATTTTCATGGACTGGCGCCTGCGTGAGGCTGATTATGGCGAAATGACTCAAGGCGACGCGGAGACTGTAAAGGCCGAGAAATCGAAACGGATTTCCGAGCCTTTCCCCGGAGGTGAAAGCTACGAGCAGACTACTACCAGGATTGAAAGTTTTTTAGAAGATCTGCGGAAGTTCTACGACGACAAGCGCGTGATGGTAATAGGTCACCGGGCGACTCAATATGGACTTGAGAGCTTGATTTTAGAAAAATCGCTCGATGAGATCGTGCCGGCTCCTTGGAGTTGGCAGCCGGGGTGGGAGTACGAGCTGAAATAAAAATATGCCGCCTGGATTATTAGTCCAAGCGGCAAAGGGATACTCGCAGAAGAGCTACTCCGATCAACGCTGAGGTGTCGTATAGCTCACGAAGTTGGGATCGGCCAACCATTGGCCAAAACCCGACGCGCCACTTTGAGCCATGCTAGCTTATCATCATTTCACAATATTAACCAGTCTGTTATAATGCGGCTCTTAGCCGTAATTTTTTTCAACTATGCACAAGCTCGAAGATGTTTACAAAAGGTTAACTGAAAATAAAAAGAAGCGAAGTGAGATCAACAAGATGTACAAGGATGAGCTTGTTCAGAACTCGCGACATAAAGAGTTGGTTGAGGAAATTAAAGTGTTGCGCGATGAAAAGAAGTCGATCGAAACTGAAATCAAAGAAGACTCGCGAGAGTTCCGAGAACTGGAGGACTTGAAGATCGACATTGAAACCGACCAGGAGCTACTTTCAGATATTGCATTGAATATGTACACAAACAAGGAGATAGTTGAGATTGTCGATGAGTATGACAACAAGTGGTACCCGGTGTTTAGAGTGGCGTTTAAGAAGGAATAAATATTACCTCAGCATTTCTACGAGGCTGTCTGTAGCGAATGTATCTTAACCTTCAAGGTTTCTGAACCTTGAAGGTTAAATTGTCCCTCGGCTTTGCTTCGATGCGATAAAAATGCCGCCCCGAGGTTTCCCAAGGGACGGCAAGTGTGAGTCCATTACTACAATGCCGTCGTTCCGTTCGCGATACTCACCGAACACAACGGACACCATTGGCGACATTGCAGCGCCCAGTTAAACTCGGGCTTCGCCGGAGCTCGATCTTGATTGGCGACTCTGTTCTCCGCACACTCTTTCGAGCGTAAGTTTGCGGCAAAGTCAGATCTTGCTCGATATCCGGCCCTCCGCACTTCCCACAAGGGGCGCTGGATCAATATAAAGTTATCTCAATTCTTGATTATTGTCAAGGCCCGCTTAATTGGCGCAGTGTGTTTGATCAACGCAGACGATCGTGCTAGCATAAGTGTGTATGATCAACACATCGCTTGAAAAAATCGACGAAATTCGTCGCGCTGGGTTTAGGCCCCAGGTAGTTGGTTGTTTTGTGCACGATAAGAAGGCCCTGTTCGTCTACAAGGCCGAACATGAGCTATGGCAGTTCCCGCAAGGCGGGATTAATAACCAGGAGACGCTCGATAGCGCTTTTCGGCGCGAGATGGCCGAGGAGCTTGGAAAAACATTTGTCGACAAGGCCGAGGGCGACATTAGTGTATTTGAAAAAGACCTTGTTGAGTTTCCAATTAAGACTCAGGGCACGCGCGATTTACAGACCGACGACGGCAAGGAAGTTTTTATGAAAGGGAAGTTATATTTTTTTGCAGTTGCCGATGCGGGAACGGATGATTTAAATGTTGACGATACTGAATTTGATGATTTTAGATGGCTCAACTATCAAGAAGCGTTGAATTTGGCTGAAGGGATTTACCAACGCGGGAAGCGTCGCGTAACCTTGAAGGCGCTTGAGGCGTTGCATAAAATTGGCAAGATTTAGCCCAAGATTACTTATTTGCTAATTCAATTGAATTAACAAATAAGCCCTCGGTATTTTCGTGGAAGAGAGATTTATGATCGGTGAAGAGTATCGTCAAATAGATGCAAAACGCGGCGTAGACTACATTGGAGTCTGCGTTGTTTTCTTTTGCCACGACGGTGCTGGGCGAGTATTGCTTCATCGACGATCACAGACTTGCCGCGACGAGCGTGGGCGATGGGACTGCGGTGGTGGATCAATGGAGCACGGGGAGAAGATCGAAGATGCTGTTCGTCGTGAAGTCATGGAAGAGTATTGTGCCGATCCCTTGGATGTGAAATTCGTTCAGGCGACTAATGTGATGCGCGATAATGAAGGAGTGCCCACTCACTGGATTGCTCTGCTACACGCCGTGCATTTAAATTCTGACGAAGTAAAGATTGGCGAACCTGATAAAATAGATGAGCTCGGTTGGTTTCATCCGGAAGAATTTCCCGACCCGCCTCATTCTTGTCTTCACCCGCATTTCGACCTCGTCCGCGACCATATATTAACCAGTTGGTATGAAACTAATCCTCGGCTCTAGCTCAAAATCACGTCAACAAGTCCTGCGCGATGCTGGGATTGAGTTTGATGTTTTAGTAGCCGATATTGACGAAAAAGCGATTCGAGATCCAGATCCGGCTAAACTGGTGATTAAGTTAGCGCATGCGAAGGCAGACGCCATAGTCGACAAAATCGACGAGCCGGCGATATTAATTACTTCCGATCAGGTCGTAGTCTGGAACGGAGAGATTCGGGAAAAGCCAGAATCAGCTGCTGAAGCTCGCGAGTGGCTTGCAAAGTATCATAGTCACCCGATGGAGATTGTAAACGGTGTTGTGGTCGTCAATACGGCGATAAATGATCGCGCTGAGGGAATCGACATAGTCAAAGTTTACTTTAAGCCAATCGCAAGCGAGGCGATCGAACAGGCGATATCGATGGAGAAAATCATGTACTGCTCAGGCGCGATGCGCGTGGAAGACGAGCCGCTATGCAATTTTGTCGATCACATCGACGGCCCGCAGGATTCGACCAGCGGAATGCCACTTGAGTTGATGCAGCGGTTGATCAAGGAGGTAAGTTAGCCAAAATAAAGACTGGCGCTTTCGTGCGAAAGCGCCAGTAGTTTTTTTAGCGATCGTGAGCCAGTGATCGTGAGCTAGCGATCGGCCAAGCGGTCCATGTTGACGCTCTTGAGCGGTTCGATAAACCACTCGTTCGTCATCCCAGCGAGTTCGAGCACGGTCGGGAGCGCGTGCTCGTGGTAGTCGCGGATGCGCGCGTACTGCTCCTCGGGCAGGAACGGGACGCTCCGCATGTTGTCGAGCCTGTCGGCCAGTCGAGCCATGCGTACGCACCTCGGCGCGCCTGTAACGCAATTCAGGTGGAACACGTCAGTTTCTTTCTCACGCTCTCGTGGAGGCGAGAACTTGGTGAGCCAGGCGATGTGAGAAGTGGTGATCGGCCCGAACGCTCGGGAGATCTCCACCATCCCTACGCCATGTTCTTCTACCGCGTCGTGCAGGATTGCGACGACAATGGTTTCCTCGTCAGCTTCTTCCACCTCCTGCGTCAGGATCAGTGCAACGCGAAGTGCGTGGCCAAGAAAGTTTGAGCCGTCGTAGCGCTTGGCGTTTTTGTATGCACGAATAGCGAATTGGATCGCTTCATGCATGCGGGATGAGGCGGCGGGGAGAGAGTTGTGTAGCTCTTCGATGAGCTGGTGTGTTGGGATGTAAGGATCGAATGTTGCGGGCATCCGTGTTTTTGCTCCAGGAGAGTTGCGAAGGAGGGTGGGGTGGGTCTCTGTTTGGGTTTGGACCTTGCAGAGGTGGTAATCTAACCCGATTTGGGGTGTTGTGTCAAGTTGGAGGTCGTTACAGACCTACAGACTCTACAGAACTACAGACCGATAGACGAGGTTTATTATAGGCCTTCGACCGTCTACCGTCTACCGTCTACTGTCTACTGACTACTCTCGTTTCTCGACTATCCACTTGCCAATTTTGGCTATTTAATCTAAAATAGGGCCACTTATCATTAACGTTCAAAACATTAAAATCGTTTAATATGTTAAAACGATCTGACTAGCGAATTTGGCTAACGAACATACTATGGAACGAAAACAAGGCAGGAGGCGATGGAATTTACATGCTACGATTCTGGCAATCGTAGTGGTTTTTGTACTTACGGCATCAGCCGCATTTCCAGGCATGTGGAACAGCGCAATGGACAAAATCGGCTTTGGTCCGCATTTTTCCGATGAAGGTTTTCGGCTTGGGTTGGACTTGCAGGGCGGCGCGCACCTTCTTTACGAAGCCGACATGTCTAACATCGACGCTGACGACCGCGCCAGTGCTTTGGAAGGAGTCCGTGATGTTATTGAGCGACGCGTGAACGCATTCGGCGTTGCAGAGCCTTTGGTGCAGACAACAATCACCGACGGCCATTACCGACTAATTATTGAACTTGCTGGCGTGTTTGACATTAGCGAAGCGATTGCGGAAATCGGTGAGACGCCTATTTTAGAGTTTAAGATTCCAACAAATCTTGACGAGGTTGAGGCGACTGAAGAGCAGGAAGCACAAGTCGAAGCTGCTCAGGCTGAGGAATACACGGCCGCGCTTGCAGTGCTGGATCGCGCGCTTGCGGGAGAGGATTTTGGAGCGCTTGCGGCAGAATTTTCAACAGCAACATCCACCAACAATAATGGCGGATACATTGGTTTTGTAGATTCTGAAAATTACATTTTTGACGAGCTAGTTGAGCAGATTGGATCGGAAAACATTCCAACCGGCGTGATTAACGGAATTTACGAAGCTGAATCAGAACTTCACATTGTAAATTACATTTCCGAGCAGGACCGCATCGAAGTTGAAGCATCGCACATCCTGATTTGCCACAGCGAATCGGACGGATGTGATTCTGAACGCTCAAAAATTGAAGCCCAGCTGATTGCAGAGGAAATTCAGCGCGAAGTAACGGCTGCAACTTTTGGCGAAACTGCAGTAGAAAAGTCAGAGGGTCCAAGCGCGCAAGACGAGGGGTCGCTTGGATGGGTGCGTGAAGGGATGATGGTTGAGGATTTTGAAACCGCGCTGTTTGCAATGGAAGACAACACAATTTCAGATGTTGTTGAGACCAGGTTTGGATATCATATAATCTATCGAACCAACTCCCGCGCTGTGCCAACTTACGAGATCGCGCACATTAAAATGGATTGGACAACAGTCAGTGACCTGATGGAAGACGCAATGTGGGAAAACACAGGGCTTTCTGGAAAGCATGTACAGGGGTCGGCAGTCGCTTTTGATCAGAGTACGGGCGCACCTTATGTTACGCTAGACTTTAACGATGAAGGCGGTGATCTGTTCCAGATTCTGACCGAAGAGCAGATTGGCGAAGTGATTGGAATTTTCCTGGATGGAGATCCAATTTCAGCCCCAGTTGTTCAAAATGTTATTTACGGAGGCGATGCCACGATTACCGGTAGCTTTACGCTCGAAGAAGCAAAATTGCTTGCGCAGCGCCTGAACGCGGGCGCCTTGCCGGTTCCGGTGGATCTTCTCAGCCAGCAGACGGTTGGCCCGTCGCTTGGAGCGGTTTCGCTAGAGAGAAGCATTAATGCGGCCCTGATTGGCTTTGCGCTTGTGGCTTTGTTCATGATTGCATATTATCGATTGGCCGGATTGCTCGCAGTGCTGGCCCTTGTTGTGTACGGCGCAGTCAACCTTGCCTTGTACAAATGGCTTGGCGTTACGCTTACGCTTGCCGGAATCGCCGGATTTATCCTTTCGCTTGGTATGGCAGTGGACGCCAATGTGTTGATTTTTGAACGGCTTAAGGAAGAATTAATAAGTGGTCGCGACTTGTCAACAGCTATTGACGAAGGATTCCGCCGGGCCTGGACATCAATCCGAGACGGCAACATTACAACGCTAATCGCCGCAGCAGTGCTGTTTACAATGAGCACCAGCTTTATTAAAGGCTTTGCGCTTACGCTGGCGCTTGGAATTTTGGTGTCCATGCTGACTGCGATTTTGGTCACGCGCGTGCTTTTACACTGGGTAAGCGGTGGGAAGATTTTGAAGTCAAAGTGGTTGTATGGGGGATCTAAAAGCAAAAGTAGACAGTATTCAGTAGTCAGCAAATATATGAAAAATTTTAACGTAATTGGGAAAACAAAAATCTGGCTCGGGATTTCTACCGTGCTGCTGGTTGCTGCAATAGCGAGCATAGCGATTTTTGGCCTGAATTTGGGGATTGATTTTACCGGCGGTAGCTTGATGGAGATCACAATGGAGACTTCTGCGGCATCTGGTGAAATTCGCATAGCTTTGGCAGAAATCGGATTTGACGCAGTAGTTCAGGACAGCGGCGAGAGCGAAATGCTTATTCGCTTCGCGCCTCTTACAACCGAAGAGCACGATGCGGTTATTGCAGGGCTTGGGGAACGCTACGGCGAAATTGAAGAGCTCCGTTATGACGCTGTCGGGCCTGTGATTGGCGAAGAGCTGAAGAAAAAGTCAGTTTCAGCAGTGGTACTTTTGCTCGTACTGATTGTTCTCTATGTTGCTTGGGCGTTCAGAAAAGTCACAAAACCAATTGCTTCCTGGAAGTACGGAATTCTCACGATCGTTGCAGCAGTGCACGATGTAATAATCCCGCTTGGACTTTTCGCAGCCCTCGGATATTTTTACGGCTTTCAAATTGACACGGCGTTTGTAGCTGCCATGCTCACAATTCTTGGGTACTCGATTAACGACACTATTGTTGTATTCGATCGTACTCGTGAAAACTTGATCAGTAACCGCCATAGCGACGCTTCGTTTGGTCAAATCGTAAACCAAAGTGTTATGCAGAGCTTTGCGCGGTCAATTAACACCTCGCTGACGACATTGCTGGTGCTGCTTGCAATATTCTTGTTCGGAGGAGAAACCACGCGCGAGTTTATCCTGGCGTTGATGGTCGGAATTGTTTCCGGTGCGTACTCGTCAATCTTTATCGCAAGTCCGTTATTGGTGGCGTGGGAGAAGCGAAGGCATCGATAAGTCGGTTTGTGGTATAATCAATTTATGACAAATGGCGACGTATCGACAAGCGAGATTCTGGACTTTCTCCAGCAGAACATGCTCATGCGAGAGGATGTTGAGAATATTGTTGCAGAAGTTGCGGATAAGAAATTGATACCAATAGAGGCAAAAATATTGTCGCATGAGGATGTAGAGGGCCTTGTGGACACAAGGCTGAAGGAAACAGAATCAAGGATTTTGACCGAATTTGATCGTTTTTGTAAGCTGCACGAGACTCTGGATCAGGAACTTCTAATGATGCGGCACAGACAAGATCGTCTCGAGGAGCGGCTGAACATAGTTGAACAAAAAGTAGGACTGGCAACATCGTAAAAAAAAAGCAAGAGCCCAGGCTCTTGTTTTGTTTTGTGAACCGCGAACAGGCAACTGCGAACCTCTGTCGTAGGGACATTGCATACAGCGTCCCTACTGTCTACTCTCGCAATATGCTATAATAATCTCATTATGATCGGAGTGTTTATAGCTCTTCCGGCTGCAATCGAACAGTACCTTGCCACAACGCCTGTGGAGGTAATGGGCGCGCACATCCTTTTGGCAATTGGGTGGGTGCCGATTTTTGCTGTGGCCATTTGGGGCTTCTCAGAAGTTTGGCTTTTCCGCAAGCAGGTTCAGTACTGGGAAAAGTTTAAATGGACCCTGTACGAAATCAGTGTGCCGCAGGACGCCATCCAAACCCCAATGGGAATGGCGAACTTTTTTACCAACCTTGCCGGATCAAAATCGTCAATCACATGGAAGGAAAAGTGGTTTTGGGGAAAGTTCCAATCATATTTTGCTTTTGAAATTGTAAGCAACGGTGGGCACATTAAATTCTACATTCGAACAACCGACAAGTATCGCGACCTCTTGGAGGCATCGCTCTACGCCCAATATCCGGAAGCTCAGATGCTCGAAGTGGAGGACTATGTTGATCTGATCCCTAACGATTACCCGCATGAGGAATACGATTGTTTTGGTACGGAGATGATGCTAAAGAAGCCACAGTATGTTCCAATCAAAACCTGGGATCTGTTCGAACATCAGGGCGAAAAAGATCAGCGGTTTAAAGATCCGCTTCTTGGAGTAATTGAGATTTTGGGGAAAATGCGTCCCGGTGAGCATTTTTGGATTCAGCTTTTGGTTATGCAACCGGACAGTCAGGGTTGGATTAAAGAAGGCGAAAAGTTTGTTAATAGCAAGTTTGGGAAGGAAGAGCTAAAGAAAAAGAGCTTTTTGGCAGAAGCTGTCGGCTGGGTGCCTCAGGAACTCTTGAGCCAGGCAATTGGGATGGGCGCGGCCTCAGCAGAAGAAAAATCGGCAGATAACTGGGCAATGTTTAGGATTACGCCTGACGAAAAAGAACTAATTGATTCGGTTTCGCGGAAAACTGGATCAATCGGCTGGCTCACAAAGATCAGGGTTGTTTATTGTGGTAAAAAAGATGTTTTCCGCAAGGGGACCGCGGCTTCAATGATTAAAGGTATTTTCCACCAGTACGGTCACTTGGGAATGAATAAATTTGGTTTGCACATTCCTTCAACTCCAAAGGATGATTATTTTTACATGCTCTGGCAGATGCCAATGAAACAGCGCCGGCTGATTAAGCGATATAAGAATCGTTCGTTTGGCGCTGGCGCAACACCGTACATTTTGAACTGTGAGGAACTTGCGACTTTGTTCCACTTCCCGGCCGCTGACGCTCGAACGCCGGTGTTGACAAGTATTGGCGCGCGGCGCGCGGAAGCCCCTAGCGAGCTTGAATTTGCAGGGGCCGACGATCCTACCTTGCCGAATTTGGACCGTGTATCGCCGGATGTGCAGGCTGCCGCAGGCGTTACAGTGCATAAAAAACTCCCTGAGCCAAAACCGCTTGTTGTGCCAACGCCGAGTTTAGGAGTTGAAGGGGGTTTGACAAAAGATGAGGGGGTTATTTCGAAAAGCGCGGAGGTTGAATCGTATGACGCGGGGGTTAATCAAATCGTAGAAGGCGAATACATGCCAAAAGCTGGCATGCCGGCTCCGTTGCCGCCGGGATTAGATTTAGCTGATGAACCAATCGGTCAAGAATCAGGACCTGAGAATCTACCAATTTAAATGACCAATTCACAAAAACCCAATGACCAATGAATATCCAATGCACAATAACCAATTGAAGATCGAATTGGGGGATTGGGGATTCATTGGGAATTGATAGTTGGGCATTGGTCATTATCGAATATGAGATACGAACACGATCACGAAAACGACGTCATCTATTTTGCAAAGACGAACTTCCGCAATCAAATGCGGAAATTTGGGATTAAAACCGACGACCGCCGTCGGCACATGTATATAATTGGAAAAACCGGTGTTGGAAAAACGACTCTGCTCGAAAACATGATTCTTGCAGACATTTATGCCGGTCACGGCTGCTGCTACATTGACCCGCATGGCGACACTGCTGAGCGCCTGCTTGACTACATCCCAAGTTGGAGAATTAACGATGTTGTCTACTTTAACCCGGCAGATTTGAATTATCCGGTCGGTTTTAACATTCTCGAATCGGTCGACGACACTCAGCGCCATCTTGTTGCAGCCGGAATGATGAGCGTGTTCAAAAAGATTTGGGAAAATGTCTGGAGTGCCCGAATGGAGTACATTTTGAATAATACTATTTTGGCTCTTCTTGAAACGCCTGGCAGTACGCTTTTGGGAATCAACAGGCTACTTTCTGACGCTGATTACAGAAAAATTATAATCGGCAATGTTAAGGACCCGATAATTAAGCAGTTCTGGATTAAAGAATTTGAGTCCTACCAGAGCAAATTTGCGTCCGAAGCTGTGGCGCCTATTCAAAACAAGGTCGGTCAGTTTCTTTCCGCATCTATTATTCGAAATATTGTAGCCCAGGCAAAGTCGTCAATCAATCCGCGCAGAATAATGGACGATCAGATGATTTTTATTGTGAACTTGTCCAAGGGCCGGATTGGTGAAGATGCCATGCGGCTCCTCGGCGGAATGATAATCACCAAAATTCAGATGGCTGCAATGGAGCGCGTTGACATGCCGGAAAGCGAACGACAGGACTTTTATGTTTATGTTGACGAATTTCAAAACTTTGCAAACGAATCTTTTGCTGCGATCTTGAGCGAGGCTCGAAAGTACCGTTTGAATCTTGTGATGGCTCACCAGTTTATTGCTCAGCTCAGCGAAGAAGTCCGCGATGCCGTGTTTGGTAACATTGGTACGCTGATCAGTTTTCGTGTTGGCTCGCCTGACGCTCAGTTTATGGAGGATGAGTTTATGCCAAGGTTTATTCCGCAGGATTTGGTCAACCTTGCCAAGTTTCAGGTTTATGTAAAGTTGATGATCGACGGAATCACAAGCCAGCCGTTTTCTGCCGTAACGCTGCATCCTATTGCTGTCAGAACTGGAAGCGAGCAAAAGGTAATCGACCAGTCGCGCGAGCGCTTTGCCGGCGATCGGGTCGCTATTGAAAAGCATGTGGCAGAGTGGAGCGGGTTTGGAGATGATGTTGATTTGGAAAAAGAAATGAAAGCTGCGAAAGATCTAAAAAAGGCTGTAAAACAGGAACGATTTTCGCATGAGTACACCTGCACGCGTTGCAGTAAGGTGTTTAAGTTGCCTGTTCAGCTTGATCGCGAACGGCCGATTTATTGCGAAGATTGTGTACCGATTATTAAAGAAGAGCGCGAGAAGTCAAAAAATCGAAGGAAGCAGAAGCCTGACGACCGTAAAGAGAAAACAGTTGTTGATAGGCCGCCAAAAGTAGAGGAGGGCGAGGTTATTGAGAAAAAGGTTGGGGAGGAAATTGGGTTGAGCGCGCTTGGTGATCGGGGAGGGGCTAATTGGGCTAGTAGGGCTAAAGGTCAGGAGGCAGAGGCGAAAAAGGCGATAGAAGCGAAAGAGGTGAAAGAAAGTGAAATAGTTGAGATAAAAGAGGAAACGGAGCCGGAAATTAAGGCTGGTGATTTGTTGAAGAAGAAAGTAGAAGAAGGAGAGAATGATCGCGAAGGAGCTAGTAGGGCTAGCAGGGCTAGCGGAGCTAGTGATCGCGAAGGAGCTAGTGATCGCGAAGGAGCTAGGGATCGAGCTGATGAGAGTAGGCAGGATGATCAACGGCAGGTTCCGAGGAAGCGGAAAAGAAGGAATAGAAACAAAAAGAGATCTGCTGGCGATCGTGAAGGGGCTAGTGATCGGGGAGGAGCCAGTGGAGCTAAAGGAGCTAGTGGGGCTAGTGGAGCCAGTGATCGGGAAAGGACTGACGACAGGGGGTCGGCTATTACCGGCGCGCAAAGCGTGAGGCCGAACGAAATTTTGTCTTTTGGTGATTAGCATGGAGCAGATAAGACTCACAACCAAAGACGGCAAGACGATCGCGGCTGATTTTTACCCTGCTGAAGGTGAAAAATACGCGATCCTTTTGCATATGATGCCGGCCACTAAGGAGAGCTGGGCTGGGTTTGCCGCTGCGCTTGCAGGGCGTGGAGTGGCATCGATTGCTATTGACGAGCGAGGGCACGGTGCCAGCGAAGGTGGTCCTGGCGGGTACAAGGAGTTTACTGAGGCCGAGCAGCAGGCGAAGATTTTGGATGCGCGCGCGGCGTGGGAGGAGCTTAAACGTCGAGGAGCAGTAGTTGAAAAAACGGTAGTTGTTGGGGCGTCAATTGGAGCAAATTTAGCAATTCAGATGGCCGTGGAGGCCAGAATGCCGGCCGCAGTTGCGCTTTCGCCTGGGGTAGATTATCGAGGAGTTACAACTGATGACAAGATCGGTAAGCTTGCCGACGAACAGCGCGTGCTTTTAGTTGCAAGCGAGGAAGATGAAACATCGTTTAAGTCAATATTGAAGCTCGGAGAGCTAAAGCCTGATCAGGTCGAGCTGGTTAAAAAGTCAGGAATTGGCCATGGTACAACTATGTTTGAAAACGACCCTGAGTTGTTCGACTACGTAGTGAACTGGGTTGCTGAGAAACTCTAAATCCAAAGCTCTAAACTCTAAATAAATCCAAAATTCGAATTTATAATTTTGAGCTTATTTAGAATTTAGGATTTCGAATTTAGAATTTTTGCATGAGTATTATTGAGGCGATTATATTGGGCGTAGTTCAAGGAATCACAGAATTCCTGCCGATTTCTAGTTCAGGGCATTTAATTTTCTTCCCTGAGCTTTTTGGCTGGGATGTTCATGCGCTTGATTTTGACGTAATGATCCACCTTGCAACCGTGCTCGCGATTTTGTGGGTGATGTGGGGTGACATTTTGAAGATTGGAAAAGACCTGTTTGGCCGTAAAGGAGACAAGACGCTGTTTTGGAAAATTGTTGTTGGCACGCTGCCGGTTGTGATTTTTGGCTTGGCGATAAGTGGAGCGTATTTTGATCAGATCCGTACCGTGAGGCTCGTGGCTATTAATCTGGCACTTTGGGGCGCGGTTCTTTGGGCAGCGGACTGGTATTCGGAAAGTATTAAAAACAGAATCGACAAGATCGGCAAAGTGAAATGGTGGCAGGCGGTTGTAATCGGAGTGTTTCAAGCTATTGCATTGTTGCCGGGCAGTTCGCGCTCGGGATTAACGATTACTGCAGGTTTATTTGCAGGGCTTGATCGTAAAACCGCGGCCAAGTTCTCGTTTTTGCTTGCGATTCCCGCAATTGCCGGCGCAGGAGTTTTAACCGGTTATGATGCCCTGCAGACCGGGCTTGAGACCCCACTGGCTTCGATGATAGTTGGATTCATTGCCGCATTCATCGCCGGCGGAGTATCGATAAGGTTCCTGTTTAGATTCATAGAAAAAGCCAACTATCGCTGGTTTGCTGCGTACAGAATCATTTTGGCGTTGATATTATTTATGTTTATCACCTAAAACCCAATCGAGCTTATCAACAGCCTTCATTGACCCAAATGGGTCGATTTTTTAAACTAGGCACACGGGGGACAATCTGGGGATGTACCATAGCCCTAACAACGAGGAGAGTAAATGACGCCTCAAGACGGCGCTGCCGCATTTTCACAAGCTGCAATAGTGGCTCCTTCACCAACCGAAGAGGCTGACGCAGCCGTGGAGGCGCTGCGCAGAATGAGCGTGCGCGAGCATGTAAAGAGAATCCTGCCCGAGGATGATGACCATCACTTTTCCTTGCAGTTCTGGGGCAACGGCTTTATGGACATGTATGAGGATCGCTTTCTCGACTTGGAGAACCATACGGTGGCCAGACGGCTGGCTGTAAACCGCCAACTCGGGCTGAAGTCCAACCGCAAGCCTGGCGAGCCTTTGCCGCAAATGCGCTGGGAGCACTGCCGGCTGACCGCGGCGATCAACATAGCCATCGGCCTGCATCGGGGGCTGCCGTTTAAGCTAATTGCCAATCTGGCGCTCGCTGGGTTGTTGCACGACTTTGGTCACAGCGCCTTTGGCCACGATGCGGATAATGCGCTCGTGAATCTTTGCGGATATTCAGGCCATGAGAGGCGAGGCTTGAAGATTGTGCAAACCGACGAGGAAATCCACAGGGTTTTAGAGCTTTGCGGTGTGGATCTTGCTGATGTCTTGACAGTCATGGCTGAAACCGGACCTTTTGGAATGGTGCAGTCGCTTGCCGATACGCTTTCCTATGTGGAGATCGACTGCAGGGTGATTGATATTGATCTGTCGGATGACTTTATTTGGCAAGTAATCAAGCCAATCACTTACGTGGGAGACAGTACCGTATCGGTTCGAAATACAGGTCCGATTCAGCGTTTGCTCGACGTTCGTGCGTGTATGTATCAACAGCTCTACCGCAGCCTGCGTGGCAAGATCTACAACGCGGCGTTTGCCCAAGTACTCAAGTTCGCCTTCACTGTTGGCGCGCTACAGCCAGAGATGGTTGTTAATGGTACAGACGATCAGGTGATCGGGGCGCTAAGAAACATGTTCAACCGCGGGTTCAGGGTTGCGAAGTGGATTCGTTCCTGCTGGAAGATCGTAAACGGCTACATGAAGGAGTTGAAACGCTGGGAGTCGCATAGCTTTGCCACGAGTGATGAGTTTGAGCAGGCGGCAAGGAAGATGCAGTTTGAGGGTGTGCTTCTGGTGCCGTATTACGACTTTGGGCGCAAGGTGGTTTCTGTCACCACGCCGGATGGCACAGTCCACAACCTCCGCGCGCAAGTAAACTTCCAGATGCCTGTCGACAACTTGTACTACATCCTGGTTTTCAAGGGATGACCTATCCGCTCCGTTAACTCGGGGCGGATTTTTAACCCTGAAGGTTTAACCCTGAAGGTTAACAATACATTTTGACCACCATTTAAGCATGGGCTTGGCTAATTTTAGCAAGATTACACTCTTAACCCTGAAGGTTTAACCCTGAAGGTTTAACCCTGAGGGTTAAGATTGTAGTAGGCGGGATCGGTGGCATTACAATCGTCGTGATCCACCTGCTCTACGTGCGTCCAAGACTTAAGCAGTTGGACGTCGCGATTGAACGATCAGATCGCATGTTCAAAAAGCTGGTGGAGGAGTGGGGAGAAGGCTGGGATAAGCCTAGCGACCCTGACTGACCCCATCAACTCAGCCGCCCACCCGGGCGGTGTGGCCCCGTAGCGAACCGCAAGGTTCTACTATGGGGTATTTTATTACCTCATTTCTTTTTCTCGCTTTCGTACGAAAGCGAGAAAGCAGTTTAGATACTTTCGCGCGAAAGTGATTAAGGCTGTAAGGTAACACAAAATCCCCCAGCATTGAGTTGGAGGACCTTGTGGTGACCCCAGGGGGAATCTCTTCGCTTCGCTCGAGATATCCTGCACTCGCTCGGGAGAACTTGAGTAAACTCAGCTCTCCGCTCACTCGCTTGGTTATCGAACCTACGAGCGGGGGCTCGACTCCAGAACATCACAAAAACGACCCAGCTGAAGCTGGCTCGCTTTTGTGGTGACCCCACGGGGAGTCGAACCCCGGTTTCATGGATGAGAACCATGTGTCCTAACCACTAGACGATGGGGCCGTCTGTGATTTGTGGGAGTAGGATATCGCATTTGCATCATTATGTCAAGAAAAACCCCCGGAATTGGATCCGGGGGAGCTGGGCCTCTGCGAGGCTAGTCGTCGGGGTCGGATAGGTCGCATAGGACCTATAAGACCTATAGCTCTCGCCTACTTACTACTTACTACTTAGTACTTCCTCCGCAATCTGTGATATAATATCCTCATCAATTAACCAGGAGGATTTTATGTTACGTGCAATTGCTCACCCAAGACTTCGCGGGCTAATAAGTATCGCAATCGTATTGATTTTATTTGGTACGATTGTTTTTATTTATCTTGAAGGTTGGAGTTTTATTGACGCCCTATACTTTACAATCTCAACCATGACCACGGTCGGCTTTGGAGACCTGGCACCAACAACGCCAATTTCAAGAATCGTCACTACAATTTACATGCTCCTCACCGTACCATTTCTACTTATTGCCATGGAGCTAATTGCTGAATCTGTGTACGAACGCATGCTCCGACGCGGCGACGAACACAAAGTAACGAAGTAACGTTACAGAACTACAGACTATACGAACCTACGAACCGACAATCAAAAAATACGCAATCAGTCTGTAAGTCTGTACAGTTTGTAGGTCTGTAACGAACTCCCATGCTCGACATTCTCTTCCTCGAAATCGCGGCGGTGATTGTAACAGCCGGCCTTGTTGCGCTGGTGATTTTTCGTCTCAAGCAACCGCTAATCATCGCTTACATGATCACCGGGCTACTTGTTGGCCCGAGTCTTTTCGATCTGGCCCGCTCGCCTGAAATCTTCAACGCGCTCGCGGAAATCGGCATTGCTTTCTTGCTGTTCCTCGTTGGTCTTAACCTTGATTGGCGCAGCGTACGCCATGTTGGCCGTATTTCAATTCTTGCCGGCCTTGGGCAGATTATTTTTACAACACTCTTTGGATTGCTGCTGGCCTTCTGGCTCGGGTTTGATGTTTGGACCAGCTTGATTTTGTCGATCGCCTTTGCGCTCTCAAGCACAATCGTAATAATCAAGCTGCTTTCCGATAAAGAAGATTTGGACCGTTTCTACGGCCGAATTACAGTTGGGATTCTAATTGTCCAGGACATTGCGGCCATGCTTGCGCTCTTGACTCTTAGCGCGCTTGGCACCGGCGGGATGAGTGTGGCAGACGTATTCATTGTTTCGATCCTAAAGGGCGTAGTCGTATTAGGAATCTTGTGGGCGCTTGGTCGATTTATTCTGCCACACTTAATGCACTACGCGGCCAAATCTTCAGAGCTGTTGTTCCTTGCCGCTCTTACCTGGTGTTTTGCAGTCGCAAGCACACTTCATTTTATTGGCTTTGGCATTGAGATTGGCGCTCTACTTGCAGGAATTTCGCTTGCCAGCACCGGCTTCCAGCACGAAATCGGTTCTAAAATCCGCCCGCTACGCGACTTTTTCCTTATTATTTTCTTCATTGTGCTTGGCACAAACCTGTCATTTGAATCACTTGGCGACATGATTGTGCCGGCAATAGCGTTTAGCATTTTTGTTCTGGTTGGCAATCCGATTATTGTAATTTTGATCCTGCGAGCGTTTGGATACCACCCACGAACCGGGTTTTTGACAGGGTCGGCCCTTGCGCAGGTCAGCGAATTTTCGTTTATTATTATTGCTGCCGCGATCGCGGCCGGAGTCGCAAATGGAGGCATTATGACCATGGCGGCTATTGTCGGCCTGTTTACTATTGCGGTTTCAACATATCTCATTGGCTACAATGAACAAATTTACGACAAGATTCATTGGATGTTTTCATGGCTTGAGCGTGGCGAAGATAAGCAAGGTAAAAAGCGCAGAAAGGCGCCAAAGATAATTTTGTTTGGCTATCATAGGATGGGCGAGGTAATTTTGCCGTCAATCCAGAAGCTGGGCGAGGATTATGTAGTGGCCGATTTCGACCCGGATGCGATCGACGATTTGGAAGAGAGGGGGGTCCCGCATCATTATGGCGACGCAGCAAGCGATGACTTTTTAAGCTTCCTGCGCGCTGAAAAATCAAACCTAGTAATTTCTACTATTCCGGACGCGGCAATCAGTAGTGACATCTTGCAGTATCTAAGAGTTAAAAAATCCAAGGCGGCAACCGTGGTGACTGTAAAGAGCGCAGAGGATATTGAAAAGATGTACGAGTTGGGCGCGACTTTTGTGATTATTCCAAGCGTGCTAGGAGGCGAGTTATTTTCAGACATCTTACAAAAGAAAAAGTTCCGTCGAGCGTCCTGGGAGTCGCTTGCTAGGCGTCAAAAAAAGGCGCTTGGTGCGATTCGGGACATGTGATAATATAATTTTTGTATGGAAAGATCAAGCGATTCAACATATCTAAAACTCAAAGCGGCTCAGGCTGCGAAACATCGAGAAACACGAGAAGAGCCGCAAGTAGAAAATATATACGAACCAGAATCTGCGCAAGCTTTGCGTATTCGGGATGAGTATTTGGCCGCTAAACAAGTCGGGGATGAAGTAAAGCTGTCTGAATTGCGAGAAGAGATTAGGGGCTTGTGGGCTAATAGAGGCGAGGAGGCTGAATTAGAGAGTCCTCCACAGCCAGGGTCGCAACAGGATGCCGACCTTGAAAAAGTGCAGCGGATTTTGCGCGAGCATCGTGAGAAGATCGGAGCTGGTCCGGTTGAGATGCCTGCTCACAAAGTTGAGGCTCAGGAAGCCGGCGGCTGGGAAACTCAAACAGAAGCCCAGCGGGCGATCCAGATAAAAGCAGAGTATGATGCCGCAAGGACTGCAGGTGACAGGGAAAAAGTCGCCGAGCTTAAGGCTGAAATCCGTCAAATGCTAGGAATGGAGGGCGCTCAGCCGGAAGTGGAAGCTGAGCCGGAACCTGCAGAGATCGGGTTTGATTTGAAAGGAGATGTGTCATTGGATTTTAGCGCCGAGGCCATGAGGCGAGTGGCGGAAGATTTTGCCGGCAATCCGGAGCATCCTGCATTCAAGCGTCTGCAGGATATGGTCGGTGAAGGCGGGGGAGCAACGCTGCGATATGTTGGGAAAGGGGCTGACGGGCTGTACGAGTTTATTGATCCGAATGTGAATATTAATTACGATGCCGGAGAATCTGCCCGCGACTATGTCATTAAGCTAAGCGCGTATGCGTTAGAAGCGGCTTTGTCTAGCGAAAAGGTAGCGTAACAAGAAATCTACAACAAACCGTGATTTTCATGTTTTTTGATTGAAATTCGTATTTTTTGTTATATTCGTGGCGTTTGTGGCCAGACCGGACCGAAGTATGTTTGAAGAAAATGGCCAACACTTGACTAAAGTCTATATTTATGGTAGTCTAATCAGCTGTTCATTTTTCAGAAGGAGGTTGCCATGTGCGCAATCCAAAAAGAAACATGCCCTGAGGAAATCAGGGTTAACCCGGTCGAAATCGTTGGCCCCTTGATCGGTGTGCAGTATCGGCACCTGAAAGAAGGTCTGGTTGTCTTCTTTAACTTCAAATTACCTACGGAGAATTTTGATGAAGAGGATTTTGCATCGCTTGGCTTCACGGTCAGGTTCTTCCGTGATCAGTACTTTGTTGATCGCGCGGCGAAGGCGTACATAGAGTTCAGCCCCCGGCACGAGTGCATGGTGCTGAAGCTCAAGGTTCTAGCTGGAGAGATCCGGCAAGCGCGCGGAGTTACTCTACCGCGCCACCACTCGCAAGTTTTCAATGGCCGAAGTGGGCCGTTGCTCTTGCACAATGTCCCAGGTATGCCCAAGGTTTTGCCTCCTCCTATGGATGAAGGCGAAGAATAGGGCATCCCTCTTTCTAGGAGTCTTGACGAAGAGTGTCTGGTCCCCGAAGCTTATTGCTGAGGGGATTTTTTATTTCCTACAGACTACTGATTGCTTACAGATATACAGAATGAAGTACGAGTTTTTCGATCTGTAAATCCAAAAAAATCTGTAGTCTGTAGGTCTAAAAACTTGACGGTTCAAACTTAGCAGTCTATAATACTGACTGCTAACGATCGAGTAATGTCCAATGACCAACTAGCCAATATACAATGAATATCCAATTACCAATGACCAATTGGAGATTGGACATTGGGAATTCATTGGGGATTGGGTGCTTGTGAATTGGAAATTTGTCTTATGCTTTCCGACAGACAGTCACAAATACTTTCAGCCATAATTGAGCATTATGTAAAAACAGCACAGCCGGTTGCTTCGCAAATTTTAGTTAACAAGTTTAGCCTTGGGTGTTCATCGGCTACGGTACGAAATACAATGGTTGCGCTCGAGGATTTCGGACTGCTCCGCCAACCGCACACTTCTGCCGGGCGCGTGCCAACCGAGGAAGGCTTTCGACTTTATGTTGAGCAGTTTATGCAGCCAGCCGGATCGATGCGGCCGCGCGCTCCACTCGTAGAAGCTCGCCAGCACGTTGGTGACCCGCGCGACATTGTTCGCAAAATCGCCAAATGTCTTGTTGAGCTTTCAGGCGAAACCGCGTTTTCATCAATGGACTCTAATCAAAATTATTACACTGGAATATCAAATCTTTTCGATAAGCCCGAGTTTGGCAATGTGGACACTTTGCGCGAGCTCTCTGGCATTATCGACAAGTTTGACGATGTTTTAAATGATGTTTTTGAGCGTGTCGATAGAGATGTTAGCGTCTGGATCGGCGAGCAAAGTCCGTTTGGCAGTCAAATGACAACGATGCTTGTAAAATATAAAATGCCTGGAGGATTTACAGGAATTATGGGCTTAGTTGGCCCGCTTCGTATGGATTATGGGAGAAACATGAAGTTGCTACGCGAAGCTAAGAAGTTATTAGATGAAGAATTATGAGTAAGAAGAAAGATGTAAAAAACGTAGAAGACATAGAAAGCGTAGAAGTCGATCAGGAACTCGAGGCCAAGTGTGCAGAGTATCTGGATGGCTGGAAGCGCGCGTTGGCTGACTATGAGAACCTAAAGCGCGATACTGAAAGCCGGGTGTTTAAATCTTTGTATCGTTACGAATCTGATATTTTTCTTGAACTACTTAATGCAATGGATGCCTTGGAACAGACAGAGTGTCATCAGCCGGATTTATCAGCGCTCGACAAAGCCAAGCGAGCTGAGATCGAAAATTGGCTAAAGGGGGTCGCTTGTGCACATAGTCAACTTGAACATGTTTTCGAACTTCATAGAGTGCATGAGATTAGTAGTACAGGGAAATTTGATCCGAATTTGCATGAAGCGGTTGGTATGAGGAATGAAAAAGATGCTGCTGATGGGGCGATTTTGGAAGTTGTGCAAAAAGGCTGGACGCTTGGAAAGGGGGTTTTGCGACCAGCTATGGTAATTGTGAATCAGGTCACAGAAGATCAAGGGTCAGGATAGGACCTATAGGACCCATACGACCTATTCGACAATAAATCTAAGCTTTAAGGAATAAAACTCGGCAAGCCGGAATAAAACTCCGCAGGCTGGGAAATAAACATTCGTAATTGAAACATTATGTCAAAAATTCTAGGAATAGACCTTGGAACTACCAATTCCGCAATGGCTGTAATGGAGGGTGGACAGCCGAAAATTTTAGAAAACAAGGAGGGCGCGCGTACCACGCCGTCAATGGTGGCAATCACAAAGAATAACGAGCGCCTGGTTGGCGTGCCGGCAAAGCGTCAGGCAGTTACAAATCCAAATAACACACTTTACTCGATTAAGCGCCTGATTGGACGCAGGTTTTCCGACGATGAGATTCAAAACGATGTTAAAGTGATGCCGTTTGAAATTGTTGCTCGTGGCGAAGGTGTGGCAGTGAAGATTGGAGATAAGGAGCATACGCCGCAGGAAGTGAGCGCAATGATTCTCCAAAAGATGAAGGCCGATGCCGAAGAGCGTCTTGGCGAGCCTGTAACTGAGGCGGTGATTACTGTGCCGGCTTACTTTGATGACTCACAGCGCCAGGCTACTAAGGACGCTGGTGAGATTGCCGGTTTGAAAGTATCGCGTATAATCAACGAGCCGACCGCGGCTGCGCTGGCATACGGATTTGATAAAAAAGTTGGCCAGCAGATTCTTGTGTACGATCTAGGAGGCGGAACTTTTGATGTGTCAGTGCTCGATGTTTCCGATTCAACTGTTGAGGTTATTTCAACCAACGGCGACACTCATTTGGGCGGTGACGACTTTGACAAGGTGATAATTGACTGGATAATTCAAGAGTTCAAGACTCAGGAGGGTGTTGATTTGGCAGGCGACTCTTTGGCCATGCAGCGCGTGAAAGATGCTGCTGAGCGAGCTAAAATCGAGTTATCCACAGCTCAAGAAACCGAGATTAATCAGCCATTTATTACTCAGGGCGCTGAAGGTCCAAAGCACCTTGTTATGAAACTAACGCGCTCAAAGCTTGAAGAGCTGGTGTCGCCACTTGTAGATAAAACCCTAGAGCCAGTTAAAAGGGCTTTGGCTGATGCCAAGTTGGACGCTAGCGCGATCGAAGAGATCGTTCTGGTCGGCGGGATGACTCGCATGCCAATTGTGCAAAAGCGAGTTGAGGAGTTCTTTGGCAAGAAACCAAACATTAGTGTGAACCCGGACGAAGTGGTGGCGCTTGGCGCGGCTGTTCAGGCTGGAGTTTTGCAGGGCGATGTGAAAGATATTTTACTTCTCGATGTTACGCCGTTGTCGTTTGGCATTGAGACGCTCGGCGGTGTGTTCACCAAGCTGATCGATCGAAACAGCACTATTCCAACAAGCAAGAGTCAAATTTTCTCAACCGCTGCTGACAACCAACCTTCGGTAGATGTTAAAGTTTACCAGGGCGAGCGTCAGATGGCGGTCGACAACAAACTGCTCGGGCAGTTTATGCTGGACGGCATTCCACCGGCGCCGCGAGGAATCCCGCAGGTTGAAGTTTCGTTTGATATTGACGCTAATGGAATCTTAAACGTAAAGGCTGCGGACAAGGCGACCGGTCGTGAGCAGAAGATTACAATCACAGCTTCGTCAGGGCTTAGCGACGAGGAGATCGAAAAGATGAAGGCTGACGCGGAAACTCACGCTGAGGATGATAAAAAGAAAAAGGAGCAGATTGAAGTTAGGAATGTGGCTGATACAATGGTCTACACAACTGAGAAAATGATGAGTGAGTATGGCGAAAAGATCGCTGACGATGAAAAGAAAGTAATTGGCGAAAAGATCGATGCTTTGAAGGCTGTTAAAGACGGAGACGATATCGATGCTATTAAAAAGGCGTCTGATGAGTTATCCACAGAGGCTCAGAAGATTGGGGCAAAAATGTACCAGCAAGAGCAGGCAACTGGGGCTCAAGCGTCAGAAACTGGGGATCAACCTGCCGACGCCGAGCCTGAAGTAAAAGACGCTGAGTTTAAGGATGTTGATGATCAAGGATCGGAAAGCGAAAAATAAATTTAATTCGTCATTGCGAGTGGTCGTTTGTCGTTTAGCGAAGCAATCTACTCGTTAGATTGCTTCGTCGCCGAGTTTCTGAGCTCCTCGCAATGACAGATGCATGTATGCCAATTCTAGTCTGCACTAACAATCAAGGTAAAGCCGAGGAGATTTCGAAGATTCTCGGTGGGATCGATACGGTCACGCTTAAAGATCGGGGTATCGAACTTGACGTTGACGAAGATCAGCAAACGCTTGAGGGTAATGCGCTCAAGAAGGCGCGCGCTGGTATGGAGGCTAGTGGACTGCCGACGATCGGGGACGATACTGGGTTATTCATCGACGCGCTGGATGGCGAGCCTGGGCTAAAGGTTCGCAGATGGCCGGGTTACGAGGCTGAAGACGAGGAGTTGATCGACTTGTGCCTTGAAAAGCTTGAAGGAGTGCCTCTTGAAAAACGCACAGCAAGGTTTACGACAGCAATGGTGTATGTAGATCCTGACGGAAATAAGATTGCAGTGGAGGGGCATCTAAATGGTCGGATTACTGAGGCTAGAACTGCAGAGTACAAGCCGGGCCTGCCGTTTGATACGATTTTCTGGGCAGAAGATGTTGGAGCCACGCTTGCAGAACGATACGATAAAAAATCCGAGCTTTCTCACCGCGTCCGCGCAGGAAAGAAACTCGCACAAAAATTAAAAGACCAAAGTTTAATCTAACGCTTGTCATATGAAAAAAATGCTTCACTACATGTGGAAGGGTGCTCTCGGTATTGGGAGTGCAATTCTAACCATCCTCTCGTTTCCACCTGTACGAAACTTTATTTGGAAGAAGACTGTTGGCAAGGGCCAGCAAAAGGTCGTTGACGCAAAGGCGAAGGTTGTGAAGGAGGAGGACAAGAAAAAGCTGTTTAGTTAATTTCGACCCCCCTCCTTTTTAAGGAGGGGTAGGGGGTGGTTACTATGGATCGAAAGCTGTACAACTGGACGAGTAGCATTGATTTTCGTAGAAAGCTACGGCGAAAAATGACGCCTGCAGAGCAGAGACTGTGGCAATATTTACGCGGTTCACAGGTCGACGGGTTCAAGTTTCGTAGACAGCAGGGGATTGGGCCCTATGTTGTTGATTTCTACTGTGCGAAGGTTAAGCTTGTTGTTGAGATTGATGGAGATAGCCATTTCGACGATCTGGGTCGCGACCATGACAAGCAAAGAGGTTACTTAATGTCAGATAATGCGATTACGACAATCAGATTTACAAACATTGATGTTTACGAGAGTATCGAGGGGGTTATTGATCAAATAAAGGTTGCTTTAAAGCGATTAAGCGAGTAACCCCCCTTAATCCCCCCTTAAAAAGGGGGGGAAAATAAAAACATGTCCAAAGATTACTACGCAACATTGGGGGTCGATAAAACCGCTTCGAAGGATGAAGTTAAGCGGGCTTTTAGGCGCCTTGCGCATGAGCATCATCCGGACAAGGGCGGGGATGAAGCCAAGTTTAAAGAGATTAACGAGGCGTATCATATTTTGCATGACGATGAAAAGCGCGCGCAGTACGACCAGTTTGGTACTACTTTTGATGGTGCTGGAGGTTTTCCTGGAGGAGGTTTTAGCGGCCAAGGTGTTAATTTTGAAGACTTGGGAGATATTTTTGGTGATATTTTCGGAGGAGGGTTTGGGGGTGGCGGCGGTCGATCTCGCAGGGCGCGAGGGGCTGACATTGCAGTCGATGTTAAGTTGAGTTTTAAAGAATCGGTTTTTGGAGTCGAAAAGGAACTTCAAGTATCGAAGAATAGCGATTGCGAGCGCTGTGGAGGTGTTGGAGCTGAACCTGGCACAAACATGAAGACTTGCGACGCGTGCAAAGGCAGTGGAATGGAAACAGTGGTGCAGCGTACTATGTTTGGCACAATGCAGCGCCAGACTGCCTGCACGGCCTGTCAGGGCCGAGGAGAGGACCCGGAGACCAAATGCTCAACTTGCCACGGAATCGGCCTGGAATACGGCCGTAGCACCATTCGAGTTGAAATTCCGGCCGGGATTGAGAACGGAATGCAGATTCGCGTGCGCGGGCAGGGCGAGGCGATTGGGGCGAGTGGCAATGCGGGTGATTTGTACTTGCGCGTGCATGTTGATGTTGACCCGCGTTTTCGTCGCGAAGGCAACAATATTTATGTTGATAAAAAGATCGGTTTTACTCAGGCGGCTTTGGGCGATGAAGTTGAGGTTGACACGGTTGATGGTAAGGTTAAGCTGAAAATTCCAGCCGGGACTCAAGCTGGCGACAAGCTTAAGCTGCGCGGGAAAGGAGTCCAAACCGCCCGCGGTCGAGGCGATCAGATTGTAATCGTTCAAGTTGTAACGCCGACTCGATTAGGCCGGAAGGAAAAGAAGTTGGTCGAAGAACTGGATCTACGAGAAAAGTAATTTACCGTCTTAGGACGATCGGAGTAAGATGGAGAATAAGTTAGTTGAGGGATTGGATTTACGCGAGAAAAATAGTTTTTCGTCATCGCGAGTGGCTGCTTGTCGTTTAGCGAAGCGATCTAGCGCGTAGATTGCTTCGTCGCCGAGTTGCAGGGCTCCTCGCAATGACGGTATTTTGCCTGTATAGATTTACCAACTGCGGCAATCAGTGGTATCATAAAAGTACAACAAGGAGGTGAGTTATGGCATCTGTTGCAGGTAGCAAGGCGTGCATGATGACGCCAGAGTTCGTGGATATTCTCAAGGCCAAGAGGCGCCGTCCGGAGGACTGCGCTCAGGCCAAGATCGACAACAAGCCGTCGGAGAAGCGTGAAGACTCTTCCGCGCCATCGCCATCGCCATCGTAGATCGTGGACAGGCCCGCGACCCTACCGACCGCATCAGCGATAACATCAAGATGCGGTTTTCATTTTGTTAATGAACCGTGAACTGTGAACCATCAACTGTCAACTCTTGCGCATCGATTAACCCCTTCAGCCCACCGTTAACCCCCCGGCACTCTCGTTAACCCCTTCGCGATCCGATTAACCCCCACGCTTTCCGATATGGTATAATCACCCCATGCCAACCGACACACTCGAACAACTTAGCGAAATCAACACAGACATCTTCACAGCTGACCTGCTGATTGTTCTTGGCGTACTTGCGCTCGTTATTGTGTATGCGTACACGCTTGGCAAGGACTACAATATGACCATGATTTATGCGCTTTACATGGCGATTGCGGCTATGATGATTACAAGTTTTTGGATCGACGCTGCGCCCGCGATTGGCCCAGAGCCTTATTACGGCGAGATTGGAATGTTTGTAGTGCTGTTCTTGATTATTTTCGGCGTTGTAGCAAAAAACGGCTTTTCTGAGCCGTCTGTGGTGCCTTCGAGTTGGGAGTCTGCTATTTTCGCAACTGTATTTACTGGGCTGTTTTTAACCGCTGTGTTTATGTTTTTACCAGCCGATGTTATTGGTTCACTTTCTCCGGTCGTACGAGGCGTACTTGCGAGCGATCTTGCGCTAATACTTTGGCCTTTAGCACCCGTGGCATTACTCCTCGGAACCCGCGGCCGCGCTTAACCTCTCTATAACCTCTTTCTAACCTCTTTTGCCACCTAGGCCTTTTTTTGTTTGTCCAAATAAGCTTCCAAAATCTCAACATGCTTCAAATCTTTAACTCGACCTAACTTCTTTTTGTACTCCAGAACGTACTCAAGCTTTACGAACGGCAACCCGTCAATCATCTCAGCCGAGTCGATCAATTCATCATCGCTCCTGTCCGACGGCGCCCAGCCATCAAAAATCTCAATCGTACCATTTTCGAGTTTAACCATGTGGTCGCGCATAGCAGCCTGCGTAACCTCGCCGAGTTTAGTTACCATTTCCCAAGCCTTGCCGCGCGCTAGAATATCAATGTCGTGATTGCACGGGATAAGATTGCGAACAATCATAGGTCCGCTTGAAACAATCGCAAAGTCTTTGATTGGGAGCTCTAAGGCCTTAATTACGTCGAAGATCTTGTTTTTGTCCATATGGCGATATTGTAGCATATATTGACAGAATCGTTGGTTTATGCTAGTTTGGGCGTAGTCATTTATATCAAAAAAACGGAGGTAACATGGCAGTGAAAGAGGTAGGGAAAGAGTTGATTGATGCCGTGCGTGAAATGCTTGTGGTCGGCAAGTTCAAGCATGAGTGGCCGATCGGCATGAGGATCTTTGCCGCCGGAGTGGTCGCTGTGAGGGCATATGACAGCAGGTCAAGGGTCTTCTACGACCCGCGCGAGTGGAAGGAGCGGGAGACGGCAAAGTCGCTTTCGCGTGCAGGATGGTGGGAGCGTGATCCGCTGGGCGAACAAGAGAAGGCCGTGCCAGTCGATACTCCTGAGTGCAAAGAACTGGCCGCCGACCCGGGTTCGCCACTGCCTGCGACCTATTCGGCGCTCATGAAGGTCTGCCAGCAGCGCCTCGAGCCCAAGGGCCACGACCAGTGGCTAGCAACCCCTTTGTTCGCCACGCTTCAGCGCGATCCCTGATTCTAGCCCGGTCGTTACGGCCGGGTTTAATTTAGTCTAAAGTCGGAAAGTCTAAAGTCAAATGTTTCAAGTCATAAGTAGAAAATTGCAAGTCGCTGAACTGTGAACTGTTAACTGTGAACTCTTGTTTACGATTAACCCCTTCGCGATCCGATTACCCCCTTTACTTTTTAACCAAAATATGCCAATGTTTAAGCTCAAAATAGACTCGAAGTAACATTTATTCACAGGCCGTGTAAAGCAAAAGCGTCAGTTATTTAAGTTTATGCAACTTACCAAGTCAAATTTCAACAAATTCTACAATAAACATTTCAGTCGAGTGTATCGATTTGTGTTCTATCGTGTAAACATGAACAGGGAAGTGGCAGAAGATCTTACGAGCGAGATTTTCATAAAGGCTCTACGGAGTTTTGCGGTGTATGATCCGGCGCAGTCTCAGAACGCCTGGATTATGACCATTGCCCGCAATCATGTAATCAACCATTGGAGGGATCGAAAGGATGTAATCGACATTGATCAAATCGCGTTCAAGATTGAGGGCACTGATGGCCGTGATGATTTAATCAAGGCCGACGACAAGTATCGACTAAATATTGCTTTGTGCGAGCTTGACGATAAAGAAAAACACATAATTGAGCTAAAGTATTTGCTCGGTTATCGATATAAAGAAATTGGTGAGTTACTCGGCAAGACTGCCGGGGCTGCTCGGATCGATGCCCATAGAGCAATGAAAAATTTAAAAACGATTTTCGAAAATCAGAATAATTCATTAACAATCAACAAGGAGGTTATCGCTGAGGACGCAGAGGTTAAGGCGAGAAACGAAGAGGTTTTAGCAGATGGCGGAGAGGTTATGGCGAAGAGCGCAGAGGTTAAGGTGACTAGCTGGGATTTTAATCAGGCTACACGAAAAATAAACCATGTCGACAGTCAATAAACCCTGCTTTGCGATAATAAACCATGTTATTTTATAATTTATGAAAGAAATCAAACGAAACTTAAAAGAAATTAAAAAGGCCGGAAAGCCTGAGCGTGGATTTAAGAACGCTCTTGCAAGCGAGCTTGGCGATGAGTTTGGCCGCGAATATCCGGCAAACAGGCCTTCGTTCAAGCGCGCGCTTGCAATGCCAGTGGCTCTGGTAGTCGTGTTGGTGACCATGGGCATGGGGAGTTATGCGTACGCAAGTCCGGAAGTCACGCAAGGTCATTTTCTGCATCCGTTCAAGCGGGGGATTGAAGCTGTAGAGGCGTTGTTGCCTCGTTCCCCAGAGGGCGCTGCGGAGTTTCATGCGCGCATGATGGAGCGCCGAATTGCTGAGGGCGAGGTGATGATGCGCGAAGAGCGGTTGGGTCCGGGGCATCTTGAGAAGATCGCCGAGGAGCTGGATGTTACTGTTGATGAGCTGATTCGCGCCAGGGACGATCTTGAATTTCGAAGAGGGTTAATTGACCGTTTGCAAGCGCAGAATCTTCGTTACAACCATCTGTTTGAAACCGTATTTGTCAATAATATTGACCGCAGACCATCGCCTGGGGAAATTGATGAAAAAATGCAGGCGCTACAGGAGAAGATTAACGAGGCTGATTTGACTCCGGAAGAAAGGCAGGCGATAATGCCGCAGATGCACATGTTTGGAGCGCCTCCAAAGTTGCCGGATGATTTCGTACGGCCTGAGGATTTGCCAAAAGATTTTGTACCGCCTGAGCATGTTGAAGGAGAACCAAAGCCTGTATTTGAAAAACCACGATTCCCAAAGCCGCCAATCGAGCGCGGGCAGGGCATGTACAGCAGTCAGCCGCCAGTTAATGAAAGTAGTCAGTAGACAGCAGCCAGTAGCCAGTAGGATTAGATAAAACCGGGATCTGCCACCCGGTTTTTGGGTTGAATTTTGTAGGTTTGTAACACCCCGCGACAGCTTGACAAAAAGCCCAAAATGGTATACTGTAGGCAGTTCTTTAGATCGACAAAAACTTGAAAAACTGGAGAAAAACATGAGTGATTCGCTTGCTCCTTTCAAGAAGTTCAAAATCGAGAGTTTGCCGGCAGATCTGGCAAACAAGCTCGACTGCGTGACGCTTCTGCTACACGAGCAGCAGGCATTCGCGCGCAAGCGCGCGTTCAGCCGTGACATGGCAATGAAGATTGGGAAGTGGTACCCGTCGGCCATGTTGGGTTGGGCAGCGCTCGCAGTGCCGCTCGCACTGTGGCTCGGCCCCATCGCGACCCCATTTTACCTGTTGGCCACCGCAGTCGTGATGATTGTCGCAATGGGCTTGTCGGGCATGTTGGATCAGGATTGGCAGAACATTAGCCCTATCACGAAAGTTGGTGTCGGTTTGGCCGCGGTCTTGGCAGGATTCGCTACCTTTCCGTTCTTGGCGATCGGCCTATTCGCCTATCATGTGGTGAGGTCAGAGCTGATTCCGGATGAAGTTCGTGGCAAGCGGCCGCTCGGCCTACAGGCCGTACTCGCGGTCGTAAGAGGGGTGTATTTCTTCTTCGCAGATAAGGAGCTCGCTCCAAGTCTTGAAGTGAGCCATGTTTCACTCGGCGGAAGGAAGCCCGGTAAGTTTCTGCTTGAGGACGACCGCTACAAGCTATTCCGGTCCTTGCTCGAAGGCTTGGAGAGCTGGAACAGGCAAGTGAAGTTCCTCGCCGGTCTTCAGGATCAGCTGGAGCTTGGGTTAATCGAGAAGGACACCGACCGCCAGAAGGTGAAGGACTTTCTCGTGGCATGCAGGGCCGACCAAGAATGGCTGGAGAGCCAGGTTGAGTACGCCCGTCGCAGGGCGTGTGAAGGCGAATTCGGCCAGCAGTCGGTGCGTTCGCACTCGGCCATCGACATGGTTCATGAAATGGCAGAGCGCATGGATCGCATGCGCGATCGCAGGAGGGAGATCGAAGAAGCAACCGGCTTCACGATCGCCAGTCTGGAGGTCGCCAAGGTGCGCGCCTAGAGCCCGCACCCTGTCCCCGCTGTTAGAAATAGCAGTGGGGATTTTGATTTACGTTACAGACCTACGGACTGAGCTTCTGAAACCTTTGCGACCCTTGAAACCTTTGAAACCTTAACTTTTACGTAAAACTCGGCTATAATACCTGCATCCAAACCTACTTCCTACTACCTACTTCCTACTAACTCTCGCACACCGCTATGCCTATTACCCTCTACAACACACTCACTCGGAGGAAGGAGGAGTTTACACCGATCCACAAAGGAAAAGTCGGCATGTATTCTTGTGGTCCAACTGTTTATCAGACTGCGAGCATTGGCAATTTTAGGACTTTCATAATGAGCGATGTTCTTCGTCGCATGCTTGAGTTTAACGGTTATGAAGTCCGCCACGTTATGAATATCACCGATGTCGGCCATCTTACTGATGATGCTGACGAAGGCGAGGACAAAATGATCGTGGCCATGCGTCGCGAAGGAAAGAGCGCTTGGGATGTTGCCGAGTTTTACACTGAGAGATTCCTCAAAGATCAGAATCGTCTTGGCAACAAGCGCCCGACTACAATGCCAAAGGCAACTGAACACATTGAAGATCAGATTGCTTTTATTAAGGCACTTGAGGAGAAGGGAATTACGTACAGGACAAGCGATGGGGTTTATTTTGATACTTCTAAGCTCGCCAGCTATGGTAAGTTTAGCGGTCAAAAGCTTGAAGAAAAAGAAGAAGGCGCGCGCGTGGAGGCCAATAAGGAAAAACGCAATCCAAGCGACTTTGCGCTTTGGAAGTACTCGCCAGCAGACGGGCACCGCCAAATGGAGTGGGATTCTCCTTGGGGCGTTGGCTTTCCAGGTTGGCACATTGAATGTAGCGCCATGAGTGAAAAGTATCTGGACTCGCCTTTTGATGTTCACACCGGCGGGATAGATCTGGCGCCAGTGCATCACGAAAACGAAATGGCTCAGACGATTGCCGCGCGCGGCAACAAGCTGGCTAATTATTGGTTACATGGTGAGTTTTTGCTAATTGACGGCGGGAAAATGAGCAAGTCGCTCGGAAATGTTTACACGGTAGATGATCTTATCGAAAAGGGCTTTGATCCGCTGGCGTACCGATATTTTACTTTCACAGCCCACTACAGGTCGAAGCTTAATTTCACTTGGGAAGCGCTTGAGGGAGCTCAAAATGCGTTGAATAACCTGCGCGATTCTGCGCGCGAGTGGGACAGCCCGGGCGAGGCAGATGCAAACGCGGTCGATCGATTCAAGGCCAAAATCAACGACGATTTGGATATGCCTGGCGCTGTTGCAGAGCTGTGGGGGATTGTTAATGATGAAAAAATGGAATCGTCTGCGAAATCAGCGACGATTCTAAAACTCGACGAGGTGCTGGGCCTTCAGCTTGGCGAGTATGTGGCAAGGCCTGTTCAGGTATCGGAAAAGATTAAAAAGTTGCTAGCCGAGCGTCAAAAAGCTCGCGCAGAAAAAGATTGGAGTCAGTCAGATGTAATTCGCGGAAAGATTGCCGAGGAGGGTTTTACTGTGGAGGATACTTCAACAGGGCAAAGGGTTCGCGAAAAGCGAGACTAAACAACCCTAAAGGTTCAGAAACCTTTAGGGTTACGTGCGGGAATGTGGTAAAATAAGTACATGGCAGATGCAATGAAGCCAAAGAAAAAAGAAGCACTTTCGGAAAAGCCGGAAGTTGTTGAGGTTGGGGAGGTGAAAGAGCTTGCGGAGGTGGAAGAGGTGAAAAAAGTGAAAGAGGTAAAAGAGAAAAAAGAAGCGCCGGTTGTCGAGGTCGCGGAGACGCCGACTGCTCAGCCGTCATCGATAAGGCCAGAGAAAGATAAAGTCACCGAAGACATTGAAGAGATTCTTGCCGATGACCTTACCGATATTTTCCTTGCGCTTCCGGCAGATAGAAGGCCAGCTTTCAAACAAAGGGGTGAGGAAGTCGCTGCGGCCATCAAAGAAATGGTTGATAAGGGCAAAATTACGGCTCGAAAAGTATTAAAGCTTATTAGCGATTGGCTAAAAATGATTCCGGGTGTGAATAAGTTTTTCTTAGAGCAGGAGGCGAAGATTAGGACAGACAAGGTTTTGAATTATATCGAGAAACAGTAGAATGACCAATTCACAAGTACCCAATAACCAATTAGGGGTTGGATATTGGGGATTCATTGGGAATTGATAGTTGGGCATTGGTCATTAGTGTCACTTCAAGATTGCCTATTTAGTAGCATGTACATCGGATTGATCCAAATCACAGTAGGCGCTCCAACTCAGCCCGCTTTCACACAGGTTGATGCTTTTCAGGCACTTACGATTTTGATTACAGTAGCGCTAATAATTTTTGCAGCAGTGGGGTCGGTTTACCTATTGCGACACTTTCTGCAGAAAAACCGCAATATTCACGGCGGGCAGTATCAAAACATCACTTTGCAAGTTTTGGTGCCAAAGTTTGTAACCGAAGGAGATGTTAAGGGCGATGCCACAATAGCGCAGTGGCAGGAAGACATTGCAATTGCCGAGACATTTTATAGCGCGATCGGTGGCTTGACAGCTCAGAAGGGTTTTAGCGCATGGCTTTTTGGCAGGACCGATTCGTTGGCTTTGGAGATTGTCGTAATCGACAAAATGATCGATTTTTATGTGACAGTTCCGGTGTACATGAGGGACTTTATTGAGGAGCAGTTGCATGCGCAGTATCCTGACGCGGCAATTGAGCCGGTTGAAGATTATAACTTGTTCACGCCGACTTCCACTGTTGCCGGCGGGTATTTGAATTTTAAGCGTCAGTCCATGTTGCCGGTGAAGACCTACAAGGAGAGTGAGTCTGATCCGCTCGATGGAATTACCAACGCGCTTTCAAAGATCGGCGAAGGCGAGGGCGTGGCAATCCAGTACATTGTTCGCTCGGCTCGCCCGGGCTGGCGGGGCTTGGGCAAAAAGGTGGTCAAAAACATGAACAAGGGCATGTCGTTTGAAGATGCGCTGAAGGGTAAATCGACCTGGAAAGACATGTTTAAGTCGAAAGATAAAGACAAGCCGGAAGAGCCAAGGAAGCTGACTCAGGCTGAAGAGCAGATGTCGCAGCGCATCGAGGCCAAGATGACCAAGGCCGGGATAGAGGCCAATATTCGAGTTGTAGCGTCGGGCAAGAGCGCTCAGTCGGTTAAGGAAGATTTGGACGGTGCCCTGAAGGCGTTCAACCAATTTAATATCTACGAATACGGCAATGCTTTTAGTGCTGAGATTCCAAATAAGAAATCTAGGATAGTTCGAGATTTTATTTACCGCGGCTTTAATCCAAAGTACAGTATTGTTTTGAACACTGAGGAAATGGCTAGCTTGTGGCATTTGCCTTTGGCGTCAACGGAGACCCCAAACATTCGCTGGCTGGAATCGCGCGTGGCGCCTGTGCCACCGGAGATAGCCAAGGAGGGTTTGCGTCTTGGATACAACGAATATCGCGGAGTTAGAACCGATGTATTCATTGGGGATTCTGACCGCCGAAGACATTTTTACATCATTGGTAAAACCGGTACAGGTAAATCGGTCTTTTTGCGCTCACTGATTAATCAGGACATTAAGGCAGGGAAAGGCGTGGCTGTGCTTGATCCGCATGGCGACTTGGCCGATGCTGTGCTTGGTCAAATCCCAAAGAATAGAATCGACGATGTTATCTACTTCAACCCGTCAGACATTGAGCGGCCAATGGGCTTGAATATGCTTGAGGCGCCAGATGAGAACATGCGCGACTTTGCCGTGCAGGAAATGATCTCGATCTTTTATATGCTGTTCCCGCCGGAAACAATGGGGCCAATGTTTGAGCACTACATGAGGAACTTCATGCTGACCTTGATGGCCGACTTGTCTGACACAGGGACTTTGATCGAAATTCCGCGGATTATCGCTGACGATAAGTTCCAGGCCAAATGGATTGCGCGCGTTAAGGATCCTGTTGTACGAAGTTTCTGGGAGGACGAAATGGCAAAAACGAGCGATTACCATAAGTCGGAAACTATGGGCTACCTGGTTTCTAAGGTTGGTAGGTTTGTGGAAAACGAGATGATGCGCAATATTATTGGGCAGAAAAATAGCGCCTTCAATTTTCGCGAAATTATGGACGAGGGTAAAATTTTGCTAGTTAACTTGTCCAAAGGTAAAACCGGCGAAGTGAACTCAAATCTAATCGGGCTCATTCTTATTTCCAAATTGCAAATGGCAGCGTTTAGCAGGGCAGACATTCCAGAAGACGAACGCAGGGACTTTTACCTCTATATTGACGAGTTCCAAAATTATATTACTCCGTCGATTGCGACTATTTTGTCCGAGGCTCGAAAATACAAGTTGAACCTAATTCTTGCGCATCAGTACATGGGGCAATTGACTGATGAGAGTGGCAGGACGGAAATTCGCGACGCTGTGCTTGGTAACGTTGGCAGCATGTTATCGGCGCGGATTGGTCCGGACGATGTTGAGGTTCTTGCCAAGGTGTTTGAGCCTACATTTAGCCCTTACGACTTAATGAACACAGGAAAGTTTACTTGGAATGCAAAAACTGTTGCAAATGAAAAGTTGTTAAAGCCTTACACGCTTAAAACGGAATGGCCAGGCGAGCCGAACAAAAAGCTTGCCGATGCTCTTAAGGAGATCTCGCGCCTGACTTATGGCCGTCCAAGAGATATTGTTGACCGCGAGATTAGGATTAGGGCCGGGATTGGAATGTCAAAGCCTACAACGGCTGAGCCTGTTCCGCCGAGTTTGTGATCGGCAACTAGCATCCAGTAGTCAGTAGACAGTAGTCAGTAGCTGTCTACTTTTGTTTTTTCGCCGTCTTATGTTAAAATGCTTCCCGTATGCTCGGTAGTACAACTTCGATATTAAGGGGTTGATAGTGCCGAGTTGAGAGCCACCTTTTAGATAAAATCATATTTAACTCTACAACTTTGATGCCACAGTTTACCGTTGGCATCATTCGAAGTTGTACTATCCGGGTATGACAGAAGTAATTTACCGTAAATACCGCCCTTCAAGCTTTAGTGACGTTACTGGTCAGGGGCATATAAAAACAACGCTGCAGAGTCAAATTTTGAGCGGCAATGTTGCTCACGCGTATTTATTTTCTGGCCCGCGTGGAATTGGAAAAACTACAATTGCGCGATTGTTGGCTAAAACAGTCAATTGTGAAGATCGAGCAGAGGGCGCGAACGAGGCGTGTGGAAAGTGCGCGCATTGTAAAGAGTTTATGCTCGGCAAGGCGCTCGACGTTGTTGAGATCGACGCTGCATCACACACCGGAGTAGATAACGTGCGCGAGAACATCATCGAAGCTGTTCGGTTTGCTCCAGGTCAGGGAAAGAACAAAGTTTTCATTATCGATGAGGTGCATATGCTTTCCGGTTCGGCTTTTAATGCGCTTCTGAAGACTTTGGAGGAGCCGCCGGCTAATGTGATTTTTGTTCTGGCTACTACCGAGATTCATAAAATTCCGCAGACTATTCTTTCGCGTTGCCAGCGATTCGATTTCCACAGGATTGCTGCTCAGGATATGATCGACAGGCTCAAGATGATTGCCAAATCCGAAGGAGTCAAGATTGACGACGAAGTTTTAAGCTCGATCGCCAGGCTTTCCGAGGGGTGTTTGCGCGATGCGGAAAGTTTGTTTGGGCAGATTTTGGCGCTTGGAGAGAAAACGATTGGCGTTGAGGAAGCTTCTATAATTTTACCAGTAACTAATACGGCAACGGTTGTTGGCTTGGTTGACGCTGTAGCCAGGCGCGATGCGAAGAGTGGGATTGAAGCGTTGAACAATTTTGTTGATCAAGGCGGGTCGGTGCAGAATTTGACAGACGAGTTAATAGATCTTGTCCGAACAATGCTTTTGCTCGCTCTCGACGGTCCGGTTCACGATCACTACGACGCTGCCACGACTGCGAAGATGCGTTCAATGATGGAATTTATGAGTGTTAATCGGTGCGCCGAGTTTATTGACGCAATGCTGGAAGCTCGCGCTAAGCTTGCGCCAGATGCAATGCCGCACTTACCGCTCGAGATCGTCGTGGTCAAGATGTGCGACCCTCAAAATCCCTCAACCTCTCTCAACATCCCTCAATCTCCTCCTGATATTCAACCTCCCTCAGCATCCCTCAACACCCCTCAATCTCCCCCCGATTCAGAAGCTCCCTCAAATTCCCTCAAAATCCCTCAACCTCCTCTCTCAAAATCCCAAGGAGCCCCAGAGACCTCGCGGGTCTCTTTCTCTATCGAAGAATTACAAAACAAATGGAAGCGCTGCTGCGAAGCTGTTTCAAGACGCAACATAGCATTGCCGTTGGTACTGCATTGCGCTAAGCCAATATCGATGGTAGGCAATTCAGTAACGATCGGCTTTGAACATTCGTTTCATTGCGATACTCTAAATCAGAGAAAAAACGCTGAAATTCTGGAAGCGGCGATTGAAGAAGTCATGCTAGTTAAGGTGACGATCGTGGCAGATATGATCGGAGGCGAACAAGAAGCAGCACTCGAAAACCTCGCCTCGGCTTTTGGGGGAACGGTGGTGGAGTAGTTGACGAAAAGAGCAATTCCTGTTATTATCTCCCTGCAACATTCCCGGGTAGTCTAACGGCAGGACGTCTGGTTCTGGTCCAGAAAATCGGGGTTCGAATCCCTGCCCGGGAACCATGAAGTAGAGACATCAGCAAACGCTGGTGTCTTTGCTTTTTGCTGATGTCACACTTCATGGTTTACCCCTGAAGTGTGCTGTGAAGGATTTTGATGCTTTATCCTTTACAGCTCTACTTCAGGGGAACCATCTGTGCTAAGCCATGGTTGTATGTATTATGTCTACGTTCTTCTTTGTGACGACGATAAATTTTACATCGGCTATTCTACTGATCTGAAGGAGCGAGTCACGCGCCATAAGAATGGAGAGGTCTTTGCGACCAAGGGCAGGTTGCCGATCAAACTAATCTTCTATGAGACGTTTCTTCATCGGATGGATGCAAAACGTCGGGAACAGTATTTCAAGACAGCGGCAGGGAAGCGCACACTTAGACTGATGTTACGTCGGTATCTTAAAGAAGAGCTATCCGATACTTGATCAATGCTCATAATCGTGCTATCCTCATTCCGTTATGAATAAGCCTAAAGTACTAATGGCAATGAGCGGCGGGGTCGACTCGAGTGTGTCGGCTGCTTTGTTGGTGGAGCAGGGTTTTGATGTTATCGGCGCGTATATGCACAATTGGACTGGGTGTGAGTCTGACAACGATCGTCGTGACGCCACGCGCGTTGCTGCCCAGCTTGGGATTGATTTGCTGACTTTTGATTTTGAGTCTGAGTATCGTCGAAACGTTTTTGAGTACATGGTGCAGGAATACAAAGCAGGGCGTACGCCAAATCCTGATGTGCTGTGCAATAAGTATATGAAGTTTGGATTTTTGCTGCGCGAGGCTGAGAAGTTGGGTTGCAGCATGATCGCGACAGGGCATTACGCTCGCGTGAGGCGCAATGACGACGGCACGGCTCATCTTTTAGCCGGGCGCGATGCTGGAAAGGATCAGAGTTACTTTCTATGCCAGCTCACTCAGGGTCAGCTCAAGCGCGTTATGTTTCCGATTGGCGATATGGAAAAGTCAGATGTTCGCGTTAAAGCTCGCGAGCTAAACATCGTCGTGGCGGATAAGAAGGATAGCCAAGGACTTTGCTTTGTGGGCAAGATTGAGCTGTCTGAGTTTTTAAAGACAAGCATACCTCCGCGAGAAGGGAATATTGTCGATATTGAGGGTCGCGTTCTTGGAACACACAAAGGCCATGCGTACTACACAATTGGCCAGCGCCAGGGTTTGGGCATTGGCGGAGGCGATCCGTACTTTGTTGTCGAGCGCAGGCCGGATACCGACGAGGTTGTTGTTGCGCATGAGGATGACCCAAAATTGTATTCATCAGAAATAATCGTTACTGACCTAACTGAGACCGTTCCCGGCAACTTGAACACATATTTTAATAAGCCTATCCAGGCTAGAATTCGTTACCGTCAACCGTTGCAGGGGTGTGTCGTGAAGCGTGAGCATCCAGTAGCCAGTAGTCAGCATCCAATAGCACAGGCGAAAGTCACATTCGACAAACCTCAGCGCGCAGTAGCGCCTGGGCAGTTTGTGGCGTTTTATGTTGACGACGAGTTGGTCGGCTCGGGGGTGATCGCTAGTGCTTAACCCTGAAGGTTGCAGCAACCTTCAGGGTTAATAAGAAACCCGCCTGCGATCGCGCAAGCGGGTTGTTTGTCCCTAGGATCCATTTGCTCTCGGGCAGATGTCCTGCGGAAGGTCATCGAGCGACGGATCAGAATCGCTGGCTCTATCGATAGATTCTGGCTCTTCCTCGCCAGTCAGTTCCCGTTGGATCATCTTGAGCGCTCCTAGGTCGCGGTCGAGCGCATTGAGTTCGGTTCGCTTAGCCGTTCCTTCAGCTGTCAGGACTTCGATCACCCTGTCTAGTCCCTCCAGCAGGGTCGGCTCATTGAGTAGAGCGTGCTTGAGCTCGTCGCTGAAGCTCATGCCGTATCCTAGCCTAATTTTTTTTAGAGCTGATTCGATCTCCACACTATCTAGCGCATGGCAGATAGGGGATGACTGATCTAGGGTAAGCTCACACAGTTGGAAGATGCAGACGATACCTCGTCTTTCCAAATTGTAGGCCGTCTCCCAGCCTAGGTTGAGTTCATGCTTGCCTACCTGTAGCGCTCGTATTGAAGACGCGAGCATTTTGTACAGTCCTCGCTCGCGGGCGGCTTCGAGAGTCAATGGTTCGTGCGACATTTAAGTCTCCTTTGTTAGGGCGCTGAGGCAAGGTTAGCAGTTTTGGTCGATTTGGTCAAGCGTGCAGGTTCAACCCTGAAGGTTGCAGCAACCTTCAGGGTTGAACCTGCCAACATCTCGACAGAATCGCCAATTTATTGTACCCTTTGACTACTTACTACTATCTACTTACTCACGCCTGTGACCAACCAAAATCAAATCCGAAACTTTTGCATTATTGCGCACATCGACCACGGCAAGTCTACCCTTGCCGATCGGTTGCTTGAGATCACAGGCACGATTGAAAAGAGAAATATGCAGGAGCAGGTTCTCGACAGTATGGATCTTGAGCGCGAACGTGGGATTACAATCAAGCTTGCGCCTGTCCGAATGAAGCATGTCAAAGACGGCAAGGAGTACACACTAAACTTAATTGATACTCCGGGGCATGTTGATTTTAACTATGAGGTGAGCCGATCGCTTGCAGCTGTTGAGGGGGCGATTCTTCTCGTTGACGCTACTCAAGGTGTACAGGCTCAAACAATCGGCAACTTGTACTTGGCGCTGGATCAGAATCTTGAAATCATCCCAGTTTTAAATAAAATTGACCTTCCGGCAGCTGACATTGAAGCTCGTAGGAAGGAGCTGACGCAGCTGGTTGGCTGTAAGCCGGAAGATATTTTTTCAGTGTCTGCAAAGACCGGTGAGGGAGTTGGCGAGCTACTGGATATTGTGGTCGAAAAAATTCCGCAGCCTAAGGGCAAGGAAGTTGAGCCGGCGCGAGCGTTGGTGTTTGATTCGTTCTACGACGATTATCGTGGCGTTGTTGCGTATGTGCGGGTTGTTGACGGCAAGTTCCGCGCGCGTGACAGGATGAAAATGATGGCAACTCGAGCGTCTACGGAGATGCTTGAAGTAGGGGCTCTAAAGCCTGGGTTTGACCCAATGCCAGAACTTGAGACAGGTCAGATCGGCTATGTTGTAACAGGCTTTAAGGACATTAGCGCCTGCCGAGTTGGTGACACGATGACCATTGACAGCGTTGCAGATGTAAAGTCCCTTGCAGGCTACCGAGAAGTGCAACCAATGGTTTTTGCCGGCGTCTTCCCGGAAGAGGGCGACGACTATTCGGCGCTACGCGATGCCATGGAAAGGCTTAAGCTGAACGACGCTGCATTGATTTTTGAACCAGAACATTCGCCTGCGCTCGGTTACGGCTTTCGTTGCGGGCTACTCGGCATGCTTCATCTTGAGATTTTGAAAGAACGGCTGGAGCGTGAATTTGGTATTCATCTGATTGTCACGGTTCCTTCAGTGGCTTACAAGGTGTATCAAAAAAGTGTTCAAGAACCGCACATTGTGAAAAGCGCTCTTGACCTGCCGGACTCGTCAATTGTTGATAGAATAGAAGAGCCTTGGGCGGCAGTTGATATTATTACGCCATCTGACTACATTGGGAATGTCATGACACTGGTTCAGGAGCGTCACGGAATATACAAAAATACCGAGTTTCTTTCCGAAGGCCGCGCAATTCTTCGCTACGAAATTCCGCTTGCTGAAATAATCGTTGACTTTTACGATAAACTAAAAAGCGTCTCAAGCGGTTTTGCGTCAATGAATTATGAAGTTGTAGCGTATCGAACCGGCGACATTGTGAGGCTCAATATTCTCGTAGCCGAAGAGCCGGTCGACGCGCTTGCCACTTTTGCATATCGAAAAGAGGCAGAGAGAATTGGCCGTAAAGTTGTACAGTCTCTTAAAGAGTCGATTCCAAAACAGCAGTATGTTATTAAACTTCAGGCAGCGGTTGGCGGCAAAATCGTAGCATCTGAAAGGATCTCTGCGCTTAGAAAGGATGTTACGGAAAAGCTTTACGGAGGCGATGTAACCCGTAAGCGCAAGCTGCTCGAAAAGCAGAAGAAAGGAAAGAAGAAAATGCTCGCGCATGGGAAGGGGAAGGTGAGGATTCCAAGCGAGGCGTATTTGAAGGTGTTGAAGAGATAGGAGTCTAAAGTCAGAAAGTTGAAAGTCATAAAGTCAGGAGGCAGTAGTCAGTAGATTTACGATCTGATATAATCAATCTGTATGAAAAAACAACCAAAGGTTCGGACAGGGTGGGCAGTGGTTGCGGCCATAATCGCTTTTACAATGGTGTTTTTCAGTCTTAGCTTCGGCTTCTAGATGCTTGAATAAAACGACCGTCCTTGGCGGTTGTTTTGTTGACAGGAATCTAATTTAGTGATACACTTTAGCGTCACAATTCAGTGTCAAAGCGGAGGAAATGATGGTGAATGACAGGGATAGAGAGACAAGAGAGTGGCCAAAGTGTCGACGAGGAGTTGTAAGGTGGTACAACCCAAATATGGGCTATGGGTTCATCACAGAAGATGAGTCTGGGCTCGAATACTATTTCAAGGTGGACAATCAAAAGTTCGCCTGGGTAACGGAACGCGGTCGGATGGTCGGGGTAGACTATGTACCGGATAGAACTCGAGATGTCAAAGTTGATGACCGGGTATGCTTCAGGGGTAGCCCCAACAGGAGACAGCATCCTGGCGGCTTGTCCCCGGTTGTGTCAACATGGTTTTTTGAAGATGAGTATGACGCGTGTCAGAAAATCGAAAAGAGCCTAACGGTGTACAGAATTTTTGTCGGTCGCAATTCTCTTGTGGAGGGGGTCGAACAGGCCCCGGCAAAGGCTTGGTGGCTTGGCAGAACCATGGACCACTTCCTGGCGTACTGGAAGAACTGGGACGGTGAGTCCATTGTAGCCAGTAGGCCGTCAAAAAGCGGAAAGACTCTCTACTTCCGCAAGTTCCAAAGGCAGAACGAGGAAGGCGTCTTCGTTGATTGCGACGACCCGGTGATCAGCGGAGAGATCCCGACTCATGAACGAATCGTACAGAGACTCCAAGAGGCTCTGAACCCGAGAATGACAGGGTAACCTACTAGTGCGCGTCCAAGTGGCGCGCTTCTTTTTTTTCTGGTAAGATTTGTGCATGAATAAACAATGGAAAGTAGCTGAGCGAAGGTCGGACGATGTTGTTGAGCAGCTTTTGCTCAACCGTCGGATTAAGACGGAGGACAGAGAGGATTTCTTACATCCAAGGTGGGAGGATGTGCTTGACCCGTCGCTATTCAGAAAAATGCAGGACGCGGTAGATCGCGTTTTTTTGGCTTTAGAGCGAGGTGATAAAATAGTTGTTCATGGTGATTACGACGCTGATGGCGTTTGCGGATCGGCTTTGCTTTGGAATGTGTTGCATGACGTGGCTAGCTCGACACCGGGAGTCGGGCTACGCGGTTCGGCACTCGATGTCGAAGCTTACCTGCCTGATCGAGAGCGCGACGGTTATGGCGTGGTAATGCATACGATCGATAAATTGCATCGGGATGGTGTCAATTTAATCATAACAGTCGACTGCGGTACATCGAACGCCAGTGAGCTGAATCGCGCGCACGAGCTTGGCATGGATGTAATTATTTGCGACCACCATCAGCTCGCTAGTGATCTGCCTGCACGCGCGACGATTATCCATCCGCTGCTCGAGGACGCGTATCCAAATAAAGATCTTTGCGGCACAGGCGTAGCGTTTAAGTTTGCGACAGCGTTAATTCGTGAAGCTCGAAAACGCGGCGCTGACCTGCCGGACGGACACGAAAAGTGGTATCTCGATTTGGTCGCAATCGCAACAGTTACCGATGTTATGCCGATCACAGGTGAGAATCGGGCACTTGAAAAGTTTGGGCTTGTGGTACTCAATAAGACTCGGCGGCCAGGGTTAAAAAAGATCATCGAGTCTTCACGAACTAAGTTGGGCGAAATTGATACGCAGGCGATTGGATTCAGGATTGGGCCACGCCTCAACGCAGCTGGGCGCATGTCGTCGGCGGAAATTGCGTTTAAGACCTTAATCGCGACTGATGATCGTGAGGCTGCCGACCGCGCCGCTGAGCTCGAAATCTTAAATCGTGAACGCCAAAAAGCGACCGAAGTCGCGTATGCCGAAGCGCGTGAAATGGTTGTGGAGGATCAAAAGTGCTCAGTATACATTGTGTGGAGCGAGGTGTGGGCGCCGGGGATAGTTGGTTTGGTAGCAGGGAAGTTGGTGAGTGAGTTTGGCGTGCCAGCTTTTGCGCTTACCAAGATTGAAAATCAGTTTGTTGGGTCGGGTCGTAGTGCGGGTGGACTCCATTTGGTGGAGGCAATGCACTCGTGCGGTGATATTTTTATCAAAGCCGGTGGCCATCCTCAGGCATGCGGGCTATCGCTGGCGACGCTTGATCATGTCGAGCAATTTCGTCAAAAAGTCACCGAGTTTGCTGATGAGTTTTTTGGAATTAACGAGCCGCAGTCGGCAATTGAGATCGATGCCGAGTTGCCGCTCGGCAAGATCGACTGGGAACTTTATGAAACATTGCAGAGATTTGCTCCGTTTGGAAAGGGCAACCCCAAACCTCTTTTTGTCGCCCGCGGGCTTCAAGTGATGACGGCTAACGCTGTTGGGAAGGAGGGTAAGCATTTAAAGCTAAGTGTGAATCCTCCTGAAGGGTCTGTTTGGAATATGATTGCATTTGGCTTTGGTAAATGGGCTAAGAAGTTGAACATGGGAGACATGATCGATGTGGTCTACGAGATCAATGTGAACGAGTGGAACGGCAATCGAAGTTTGCAGGGCCACGTGGTAGACCTGCGTATCTCAGAGGAGCTAGGGGCTGGGTGTTAGAGGTTAGACTTTTGACATTCTGACCTTCGACTCAAAAGAAAAATCCCCCGACAGCCTAAGCTATCGGAGGAAAATGTCACGACTTCGTGACACGCGATTCCGCCCACGCTACGGTGTAGCGTCCTCCATTGAAGTCCCATGTCCCCTCCTAAATAAATGGGTGAATGATTGGTAGCGGAGTATTTCGACACAACTGGTACATACGATCCTTGCGATCGTAAGGCTTTTCGGATTGCGCCAGTATTGACTCAGAGCGCAGCTGCTCGAGCACAAATCCTTCCATGGCATAAGCCGCAACTTGACGAAGCGCAGACCACTCTACACCTTTTGGGAACTTAATTGATTTGAATTGTCGAAGGTGCGCCACGACTTGTGAGATAAGCAAAGGCTTTGACCCTGCCCATACAACCCAGGTCGAAAAGTCGATAGGCTTTTCAAGTTGAGCTTCGATTTCCGACCAGATCGTTACTTTCCAGCCATCAGACAATTGGAAGTCATCACGCATACACTCGCAGTAGTATGTAAGTTCTTCCTGATCCGTTCCCCAACCCCAGGTTCTGATAGGCTCGGTGTCGGGCAGGATGATCTCGACTTCTAAATCGATCCCTGTCCGCAGTAAATCCGCGCGTAATCGTTCGATCCGATTGACGTATTTGGAATTGCGGAAAAAGTAGGTTTGATTGATCTCCGGGATTAGCTCCTCTCTTCCCGAATATGTTGCCAGGCAAGAGAATCCTAAAAGTTGGATTGGTCGACATTGAATACGCTTGTACACCCCTGTCGGATTTACCATCGACAAGCTGCCGACAGAACCGTTCTCGAATTTTTCCAGGATGCCGATAACTGCTTGGTCCGCTGGCGTCATTTTATGTACACACGAACGTAGTTCGCGGTTGGCGGTCTGTACCGTCCCATTGTGGAGAATCCTAGGACACATTTTCACCTCCTTGACATGAGGCCTTTGGCCAAGGCCGCATGATTCAGGAGGTGAGCTGTTTACCGGTATCCTTCATTGTCAACCCCACAAAAATATAAAACCGGAAAATCTTCATTTAGCTGCTCACGCACAAGCGGTTGGTACATGGATGTTCGAAGGTCGCTTGGTTTTTCATTTTGGATTAGGATTGCGCTTGGCATGTATTGCCGAATCCATAAAGCCTGGACAGCGTATTGGGCAAATTTTCGCCTTACCCAATCGCGCAGCATATCATCGCCGGGCCGTTCAAGGCCGTCAAAATATTTGCCGGGAGCAAACTGGGCACTAAGTTGCCTGAGCTCCCAGTCTAAGTCCGACCGCCTAGCGCAATTATCGATCGCAAATAATGCGTCTTCAAATTCTTGTTCGAAATTTCGTCCTTTTTTTTCGATATCTTTTTCAAATTCGTACCAACTGACTACTTCGCAGTCGCATTCGGGATTCTGCTCTTTGATCCACTGCTCAAGTCTTAACCTGTATATGTTCCATCGCTTCTCGAACTCATACCACAGCCTTGCCTTGTCAAAAGCGAGTTCATCGAATTGCCTTGTATAAATGTAGTATGGATCCGTGTTACCAATTAATACTTTCAGCGATGTGTTGGGGTAAATGGTTTTTATTTCGGTGAAGATTCGTGTCAGCCTTTGAATGTCGTTTGAAAGATTATTGCCTTGTGGATCTAGAGCGACATACTTCCATGGCGTACGACTAAACATCTCCTGAGCGTTAATTGTAGAGCAGGTAAACGTAAGCAACACTAACCGTTCGCCTTGCGATACGATTGAGGCGACGCGTTGACGCAATTGGGCATAGGATTCATTCTGTTTGCCTTTTGCGTCGTATTTAGTGATTATTTGCATGATTTTTTCCATAAAATAAAGACCCCTCTTTTTCAAGAAGGGGCCTGGTCTGTTTTCTAAAGTAGTCGAAAATCAAACAGATCTCTTCTTGAAAGAGGGTTCTGCATGATGATGCAATCGGGTAAGCGTTGTTTTATTCGCAATCATATTCGTAGGAAATTCGAATTTACTAGGATGATAAACAAAAACGGTAATGTTGTCAAATTGAGCGTGAATCTTGACAATGGGTCATGCCTGTGTTACTCTTTTTCCTCGTTCATTTTAACCATGGAGGTCAAGATGGCTCACGAGAGTTTGTACGATGTTCTTGGCGTTAGCCGGGACGCGTCCAAGAGGGAAATTAAGAGGGCGTTTCGAGCCATTGCCCGTGAATCTCATCCGGATATTGCCGGAGATGACCTGGCATCTGCCGAGCGTTTTGAGCGTGCGAGATACGCGTACGGCATTTTGACCGACCTTGTTCGGCGTCGCAACTATGATCGCGGGACAAATGTTGAAACAATTGGTGACTTGTTCAAGGCAGACCCTGCCGGCGTGCGCGTGCGAGAAATCATGCGCGACAAGGCCAGGCTGGAGCCGGCGCCCGGTACGGATGTGATGGTGGTGGCATGGGTGGGGCCCTCGGAAAAACATGCTACGATTGAACTCAATTCGCCATTGCCGTTGCCGCTCGATCGAGTGGAAATAGCCCTTCCGAATATGCCAGGCCGTTCTCTATGGGGAAAGATCTCCGGCGTTGGCCCTGAGGGTATGAATGGCGCAGAATCGGGCAATTTATTCGTGTTTTTGCGCTAAAGCAACCTGCTTTTTCGACCAAGAGTCGTGGAGCAGGTTTTTTACTTGACAAATCGCCCGATTTTTGTTAGTCTGAATTGTCATTGCGACACAGTTCTTTCCAATAAAATCAGGAGAAATCATGGGAAAAAGAAGGATCGTACGGCCCGCAAGCACAAGTGGATTCAAGATGAGGCTCGGTGACTTGACTGCAGAGGACGAGCGCTTGCTCGATCCGTACGCGGACGACCACGAGGAACATCCGGACGACCTGTTTCATGAGTTCGATCCGGACTTGACAGCGAACTCTCAGGAGAACTTGTTCTCCGAGTTCAGGGATGTGTTCGAGGCCTATGTGGATTACGAGCGTGACCGGAGACGGCAGACGCTCGATGCATACCTTACGCCCGAAGCGGGCGAGGATGTGCTCGATATGACGCTCAGGCTCGCGAACTCAGTTTCGGGCCCAGATCTCGCGGTCTTCCTGAGTTGCTGCGTGGCAGTTGATTTGGGCGAAGGGTTTCGGGTAAAGCCTAACAACGCCAATGTGAGCGCATTCTTGAATGCCTTGGCAGGACTAGCGGTTGGTAAGGCGCTATTGGCCGAGCTCCACGACATCCTAGCCATGGCGCGAAACACCAAACTCAGCATTTACCGATAGGAGGTGAGATGAGCAAGAAATTCGATCTTCAGGTATCTGAAGCTGTGAACGCCCTTCAAAGAGGCGGGCGCGACGCGGCCAGATTGTTCCGCGACGAGTTTGACCCGGTCGCCAAGGCAGCGGTCAGGGCAGACCCGAAGGCGGCGCTCATGCTGTGCAAGCCGTTGTCGATTGGCAAGGGCGGGCTCCTCGTTGGGGAACGCGCCCGAGTGGTCGAGGTGGTGGTGGGTGAGCACACGAACGAGCAAGCGCATGAGTTGCTCAGCGACCACATCGCCACAGTGCATCTGGGAGACCTACTGCTTTTGCAGGGCGACCTGCCGAGCTCGATGTTCGTTGTAGCTTCGAAGGAAGCAGTGCTTGCCGCGCTCCGAAAGGAGCTCAAGGACGAGGCCGATGGTCGGGACCTGGACGCAGCAGCAGCTGCTTCTACGGCATTCGATGCCCTTGGGAGCGAAGGCGATCCCGGTGAATCCGAAGGCGACGGCGAAGGTGAATATTCCGGTATCGATGACATGATCCCGTTCGCGGATCTGGATGCGTCCATCATGGCGCGAATTCTCGCATGGGGGCGCAAGCTCTCGGAGCGAGACGACTTCCGCGAGCTTCTCGAAGAGGTAGTCGCTCAGGGCGTGAGCTTGAAAGCTTACCTATTCTCGGCCATATTCCACGAGATCCAGGGGATTTCCGAGGATGAGGACGAGGAAGATGAAGATGAGGAAGATGAGGAAGGGGATGCCGAAGCCATCGACGGCGACTTCTTCGACCATCGAATCACGGAGTTGTTAGAGCTTGTAGGGCTCAACGAAGAACTCCAGGAGGAATATCTGGAGTTCGTTGAGGAGGGGGATATGATCCTCACCACGGATGACATGCTCCGCGCCGCGCAGAAGGATCTGCGCGCGGCGCGCGAGCGAGTGCGGCAGGAAGTCACATCGTTCCAGGAGGCAGAACAGGCTTCCGCGGACGACGATGACGACCTGATCTGAAAACTTGCCCGGCTCTATCCATTGCAAGATGGACGGGGCCGGGTCGTTTCTTAACACGAAACTATGACTATGACAGTGACCATGACCAAGGAATGAAAATCAATCTTCATCCAAAGTTATAGTAATTGTCATTGTCATTGCTTCAGCAATCGACAAGAAAGTTCATTACATCGCGGGCTAAGCTCGCACAACAATTGGAGACAAGATGACTCACGAAGAATATACCACGGCGCTCGTGCCTGTGGCGCGGGTGATCGAGGAATCGAGCGGTGCGCCGTTTACCGAGCTGTATGCGGAGCTGATTCGCCGCTACGCTCCGGTCACGACAACTATGTGCGGCCAGGTAACTTGGAGCGAGTTTCCTGTTCGCGAAGCCGTGATTCGCGGTATGTACAAGTTGCTTGAGGTGATTGGGAAAGCTATGGGGCTGAACATTGAGAGCGAATCTGACTTTGAGCGCATTTGCCAAAAGACCGATTCGTTGGTAAATGCCGGTCTGGCCCTTTCGTTCGAGGACATGGGGGAGGCCGCAGACGCATTTGAGCGCGAAGTGGTTCATGCTGTGAATCATGCTCTCAAGATTGGCATACAGCCTGGAATGAAGCTTAGCAAGCAAGCCTGGGCTGACCTGGGGCTTGGAAATGACATCATCGCGCGGCTAGAAATCTCCAGGCAGGACGCGCAGGGCGTTGATCTTCTGAGTAATGTGCTTGTTCCACCTGTCGCCCAGTTCTTTGGGCGGATGGTGAAGGAAGCTCGCGCGCTTGGTGAAGCAATTGGGCGATTCTGCGAAGATTTCGAAAATTCGTACACTCATTTCGTACGCGCCACGCCAATGCCGATGCTCTCTGCGCAGGGCGGAAAGCTGGACTTTCTGAGTTCGGGTGCGTCAAAGTTGGACATTTTCGGAAGGGGAAATCCGAACAGTGTTACAAGAATTGTAAACGCCCGTGAAACGATGCTGCGCTACACTATGATGGCAGAAGCTTTCAGTAGGCTGCCAAAGAAGCTTGAGGAAATCCCCGAGAACGCGTTCGGACAGCAAACGCAGTCCATTGAGCGTACATGGATCAATGCGCAGATTCTTCTCGCAGTCATCAACGGACCGGACAAGGACTTTGTGGACCTAGAAGAGTTTCAGGAGTCCATGAAGCAAATTCGTCTGGAGGAACCCGGGAACGATCTGGCCAGGCGAGTTGTAGGACGCCTGATCGGCCGTGGCTGGGATCCTAGTGATTCTGAGCTCGTGATCGTGCATAGAACCATTGAGGACGGAATCCGAAGTCTTTGCAAAATAAGAACGGATACAATCGACGAGCACACTCTTGAAATCGTCTTTCTGGCTCTGACAGACGACCAGGCGATGCTCAACTCGGAAAATGCGCTGATGGCGGCAAGGGGCGGGGAGTTTGACTTCCCGGAAGGGCTGAGAGAGTCCGAGCGGGAAAAATACCTCCGAAATACGGTTGCCGGAGCCATTGACTGGGCTATGTTGAACCCTGAAGATTGGTTGTCGGTTATTGAAGCAGAAGTGCTGCCTTTGCGCATGGTCGTCGACTTTTTGCCCAAAGCCTGTCCTTCATACCGCGAAGAAGTGATCCGAATGATTTTCGAGAGAGGGTTGGACGAGCGCTCAATGAAGGGTCTACTCCGCAGCGGCCTTGTAGAGATTACGCCCGAGTTTATGGCGTGCTACGCCAGCCTGCTGCCCGCGAGCGCGCTCGTGGAGGGCCTGCCCGGGCTTATCGAAAGCCACGAGGACATGGAGATCAACCTGTGGCGATCGACCGTTGTGGATTCGTTTGCAAGGATTGCAAAGGCCGATGCTCGCAGGATTGCAGGTGATTTGAAATACAGGCAGGCGTTGCGGGATATGCTGTTTGCAGAGATCCGCAGCCCTACAGATCGTCCAAGGGCTGGCATCACAAAGGACGAGTACCTCCCGTTTGTTCGCCGCATTGGGAAGGACCTTCTGCATCTGTTTTACCTCTCGATTGAGGTTGAGGGGCGCAGAGAAGCGTACGCTGACACGGAGTCAACCGACTTTGAGTTCTACCCGCGCTGGGAGGATGTGTCGGAAAGCGCCGAGCGCAGTAGGTACTGTTCACTGCTTGGCGTAACGAATAAGGAGCTCCAGCGTATGTTCGAGCGGAATCCGGAGGAAGAAGTTTTCCGCTGGCTCTACGACGACGAAATCCTCGTAGGGTTCATGCTTGAGGAGTATCTCGTCCACCGCGACGAGTACTACAGAATTCGTTCATCGTAAAGTGGACGACTCGACCCCGTTGACTAGTAATAGTCGATGGGGTTTTATATTTCACCTCATCTCACTTTTTCACCTTATTCCACTTCGTGATACAATATATCCGTATGGGCTTAAAACGAGCACGATTGTTCGCTGACGGAGGAGCGCGGGGGAATCCCGGGCCGGCTGCGGCAGGTTTTGTTTTATTTGAACTTGATGCGGACGGAAGTCTTGGACCGAAAATTTTCGAACAGGGAGTTTACCTTGGCACTGCAACCAACAATCAGGCTGAGTACTCCGCAATCGTTTATGGTCTTAAAAAAGCAAAAGAGCTTGGGATTGAGTCAATCGATGTCAGGCTCGATTCAGAATTGGCAGTCAAACAATTAAACGGCGAGTATAGGGTGAAAAACGCCAAGCTCGCAGAATATTTTTTGGAGATCCACAACTTTAAACAAAAGTTTCGCGAAATCAGATTTTCTCATGTGAGACGTGAGTTTAACAAGGAGGCGGACGCAATGGTAAACAAAGCCATCGATGAAGCTCTTGGGTTGTGATATACTGTAATCAATTCCAAAATCCAAAATCCAAATAATAAATTGTTATTTGGAGCTTGAAATTTGATACTCTCATTTATGGCAATCTTCGGAAAAAAAGACAAGGTAGCGCCCGGTTTAATGGGTGTTGACATTGGAGCCGGCGGAATCAAAATGGTTGAGCTGGTCCCGGAGGGCAAGCGCCTGCGCCTGGTAACTTATGGCTACTCAGAATTTAGAGATCCGGAAAAGCATGCCGGAGCTCTTTTGGACGATCCAAAAATGGCCGCTGAGGTTTTGCGCAGAATAATGCAGGAGTCTGGTATGAAGTCGAACAAGGCGAACGCATCGCTCCCGAGTCATTCGGTTTTTCATGCAATAATTACGATTCCACAGCCAAAGAGCCACAAGGAAGACCTTAAGCCACTGATTGAAAATCAGGTTCAGAAGCTGCTGCCAAAGCCTCTTGGCGATATGATTCTGGATTCAACCATAATCGACAAGGATTTACTGCCAAAGGCGCCGCTTGCTGAAAAGATCGATAAGGCAAAAGACAAAGGAACCGGAGACGAGGGACTGGAGATTAAAGAGGAGTATCCTGCAAAAGTTCAAGGCGGTAAACATATTCGCGTTTTAGTTTCCGGAGCTCCGAAGGAAATGGTAGGAAAGTATGTTGCGGCATTCAAGGCGGCAAAGATTGATTTAGTTTCGCTCGAAACAGAGGCGTTCGCGCTGATTCGATCGTTGGTCGGCAATGATAAGTCGCGGTTAATGATTGTTGACATCGGCTATGAGCGCACAAACATTACAATCGTTCACAAAGGATTTCCGTTCTTGCACCGAAGTATAAAGGCCGGAGGAGCAACAGTAACCGACATGATCGCAAAGCAAATGAGCATTTCGTTGTCTGAAGCCGAGCAAACCAAGCTCGATTTGGCAATTTCGCCTCCGCCGGGCGGGATTCCGCCTGTTCTCAAAGAAGCAATTCAGCCGATTTTGCACGAAATTAAGTATTCACTCGAACTGTTTGCCCAGCAGGATTTCCATCAGCACCAAACGGTTGAGAAGATTATTTTGACCGGAGGATCGGCCATGCTCCCTCAGATTGACCCAATCATCACAGAGGCTATGAACATTAGTGTTTACCTGGGAGACCCATGGGCGCGAATTGCGGCTCCGGAAGGATTGAGGCCTGTTTTGGCTGAAATCGGTCCGAGGTTTTCAGTAGCGGCCGGGCTTGCGATGAAGAACGCTAAATAGGTCTTATAGGACCTATACGACCTATGACAAGCGCACCATCTATCTTAATAGTCGCCTGCGATCCTTACCTTGCTGGAATTTACGGTCGAAAATTCGAACTTGACGGGTGGGAGGTGGAAGTTGCTGAATCGCTTTCTGAAGGGGAGAGGAAGGCAGTGAAAATTCGTCCATCAATTATTTTGCTTGATGCTGATTGTGCGGCAGATATTTCCGAAGAGGTACGAAAGTTGCGGTCTATGCCGACGATTTTGAACAGTAAAATTGTTATTTTGGCTGAAATGGGAGATCGCTCTGAAATCGAACGCTCCTTGCAGGCAGGCGCAAGTGAATATTTGCTTGTAGGCCATTTCGTCCCGCAAGAGGCCGTGTCGAAGATGAAAAAATTGATTACGAAAGTAGACAGTAGTCAGTAGACAGCGTACAGTAGTTTTTGACAATAAATTCTACTATTCGTAATAAATCTCCGTAGGCCGTGCAATAAACTTCGTCGTCAGCCAATAAACAAAGTTTTCCGACAATAAAACTCGTTTACCGAAAATCTATGAACAACCAAGGGATCACTAAGATTGAAATCCTAATTATAGGCCTAATCATAGGTCTACTTGGCCTAATGGCTGTCGTGGCGGTCTCCACAGCGCGCTCGCGCACGCGCGACGCTGTTCGGCTTTCCGATGTCAGACAGACTCAGGCTGCGCTGGAGCTTTATTTCAACGACACAAACATGTACCCGGAAACGGCTGAGGCTATTGCGCTTGGGCAGGCATCTACCATTTGTCTTGGGGAGTCCGGGTTTGCGGGTTCGTGTCCTGAGGCGACTCAGACGGTCTATATGTTGGTAGTTCCATCGACCCCGACTGCGGGGCTGGAAAAATTGTCATCGTGCGGCAGTGCTAACAATGCGTATTGCTATGCTGGCGACGACGGTGAGTACAGAATTCAATTTGAACTTGAACGCGCAAATCCGCTAATCGAACTTGAGAGCGGTCTTAATTGCGCTACAGAATCAGGAATTGACCCAGGCGAGTGTTCAGCGCTCACGGTTTCAGAGTAGCCAGTCGAGCTTCCCGACAATAATCTTCATCTATCGGTCTGTAGGTCTGTAACGAACCCCAGCTTCCCGACAATAAACCTCGCAAATCGCCAATAAACTTTGCTAGCCGATAATAAACAATCGTTTCCCGACAATAAATCCCACGCCCTACGATATGAACATCATCCTTTGGACAATCTTCGCCTGCGTCCTCGGCATTGCTGTTGGCAGCTTTATTAATGTTGTGGTTTTTCGAACCGGCGCGAACGAGCCAATCACAGGGCGATCAAAATGTCGTCAGTGCCTTGTGCCGGTAGCCACACTCGACCTCATCCCAATTTGGAGCTACTTTGCGCTAAAAGGACGTTGCAGGAAGTGCTCAAGCGTTATTGAGTGGCAGTATCCGGCCGTGGAGCTTGCGATGGGAATTTTGTTTGGTCTTTTGTTTGCGCGCGCAGCTCTGGGGTTTGGCTTGCCGATTTTCGTTGCAGGCGGCGAGTGGGTAACGCTTTTCGTTCGCGATGCATTAGTGGCTGTATTCCTAGTCATCATTTTCGTTTACGACCTGCGCTATTCATACATTCTGGACAGATTTTCCATCCCAGCGATGATCATTGTACTGCTATTTAACATTTTCCTTGGGACTGACGCAATGAATATTCTTGCTGGCGGATTTTTGCTTGGCGGGTTCTTTGCCTTTCAATTTTTGATTTCAGGTGGAAAGTGGATTGGCGGTGGAGATATTCGAATGGGCTTATTAATGGGATTTTTGCTTGGCATTGAACTCGGAATCGTCGCACTGTTCTTATCCTACGTTCTTGGAGCGATCGCCGGAATCATTTTGATCACAACTAAGAAATACAAACTCGACAGCCACGTGCCGTTTGGCACCTTTATGGCAGGCGCGACGATTATCACTATGATTTGGGGGCAGTATTTGCTGGATTGGTATATGGGGTTCTTTGGTTAGGGTGACTGGATGGGGCTGGATTTGGAACTTGATTAGACTGGATAAACAGGCCGAGGGGTCTGTTTTCTGTTGAAATAGGACCCATTGGACCAATATGGCCTATTACGATGTCTGGCCTTGACAACTTGGCTAAGTTTTGTTATCTTTATCACTTGTTCGTTCACTCAAAATCATCCAAAAGGAGGCGAGAAAAATGATCGAGATCCTGATAAACCTGACTTCCTGCGTGCTCGAGGAGCGCGCTCGCAGGTGTCGCGATGCATCAAGACGAACCTGCGGGTTCGTGGAGGACTGGGCAAGGGCAAGGTCGAGCCTGCCTTCTGGCAGCAAGCGAAGCGGCCGGTAAGGGGGCAATATGAAATGTTCTGCAAAGTGTCATTTGGTCGCTTTCGAGCGCGTAATCGTAAAGGGATCAAGCGGCAACGATCTCGTGCTTCACATAGAAATTCATGAGTGTGCTGCTAAGGTGAATATTGGCAGCGCTTTCCGGCATCGAATTGGCGAGTTGGATGCAGCCGTTCGCAAGGCGATTGCGGACACCATGCCTGAAAGTGTAACCGTAGTTGCTCGGCACATGGGGCGCGGCATCCATTACTCGCTTTCGGGCGCGAGCCTGGACGAGTGGGCCGAACGCACCCGATCCCGCATGGCGTCGTAAAGGCGCCGTTGACCTGTCCTCATGAGTGGAGCGTCCCCCGACTAAGTTCGGGGGATTTTTTTGCAATCTTGACCGAGCTCGGGCCATAAAGGTTGACAAAATTCAAAAAACATAATATACATAACTCTTGTTTACTGGAGGTAAAAATGAAAAGTTCAGCAAAATGCGTATTCATTGACTACGCTCTGGTGCAGGCACAGAATGCGAATAGGAAAGCGCTCGTCCTGTATGCAAATGTTGGCGGACGAGTCGCAAAGGTTCTCATAAGCCCGGCGTTCCGCAGCAGACTCGGTGTTCTTACTGTGGTTCGCCGCAAGGCGATTATGAACACCATGCCGGAGACAGTCACTATCGTTGAGCGCGATGTTGAAGCAGGCAGGTATTTGGCTCTTGCCGAGGACTGCCTGGACGAATGGGCCAAGCGCGCTCAATCTCGTATGGCGTCGTAAAGGCGCTGCTGACCGCTCCTGATGGGGCGGTTTTATAATGCGATTGTTGTCCAACATTACATATGATCGGCAACAATGTTGGACATGTAAGCGATCCACCGCGTTGGTATCGCCAAGCTCAGCGATCATTCGTGATTAGCACATTCCTGATTAACTTCGGGGGATTTATTTTGCATGTGTTGCACATTTTGCCCGATCGGCCACAATCTACAACACTTCATTTTATAAAAATAGAGGATCTTTGCTAAGTTTACACAATTGTCACGATTTACAAATGTTGCACATTTTGCCCGATCGGCCACAAAGGCCAGCGATCGTTCTTGATCAGCCCGTACCCGATTCACGTCGGGGATTTATTTTTGAAAATATTTATCTCCAAATTAAACCTTCAGGGTTAAACCCTGGTTTTGGCCGTTGATTAAGAGTAGGGTGGGCCAACCTTGGCGGTTTAGGCTTCTTAACCCTCAGGGTTTAACGCTAAACGTTTAACCCCAGGGGTTAAACCTTCAGGGTTAAGGGGTGGGAACTCCTCAGGAGGTTAAAAATCTGATACAATACTGGCATGGCCGAGATTACCAAAACAGAGGCAAAAGAAAGAATCAAAAAGCTAAAAAAGGTGATTGACCATCACCGATATTTGTATCATGTGCAGGATAAGGTTGAGATTTCAGATGCGGCGCACGACAGCCTCAAGCACGAGCTTTATACTTTGGAACAACAGTTCCCTGATTTGATTACTGCGGATTCGCCAACCCAGCGCGTGGGCGGCAGGGCACTCAAGGAATACAAAAAGGTCAAGCATCGCGAACCAATGCTTTCAATGGAGGACGTGTTCACGCGCGATGAGTTTAACGCTTGGGCGGATCGTTTAGCGCGTTACAGCGGCCACAAAGCGGAAGATTTTTATTTGATGACCAAAATCGACGGCCTGGCAATTTCGCTTACGTATCGTGATGGTGTGCTCGATGTCGCGTCAACTCGTGGCGACGGAAAGGTTGGCGAGGACGTAACTCAGAATGTTAGAACGATTGAATCTGTGCCTTTAAGTTTGCGCGAGCCAACTGAAACTGAGCTTAAGAAGATCGAAAGTGAGTTCGGACTGTCAAGGTCAACAATCAACGATCTGCAGTCGAGAAAAGGCATCATCGAAGTTAGGGGCGAGGTCTACATGGGCAAGAAAGACTTTGAAAAGCTCAACCGCGAACAGAATAAGAAAGGAGAGAAAGTTTTTGCAAATCCACGCAATGTTTCAGCCGGTAGTGTGCGCCAGCTCGATCCAAAAGTGGCTGCCTCGCGTCCACTCGACTTTAGGGCGTGGCACCTTGGCGGAGTCGATGTAGGGTCGCAAACTGCGGCGATGGCAATTCTTTCGATTCTGGGGTTCAAGTTAGCCGAAGGCAAGCGTGTTAAAGACCGCGCAGGCGTTGAAAAGTATCTTGATTCGCTCAACAAGAGGCGCGACAAGCTTGATTATTGGATTGACGGCGTAGTTGTACGAGTTAATGACGCAAAGCATTTTGTCGACCTTGGCGTAGTCGGCAAGACTCCACGAGGTCTTGTGGCATGGAAGTTCGCGCCCGAGGAGGCGACTACGGTGGTTGAAAGCGTGGAATGGTTTGTTGGGCGTACAGGTAAGCTCACGCCGGTTGCGAATGTTTCGCCGACTTTTATTGCCGGCACAACGGTTACTCACGCAACACTTCACAATGCAGATGAGATCGGTCGGCTGGGCGTCAAACAAGGCGATACTGTTATTTTGACAAAGGCGGGCGACATTATTCCAAAGATCACAAAGGTCTTAAATGAGCTCAGAGTAGGCAAAGAAAAGGCGATTGAAGTGCCTAAGGCATGCCCGGTTTGCGGTAGCGATCTTGTGCGCCGCGAAGGCGCGGTTGATATTGTTTGTACCAACAAGAGCTGTTTTTCAATGGAGCGTGAGCGTATTTTGCATGCCGCGCGCGCGTTTGGGATTGACGGCTTGGGCGGGAAAACTGTTGAGCGTTTTATTAACGAGGGGATTTTAAGCAGCCCTCCAGACCTCTTCCAGCTCAAAATTGATGAAATTAAGGGCCTTGAAGGTTTTGGCGAAGTTTCAGCACAGAAATTAATTGACGAAATTGCTGAGCGGCACGAGATCGAACTGGCGCCGTTCATAGTCGCATTGAGCATCCCAAATGTTGGGTATCAGACTGCGCTCGACTTGGCTGATCATTTTGGGTCGATTGAGAAGCTCGCAAAAGCATCAGAACAGGATTTGATCAAGATTGCAGACGTTGGTAGCATTGTCGCTAAGTCGATAATTGATTTTTTCAAAACTGATCGAACACAAAAGTTGCTCAACGATTATCATGATTCTAAAATTGAAATCAAGGCCCCGAAGAAGCGGGGGACTAAGCTGGCCGGCAAGACTTTTGTAATCACTGGCACATTAGAATCTATGGGACGCGATGATGCAAAGGAGATGATTAGACAACTCGGCGGAGATATTTCCGGGTCGGTAAGTAAGAAGACAGATTTTGTAGTGGCAGGCGAGAATGCAGGATCTAAACTTGAAAAAGCACGTAAGTTGGGGGTCAAGGTATTATCGGAAAGTCAGCTTTTGGGAGTTATCAAGTGATTAATGCGAAACGACAGTTATTTAGTGATTTAGTGATTGAGTGATTTAGTCTCTCAATAACTCAACCACTCAATAACTCAATAACATTTATGCCCCAAATCGAATTTGACATTGATCACATCTCAAAACTCGCGCTTATTGATCTAAATGATTCGGAGCGAGCGGAACTCCCTGACCAACTTGGGTCAATCGTTTCCTATGTTAGCAAGCTACACGAAGTCGATACATCAAAGGTCGACATGAAAGCTTATTTGACCGATCAGGTGAATGTATTTCGAGCTGATGAAGTCACGGGATGTAGCGAGGGCGTCCGCGAGGCGTGCAGGGAAGCGTTCCCGAAGAGCACGGGTGGAGCGCTTGAGGTGCCGGCGGTTTTTGATATGCCGGATGAGAGTCATTAAGTCGAAAGTCAAAAAGTCTAAAGTCAGAAAGTCAAAAGTAAAATTATGGAATACGACAGTGTAAAACAAATTGCAGAGGCGGTTGCGAGCGGTGAAGTTACAGCCGTGCGCGTAGTTGATTTGTATCTTGATCGCATAAAAAAGCTCGACGGCAAGGTTGGCGCGTTTTTGGAGGTTTTTGAAGATGAAGCGCGTGCGGCTGCGCAGGCAATCGATGATCGTCGCGACGCTGGCGAGTCTATGCCGCGACTCTCGGGTGTGCCAATTGCAATCAAGGACAATATTTTATACAAAGGTCACACGGCGAGCGCAGGATCGAAAATGCTTGAGAACTACAAGGCCGCGTACAATTCGACAGTAGTTGATCGATTGCTCGAAGCCGGCGCGATTATTATTGGTCGCACAAACATGGACGAGTTTGCAATGGGGTCGTCTACTGAAAACTCATTTTGGCAAAAAACAAAAAATCCGTGGAACTTATCCAAGGTTCCGGGAGGATCTTCCGGTGGGTCGGCAGCTGCGGTGGCGGCCTGTATGGTACCGGCAGCATTGGGAAGCGATACAGGAGGATCGATTCGTCAGCCTGCGTCGTTATGCGGAGTTACAGGGTTAAAACCTACCTACGGCAGAGTATCTAGAAACGGTTTGATTGCTTTTGCGTCCAGCCTGGACCAGATCGGTCCTATTGCCAGGAGCGCAGAAGATGTTGCGCTTCTGCTGGAAGTGATCGAAGGCGGTGATGAATATGATGCGACATCGCTTAATTTGCCGGATAAGACTGTTGCCGAGCTAATGGAGTCAAACATTGAAGGTATGACGATTGGCGTGCCGCGCGAGTTCTTTGTGCCGGGCATGGACGACGGCGTGCGAAAGTGTGTAGAAGATGCGATTGATGTTTTAAAGGAGAACGGAGCGACAATTGTAGATGTTAGCTTGCCGCTTACTGAGTATGCGCTCGCTACCTATTATATTATTCAACCAGCAGAGGCAAGCTCTAATTTGGGTCGGTTCGATGGCCTGCGCTACGGCACACGAGCTCAAACCGATAAACTTCAGGAGAGCTATGTTCATGCGCGCGGCGAAGGATTTGGCGCTGAGGTGAAGCGCCGAATTTTGCTCGGAACATATATTTTGTCAGCCGGCTATTATGACGCGTATTACAAAAAGGCACAGGCTGTCCGAACTGCCATTCATGACGAAATCCAGGAAGTTCTCAAGAAGGTTGATGTTTTGCTTGCCCCAACATCGCCTACAGTAGCCTGGGACATTGGTGAGAAATTTAATGATCCGATTGCAATGTACTTGGCTGATATTTTTACAGTCACAGCAAACATTGCCGGCATTCCTGCCATTTCGGTGCCATGCGGATTTGTGGATGATTTGCCGGTCGGCATGCAATTTATGGGCGCTCACTTGGGTGACGGCAAGATTTTGCACGCAGCGCACGCGTACCAGTCAGTTACGAATTGGCATACGCAGGAGGCGGAGGAGGAATAAGCGAGGGCTAGTGGGGCTAAAGGAGCTAACTGAGCTAATATGACGTTTCCGAGTTTATTTAAATCAAAATTACCAACACGACGTACCGTACACGCCTGCTTTTGGCTATTCCTTATTGCTGCGCCGTTGTTTTATTTTCGAGTTATTGATATTGACCATGATTTCGAGTGGTTGCTGGCGTATTTGTTTGTTCTGTCAGCGATTCTTTTGTTTCTACCGCAATTATTTTTTGAGCTTGTGCCAGGCTTGAGAGACCGGGGCAAAGAACAGGCGCTGGGGACAATTGAATTCATTTTGGTTATTGCCACAATTCTTTCATGGATTGGAGCTATGGGGCCGTATCGTTGGGACATTGGGTTTGATTCGTTTGTGCATTTTTCAAGCTCAGCCCTTGCCGCAGTGGCGCTTTATGCGTTCGCATATGTTATGTCAGATAGTAAATCGGGGCCTAGTGGGTTTGGCGTGCTGGCAGCGCTGATAGTAATCACTTTGGCTCTTGGGATTATTGTTGAGCTTGGCGAATGGTCGCTCGATGCCGTATTTGGGTCTGCAGCATATGGCGAGGCAGGCCAGCCTGGCGACACTACTCGCGACATTGTCTACGACACGCTTGGTGCCATTGTTGGCTCGGCGTTGATTATTAAGCATCGAAAATCGTTCACGAAATATATTGATGCATGATCCCATATTTTGAATTTACATCGATCCAGGCTGGTCCGCTTACACTTTATGTGTGGGGCTTTTTTGTAGCGCTTGGCTTTGTTGCAGGGTCGCTTGCGGCAGGATGGATGGCGCGTCGTCGCAATCTAAAAATCGTGGCAGTGTACGACCTTGCCGCGATTGCAATGCTTGCAGGACTTGTCGGCGGTCGGCTTGCGCACATTCTGCTCTACGACCCCGGATATTATCTTGGCAACCCTTCGGAGATCCTGATGATCTGGCACGGAGGGCTGTCGGTTTATGGCGGGTTCATAGCTGTTGTAATCGCCGGAGCAATTTACCTTCGCAGAAAAAAATTAAGCGTTTGGGACTATGCTGACACAGCGGTTTTCGGCCTTCCGGTAGGGCTCTGGATTGGCAGGATCGGCTGCTTCCTTATCCATGACCACCCTGGCACGCAAACTTCATTCCCGCTCGGCATTGAATTTCCGGATGGAATCATCCGCCACGACCACGGCTTATACTTGTCGATTAACGGCCTTGCCATGGCAATAACCTTCCTGCTATTGGCGCGAAAACAGCGCCAAACAGGCCTCTACATTGCGATTTTTGCACTTTGGTACGGCATTGTTCGATTTGGGCTGGACTTCCTGCGCGCATTTGATGTAAGATACCTCGGTCTGACGCCTGCACAGTATTTGTCGATCTTACTCGCAGCGTTTGGGATTATTACAATTTACAAACTAAAAAACCGTAAATAATTATATGGAAGATCAAAAAAGAGGTTTTTTTGACGGAAACCCAAAAATGGTTTTTGTCTTTGGCCTGGTTGCCGGCGTAGCCGTCACCGTGCTGGTTGGAGGAAATTTTTCACTGCCTACGCTTGGCAATGATGATGGTGACGACGAAGTTGTAAGAGAATTTGAAAATGAGGGCGCTGACGATCAGCCAATGCTCGCTGCGGTAACTGCGGATGAAAATATTCTTGGAGATATTGAAAACGCTAAGGTGGTGATGGTTGTGTATTCGGATTTTGAATGTCCGTACTGCGCGGCGCATCACCCAAATGTCGAGCAGATTGTTGAAGATTTTGGTGATGATGTCGCGGTTGTGTTCAGGCACTTTCCGCTTAACTTCCACGCTAATGCCAGGCCGGCGGCGCTTGCGAGCGAATGCGCGGCAGAGCAGGGTAAGTTCTGGGAGTTTGCAGATATGATATTTGCTAATCAGTCAAAGATGGGTGATGAGTATTACTCGCAGGTGGCGACAGCTTTAGGGCTAAATAGTGGTGACTTTACATCGTGTGTGGATGAATTAAAGTATGCCTCTGACATTGAAGCCGACATTGCAAGTGCGATGATGGCTGGCGTTACAGGCACTCCGGCAACATTTGTAAATGGTATGCTGGTTTCCGGCGCAGTGCCGTATGAGACCTTGGCAGAGCTGGTAGCATCGGAATTGGTTGAATAGAAGTTAAGGGTCTGCCCTGAGGAAGACGAAGGCTGCGCCCGAGTCTGGCAATTGGCAGACAAACTTTACCGAATTACAGAATTAAGGAGCTCGCGGGGAAACTCGCGGGCTTTTTGTTTGAGCGCAAGCTGTCGCAAGCCTACAAAAGGCTACAAAATTACAAATTGGAAAACAAAGGTTCATAGTTGACGGTCCACCGTTCATCGACCACTGGATACTGGTGGCCTTCTCGATAAAATATTTACCATTATACTCCGATCGTCGTATAATGGTAAATATTTTTGCCATTATTTGTCCACTGACCTCAACCACTGACTCCGCCACTAACTTCACCTGTCCGACATTACAATTACATCAGATCTGTCATTATGTTGGACGCTAATATAACTGCCGATTACCCAAGCACTTAAGCGCTAAACACTCGAGCACTCAATCACCGGCGTGACACAACGATCACTCAACCAATTCAAGGTAAATTGTATTCGCCTACTTACTATCGCGCCCCCCCAACATAAAAAACCCGCTGCGACTTATGTCGCAACGGGCGAGGGTCTTGTGGCCTAGTAGTAGTTCCTATGCCACGGAGGACGCATCATGTCCTCATACGTGTTTTCCGACTCGCTGTCGTAGTACTGCTGGATCTTTGCGAGCGTTACCGCTTTTGGTGAGTCGGGCCATGTGTAGATCCGGTCAAGGAAGAACCACATGCGCGACAGTCTTCCAACAGCCAGGTCATGCTCTCGTTCCGCACGATATGTGTGGATCCCCAACGCATTGCCGATTTCCGACCAGCTACATTCTTCGCCGTCAGCCAGACCGTATCGCATGTAAAGCGTCATCCGTTGATGCTCTGTGAGAAGCCAGGGAGTTGTGACCAACGCCATTGTGATGTCGATCTTCTCCTTGAGCTCCAAACGCTCTTCAGGCGCCTCCGGTGGCTCATCTGCGCCCAGCGCTCGCCAGCCCAGTGGCATGCCATATCTTGCGGCCGGCTTTTGCGCTTCAGGGCTGTTGATTGCTCCCAACAAGTGTTCTACGTCGTAGCGACACGATGCGTCAGACGGCCTGTCCTCGTCGCGGCGCAAGTGCAGCGTAACAACCAGATCGTGCGGGTACAGCGTCTGCATGAAGTGCGTATACTCGCGCGCGTTTGGGATATAGCCGCAGAACCGCATTAGCTGTTCGCCTTTGCCGGTAAACAGGTCGTGCTTGAACCAGATGTGGCGGAAGCTGCTGAAGAATGGAAGCGAATGCCCTCGCTTGACCCCGGTTCTGATCACTTTGCGAATCTGTTCAGTGTCGCGCGGGTTCAGCTTGTGTCGCCCCGTAGAGGCCTCGAGCAGAACGCGAGTTTTGGCAGCGACCTCTTCGATCGGAGTCTTTGCCCGTCGTTGAAGACGCTTGAGCTCCTCTTTTTGCGCCTGGCGCGCGAATTTGCGCTCCAGCTCTGCAAACCCGTGGATCTCCACAGATTTCCCGAACAAGTCCTGCGGGAAGATTGGGATCTGCGGCAGCCTTGCCGGGATCAGCATGTAGATCATCGCGATGTCACTATCATGTCTGGTCATCACGCGGAAGAACTTCTGTTTGGCTCGAACGAGCGAAACGGTAGGCGCCATGTCGACCATCAGCTTGCAGTGAGGCGAATTCCAGCCTTCGATCAGCACGCCAACATTGATGATGGTGTCGATTCTCCCTGCCTCAAAATCTTCAAGGTAACTCCGGCGCATTTCCGTTTTGGTATCGCTTAGGATCAGAACCGGCCTTTTCGATCTGGCGGGCCTGTGCTCGAGCAGGAACTTGAAGCAGTCGTATGCCTGCTGACGACTAGCACAGCAGATAAGCGTAGGCTTCCTTGCGTTTTCTTCAGTGTCGTAGCGGAACATGCGGCAGGCCTCAAAAAAAGGCGCTGTCGACATAATTTCGCCAAGTACATCCGTGTCAAAGTCGCCGGAAACCAGCTTAACTGTCGATGCATTGGAATCGACTTCCACCACCCACACCTTTAGTTCTGAGAGCAGATTGAGCTCCACAGCTTCCTGTAGGGTGATTTCGTGAATGAGGGTAGGGAAGAATTGGGCGAGCGTTCGTTGCTCGTCGTAATCCGGCGTTGCCGTAAGGGCAATGCGGACTGCGGTCGCGTGAAACGCTTTTTCGATCATCTCCTGCCTGTCCACGGTCATGGAGTGATGCGCTTCGTCTAGGAAAACGAGCGTTGCTTCTCTGATTTCCTTTGGTACGGCGCCTTCTTTGTGCCGAAGCTGCATGATCGTGTAGGTGGTCACAATGACCCCGCCACGCACGAGGTTTTTCTCCTCGCCGTAGTACACACCAACTCGAACCGTAGGAAGGTGTTTGCGAAGGTCGCTGGCGGCCTGATCGACCAATGTGGTCGTTGGCACAATCACCACAGCCGTGGCACCGCTGCCAGCAACCGTTTCTCCGATGAGAACAGTCTTGCCGGTGCGAGGCGGCTGGACAATTCTTCCGTACGATCCGGTTGAAAACGAGTCCTTGCCCGCGATCAGCGCGTGATCTTCCAGATACCTGGCAATATCCTCAAATACGCCGACCTGTTCGGTTCTGAGTCTCATGGTTGAGTCAACCACGCGCGAACCCTGCACTGAATTTCTCATGCGCAGAGCAGCGCGCCTGACGCGCCCGGTTATGGTTTCATCGCTAGTCCCTGACTCCAGGCGGTGGCGAGTTTCTTTTTCGCCATCCTCTCCGATCGCAATGCGCGCGGGTACCTGACCCTTGCGCCTGCGGATCACTGTGCGCGACTTTGCGCCGTTTGCAGAATCCATGGCTTCCCCTGTTTTTTGGTTTAAAGAGCCTTGTTTCACTATAAATGGAAACATTTAAAACTACCAGATTTTGTCGGGTTTGTCAAATATATACGCTGACGCGCCACTTGGATGAAAATTGTCAATCTAAAGAAAAACTGCCTTGTGGGGCAGTTCGAGACATGCTGGAAACAGAGCTGGCTATTCTTTGCTTCGGAAAGAGATTCGGGCCCACAAGAGCCGGAAACGGGTGTCGTAGTAGATTTCGCGGGTTTCGAGCACTTTGTCCTGGGCTCGGCCGGACTCCATTTTGGCTTCGAGCAATTTGTACTTGATTCCTATCATGGTGTCCAGAAGCTCTCTGTTCTTTTCATTTTTGAACCCGGCTTTTGCCGCCTTGTGTTCGTTCTTCAGTTTGTTCTCGCGTTCGCGAAAGAGCTTTAATGCCTCTTTGGCGCTTCTGTATTCAATTTGCGCAACGAGCATTTGGTCCCGAAGCTCGGCAATTGAGGGCCTTTTGTAACGCATCGCCTCGGCTGGCGTTACGAAGAAGAAAAGAATCAGAATAAAAAAAGATCGCATAAATAACCTCCTGCGGTCATTTCATCAGATTGTACAAATCTGGTCAAATTAGAATATCCCTCCGAACAGACCTGGGGCCTCCTGAGGTTTGGTTTCATAGGTTTCAGAAGCTTCGGTGGGCTTGGGTTGCGTTTGGGTTGTATGGGTCTTATTGGCCTGATCGATCACGGGCGACGCGCCGGTAACCGACTTCACCCACCCGGCAAGGCGGGCGGCCTCTTTTTCCACAGTAGGGCCTTCGTATTCTCCGGCATGCGCGCTCGTTCCTTTGTAGCTTGGCTTCTTTTGGTCGATATGCAGATTAAAAACAACCGCCGATCCTTGATCGTGCAGGTATAAATGAAAGCGAGGATAAAATCCGGAAGTAAGGCGCAAAATAAAACTATCCTCACCGGTGTTTGGGTCGTTAAAGGGAGAGTAGCCGGCTTTGCGCAGCACCTCAAGGGCGTTAGGAACTTCGTCTGTTTTGTAGGTCAATTTCATGTTTTGCGTTACTAATTTACCGACAGTACGAAAATACTGACGCAATCTGCAGACCGGATATGGTGCCATCCGTAGATCAGTAACGAACTGATCAAACTCGGGCTTCCACCGGTACGGTTTTAAATACGCTGCGTTTGTCGAGTTTTTTCAACCTGTTCTTAAGTTCAAATCTTACGATTGCGATTCCCAGATCAGCAACGCTCTGGCTCGGTAATTCAGCGTTAATAACATGGTCGGCATATTGCCTTGACGGCATAATGTACTTTCTGGACGACGGGAGCATCATTTCATAAAGATATGCTTCCTCAACCCATGGCTGGCGGATTTTTCTTCGTTTAAGCTGGCTGTCTTCGGAAAGGCTAAAAAAGAGCTTCAGGTCAAGGAGGCCGCGGAGCTCGGGATTTACCAGCGTCATAAACCCATCGATGATCATAATGTCGGCAGGGAAGACGCATTTTTCACCTATTTGGCGATCATCTTTGCGCGAGTAGTTTGGGACTATAGCGTACTTGCCTGATTTGAGATCGCGCGTAGCCTTAATCAACTCCCCCCACTTGATGCTCGACGGTTCATCCCAATGGATAATCCCATTGTGCTCTTGCACGTCTTCAATATCTTTAAAAAAATCGTCAAGTTTTAGCCGTGAAACATTGGCAAATGACGACTGGATTAGTCGGCTAAAAATTGATTTTCCAGCTCCGCTCGGCCCGGCGATGCCAATTAGGTAAGGTTTCATAGTTGGGGGTATTATAGCATATCGGGGAGTGAAGTAAGTAGGAAGTTGGCGAATACAATTTGCTTTGGATTGGTTTAGTGACCGTCGTGTTACGCCAGTGATTGTGTGCTTGAGTAATCGGCAGGTATTTTAGTGTCCAACAAAATGACAGATCAAATATAATGTTAGACAGGTGAAGTTAGTGGTGGAGTTAGTGGAAAAAATGGCAAAAATGGCAAAAATATTTACCATTATACTCCGATCGTCGTATAATGGTGAAAAATTATATCGAGAAGGCGGCCAGTATCCAGTGGTCGATGAATTTTTGAAACATCAAATTTGGTTTGTAAGTTCGTAGCATTTTGTAGGTTCGTAACAACTCGCACTCAAACAAAACCCCGCCCTCAAGGAGAGCGGGAGATTTCGATGTTGCCGGTGTCGTCAGCATCGAGTTCGTGGCGGTTGCGAACCGCTTCCCAGCCGTTCATGTGTCCACGGTCACGAGGCGTTCCTACAGAGGAGCAAAATTCGGTAACGGCTTCACATTCACCAAGCAGGTTTTCGACTTCGACAAGGTCGGAGTCGAGTTTCTGAAGGTCGATGTTGCACTGTGCTTGAGTTCTGTAGCGATCGATGTTGGCGTCTACGACTATATTTTGAAGCCTATTGTTTTCGTGGAAGAGGTAAAGGCAGGTAAAGAACAGGATAGCGACCGCCATCCATAGGAAGGCTTTTCCACGGCTCACTTTGTGTTTTTCCTCCGGGATTACTAATTTACCATTTTGACGAAATCGTTGATCGACGAGGAGAAATATTATCGATTTAGATTTCTCTACTCGGCCGTCAGACAACCTGGCTCGAAATGGTGGAATTGAACTTATGTTCCGCCACGATTGTAGCGCGGCCTGAGGCCTATGTCAAGAATAACCCCATCGATTTTAAAACGATGGGGTTAAGTCGGAAATAAAGGTTAAGGAGAGATGAGATCGAAGGTCTTATGGGTACAACTGATCACCGTTGCCGAACCGGTGGGCGGTATATCGTCCAGGTTGTGATTCACTCCCAGCACCTCCTTTCCAAACAGGCGCACAAGATCGAGCACGAACGGCCCGTGAGTGACCAGGATGATTATTTCGGCATCTTCGGCTCGATCGCGAACCAAGCCCAGTGCGGCCCTTGGATCTTCTTCGCGGATGCCGTCACTTGTGATAACGGCTGATTCGCCGAAGCTCTTTAGCCCCAGTTCACGCGCGATGATCTCTGAGCTTTGCTTGGCGCGAGGAGCGGTCGAGCTGATGAGTAGAACTTTGAAGCCCTCGGTTATTTTTTTCAGCTTGTTGGCCGTAACGGCAATTTCCTGCCGACCCTTTTCGGTAAGTTGCTCGCCGGAGCGGAGAAAAGCGAAATCTCCGTGCCGAGCCAGAATGAGTCCTAGCATTTTTTCTCCTTGTGAAAGGTACGGCGATCAGGTTAGCATGATTTGTCAACTATGTCAAGCGCCGGACTTGAATGAATTGGCAATCCGTGATACTCTCCGCAACGGAGAGGTGGCCGAGCGGTTTAAGGCGCACGCCTGGAACGCGTGTTGGGCGCAAGTCCTCGCAGGTTCGAATCCTGTCCTCTCCGCCAAAGGGCGATCAACTAACTGTTGATCGTTTTTTGGTTGATTAAACCCAATGGTGTGTAATCGTCACATCTAATATTACACTATGCGATTTAGAGAATTTTAAAATCAAAAGCAAGCAGTAAATTAAAGCGCTTACACATTGGAGACATTGGGTATATTTAATCATTATACAACGATCGGAGTATAGTGGTAAATTGTTTTCATGGGTTATGAATAAAAAAATCCCCCGGCGCCAGGTCAGTTTAGCTGATTATTGGGTGCCGGGATTATACGACTTCTCGGAGGCGTTCGCATTCACGCCGTTGTGACCGATAATTAGAATCGCTTGCTCAGGGGTGAATCCTGTCGCCACAAGAGCGTCGAATTGTTTTTTGCAACTCGAGCTGTGGCCTCGAAGAGTTCATCATTTTTTTCAAGTTTTTTGAGCCAGCTTGATCAAGCCCTGAATGAGTTCGTCTATCTGAATACCTCCTGATGATGGATGAAATGCTTTGTTCAATATCGCGGTCGTGTCAAATAGTGTGCTAAAATACCCCCATGTTGAACAGTAACTACAAACGCAGCAACAAGATCGTACAGGTTGATTTTGATGTGTCCGGGCAGGCGCGGGAGATTGCGTCGGCGATCTTAGGCTCGCAATCATCAGAACAGCGGCAGAAGCTCGGAGATGACCTTCTTGATGAACTCGCCGACTTGGCAGAGATCGACATTGTGAAGCTCAAGATTTCTGAAGCAAAACAACATCATCGCAAACGCGACAACCGACTTGTTTTCAAGCAATACGGCTACTACAAGCCAGGAGCGCACTACATCTACATCAACAACCGCACCGCGGTCCGCGGCCAAATCCTTGCTCCCAAGACTTTCCTCAACACACTGCTACATGAATGGATGCACCATTACGATATTTGCAAGCTCAGGCTCGATTCTATTCATACCAAGGGCTTTTACCTACGCCTTAATCATCTACAGGATATGTTGCTCAAATAGCTTATTTGCTTATTCAATTGAATTAACAAATAAGACTACTTACGATATAATCAAAGTTGAACTATGCTGATGAAGCACAGGGAAACTGAGAAATATTTAAAGGCGGTCGCGAATCATCGCAGACTCACAATCATTGATTTTTTAAAAAAGAATCACGAAGCAACGGTTGGAGATATTGCTTGCGCCATTGGGCTTTCGTTTGCTGCTACTTCTAGGCATTTAAACATTTTAGCAAGACTCGACATTGTAATTTTTGATCAAAGAGGAGTCTTGGTTTATTATTCCGTGCACCCCAAGCAGAGACCGATTATTCGTCATGTAATTGATTCGATATAGCTAAATAGCTTATTTGCTTATTCAATTGAATTAACAAATATAAAACAATTGGTGGACACAAGTAGACGCCCGGGTGTACGATATAGTATATGTCCGACATAACAGATGACATTATCAAGTTTACACAAAAACTTGTCCAAACCCCGTCGCAAAATGGTATCGAAACCGAGCAGGCGGTGGCAGAGCTGGTGTATGAAAAGCTCACGAGTTTTGGTTTTCAACCGGAATATTTGCCGCCCGATTCCAGACCATCGGTTATGTGCCATATTAAAAAGTCGGGCGCGAAGAAAACAGTTTGGTTTGAGGCGTGCTTGGACACAATGCCTGTAGGCGATGTCTCGCTTTGGGATTATCCTCCGTTTGACGCAAGAATTATAGATGGAAAGATGTTTGGTCGAGGAACCGCGGATGCTAAAATCGCAATAGCGATTTTTTGTTTCCTTGCAAAAGATCTGGGTAGTGATCCTGATTTTAACGCCAACCTATTCCTAAGCTTCAGCGCTGACGAACAGAGCGGTTATTTCACGGGGCTACATGAAATTATTGAGCGGTCGCCCAAGGCGGATTTATGCATTCTTGGATACCAAGGCCAGGAAGATATTTCGATCGGATCACGAGGCTGGCTGCGCCTTAGCCTACAAGTTTTCGGCAAGCAACAACATACCGGAAGCAGGAACAAAAACGGAGTCAATGCTATCCATGGCATTATTCATGCGTTGAGCGAAATTTTGAACATCAAAATTCCCAAAAAGCGAGATGAATTTTTTTGGTATGGCCCGTCAATGCATATTTCTGAAATCAGTGGCGGTATCGCGATTAATTTTATTCCTGATTTGTGTCAGGCCAATATCGACATTAGATTAGTGCCCGGCCTTACCGATAAAGCCATCATAGCCAAAATGAAAAAAATTCTGGAAAAGATGCGGAAGAAAGACAAAAATTTCGAGTACAAGCTGGAAGTTCTTCAGTACGAACCGGCATATTTGACTGACCCAAATAATGAGGCTGTGAAAATTTTACAGGAAGAGGCCGGCAAGGCGCTTAGCAAGGACATCCCGCTTGTTGTAAGCGGTCAGGGCAGTGTAGGCAATATAATCAGCCGCCTGGGGGTCCCGATCATAAACGCTTTTGGTTGCGAAGTTGGCAATGTACACGAACCGGACGAATGGGTAAATTTAAAAACTCTTCCAAAGGTTTACGATATTTATCGCGAGGTACTGCTGAAGTTCTGCAAACCACATTGAATTGTGGTATAATTTACGCATGAAATTTATGCGCATTCAATTGACCTCGGTCATACTGGCGTTGTCGGGAATTGGAATTTTGGTTTCTCTGACATCGTTTGCCACATACGGGTTAAACTTATGGATTACATCGCAAATCCTTCTGATTGTAGGGGCTGTGATGTTTTTGTTTGAGCGTGCAAGGTAAAAAATCGTACTATGTCGTGTCTCCAGTTTTCATTTTTAGTAAATTTTGCCGAAGACATTGGTTTGATTTTTTCAGGAGCCGCTGTTATTTGGGGCTGGATTTCATTTCACATGGGGTTAAGGCGATCAGATAACCAGCGCGGAGATTTGCATAAGATAAGCGGGTGGATGCTGCCCGTATTTTTAATTGGCTCATTGCCGCTTATTGGAAGTCTTATGTACCAGTTCGTGGCAGATGCCAACCTGCGGGTGTTCTTGACTTTATTTTTCCTGCTGATCTTGTGGCTAACCGGGTTTTTTATCCGCGGCACAAAGTCGAAAAGCTTCCAATTGCGAAACGAGTGGTTTTATACTGTTGCGATTATTTGCACGATTATTTTTATTGGCACTTCAACTACCACCGTTTACGGTGAAGTGAACTCGTATGAAATTTTGCATACGATCTTGAGAGTGTTCACTCTTGGCTCTGCGCTTGTTGCCGCAATATTGTATTTACGCACACGCAGAAGCCCTGGATGCAGGTCTGGCGCGTACATTCTTTTTGGCACAATGAGCAAAGTTATCTGGGTAATGGTCGCGCTCGATGTACTTGCCTTATGGGTGTTGAATGACTACCTTGTGGTCGGAACAAAGTTTTATTTAGAACAGGCGTCTCTAGGAGTTGTGATTTTAATCGGAGCAATTCTGACAGGCCCTATTTTAAGTAGACTGATTGGCAGCGAGGGCAAAATCCGCAGAGTAGGAAGACTTCACCTGCACGCCCTACATACGCTTAGCGCAGTTTTATTTGCCACCTGGATGCTGCCTTTGTGCGTCACCTGTGCCGGAGTGATCTCAAGGGGTGCCGATGAAGTAATGCTAAGAGGCGTTGTGGCGATTGTTGGAATTGCAGTAGTTGCTATTGCAGTCAGTGTGATTTGTGAGAGCGTGAACAGAGAAGTATGCTGATCGATTTTGTAATATTTATTGGCGGCATAGCGCTCGTAATTAAGGGAGCTGATTATTTAGTTGACGGCGCAAGTGACATTGCCAAGCGGCTAAAAGTTTCGAGCTTGGTGATCGGGCTTACAGTTGTGGCCTTTGGGACATCGGCGCCTGAACTTGCTGTAAATATATTTTCTGCCATCGGAGGACACACTGAAATCGCGCTCGGCAATGTGAATGGTAGCAACATTGCAAATATTTTGTTAATCCTTGGCGCGGCCGGGATGGTCGCAACTATTCCGATTCAAAGCCGCACAGTAATCAAAGAGGTGCCGTTCATGATCCTCTCCGGTGTTGTGCTTGTGCTTTTAATGCTCGACACTGTGCTTGAAGGTGCTCCGGCCGGTATGATTTCGCGCATTGACGGGCTTGTTCTGATCGCGTTTTTTAGCATTTTCATTTATTACCTTTTTCTGTCATCAAAAGATGTTTCCGGAGCAAAAGTTGAAAAAGCCAAGCGATCGTTTCTGGCCGCAACGGGTCTCAGCATTTTTGGCATTGGCGGACTACTGATCGGCGGTCAGCTTACTGTTTCTGGAGCGAGCGGGCTGGCTCTTGGCTTTGGAGTTTCCGAAACCTTAATCGCTGTTACAATTGTGGCGCTTGGCACATCTTTGCCCGAACTTGTTACAGCCGTTGTTGCTGCGCGCAAAGGCGAAACCGACATCGCTGTTGGAAATATAATCGGATCTGTCGTGTTCAACATTCTTTTGATTCTTGGAGCGACTGCAGTAATTACGCCAATCGCTGTTTTGAGCGTCAACATTGTTGACGCGCTAGTCTCACTTGGGGCAATGCTTCTATTACTCGCCGCAATATTCATCAGAAGCGACAGCCGTGACGGCATGAGGTCAATTTATAAAACTGAAAGTGTTATATTTTTGATTTTGTACGCCGCCTACATTGTTTATGCGGTTATGAGAGGGTAGTCCCCGTAATTGCCAATCCACAAGTACCCGGTGACCAATTGGAGATTGGTTATTTGGAATTCATTGGGGATTGGTTTTTTGGCTATTGGTTATTTATGCGCTATTGCATCACGCCTCTCGAAAGTGTAAGCTACACTCATGTTAGAGCCTAAAGACGAAATCAAACAGCGGCTAGACGTTGTTGAGGTTGTTCAGGAGTACTTGCCGCTCAAACCTGCTGGCAGCGGGAGTTTTAAGGCGTGTTGTCCTTTTCATAATGAAAAGACGCCTTCTCTGCATGTAAGTCGGGAAAAACAAATCTGGCATTGTTTTGGTTGCGACAAGGGTGGCGATTTGATTGCATTTGTAATGGACATTGAGGGCATGAGCTTTCCAGAGGCCTTGCGGCACTTGGGGACAAAGGCCGGAGTGGAAATTCCTGAGTATCGTCCTGACCCAAAGTCGAACGAACAACAGTATTTGCTTGACCTTCACACGCTGGCGGGGAGGTTTTATGAAACCTTGCTGCATCAGCATAACGACGGCCAAATTGCGCGTAACTACATTAAGGATCGCGGGATCGACGAAGTATTAGCTCGAAAATTTCAACTTGGCTATGCGCCGGACAGGTGGGAAGCGCTTGCGACTTTTTTGAAAAATAAAGGGTTTGATGAGAAAAGGCTTATCGATGCCGGGCTGGTGAAGCGAAAAAGCTCAGGCCAAGGCGTGATTGACAAGTTTCGAAGTCGTCTGATGATTCCACTGTCCGACTCTGCCGGGCGAATTGTTGGCTTTACTGCGCGACTTCTTGGCGATGACGATGGTAAAAAGGGTCCGAAGTATTTAAACTCACCCGAGACTTTGATTTATCATAAAAGCGATGTTCTCTACGGCCTTCATCTTGCAAAGCCGGCCATTAGAAAAGAAAAGTCAGTAATTATCGTCGAAGGAAATCTTGATGTAGTAGCTTCGCACAAGGCCGGGATCGAGAATGTTGTTGCCAGTTCTGGCACGGCGCTTACCGAATCACAGCTTCGCCAGCTCAAAAAACTTTCATCGAATTTACTATTTTCATTCGATTCTGACGCAGCCGGATTTGCCGCGGCTCAGAGGGGGATTCATCTGGCGCAAGGTATGGATTTTGACATCGGCGTGGTGGCAATCCCTGATGAAGTCGGTAAGGACCCGGATGATGTGGTTCAGAAAAGCCCTGACGCTTGGCGCGAGTTAGTATTGCGGCCAAAACATTTGATGGATTATTATTTCACCGAGTCAATGAAGAAATTTGACACTGCGCGGGTTGAAGGCAAGCGCGGGCTGGCGCATTTTTTGATCAATGAGGTGGCTCGGCTACACGATCCAATCGATCGCGAGCATTGGCTTCAGCGTCTTGGCGATGTGATTCATGTGGACATTGGAGTATTGCGAGAAATGGTAACAAGCACATTAAAATTAAACCCGCAAATTAGGCCTGTGGATAACATATCCGGTCAAATAGTAGGCACTCAGGGGTCGGCAAAAAAAGTGCTGCGACCGTCAAAAATCGAACAAGCAGCGGCTTTTTTGGTGTCTTTGGCAGCTTCAGACATAGGTTTGGCAAATGACATCCTCTCAAGAATCAACGAAAACCAAATCCCGGAAAGCTGGGCAGGTATTTACAAAACATTGAACCTAATCTATACTAACGACAATTCCGTTGGTTCTACGCAAAGGAATATATTTTCGCGTCTGCACGACAGACTGACCTCAGAGGGACGGCATGAGGAAGCTCGAACCGTTACCGAAAAGGCCATCAGTCTTGAATACGTGCTTCAAACATTAGACCGCGACCAAGTGCGTGAAGAACTCAACCGGCACATAAGCATATTAAGCGCAGCGTCCGATGACGCTAAGCGTAAACGCCTGGAAGCAGCTATTCGTCAGACTGAACTTTCAGGCGACAAAGAGCGGCTCAATGCTCTTATTAATGAATACTCAAAATTGCTCTGAGTGTATCAAGAGACAGATTTTGATCTGGAGTTAGCATCCCGATCAAGTTTTGATATTTGATTTATGGCAACCAATAAAACTTCAGCCAACACACGGGGACACAGCAGGCGCCCAAAACAGCAAAAGGTTATTATTGAAAGGTACAAGCGCTCGACACCGCCGGAGGAGGAAAGGCTGCAAAAAATGATTGACCGCGGGATTACGCGCGGGTTTGTGACTGAAAATGAAGTACTGTTTGTTTTTGGCGATGTGGAAGACCATTTGGGATTGCTTGAAAGTTTTCTGGATGGCCTGGAAGAAAATGGGATACATCTGATTGAGATGAAAGAGGGTTTCCTGGGGCACGACAAGTCTTTGGAAGGAGTGTACGATAAAATAAGAGTGAAGTTTGATTCAAAGGTTGACCTTGGCGAAATTACGCAAGACTCGATCCAGATGTATTTGCGGGAAATCGGAAAGATCCCTTTGCTCACGGCCGAGGAGGAAGTGGCGCTTGCCAAGCGTAAAGAGCGAAACGATAAAGAAGCGGAGCGCCGTTTGATCGAGGCCAACCTGAGGCTTGTTGTTTCGATTGCCAAAAAGTTCGTAGGACGCCAACTATCTTTGCTCGATTTGATTCAGGAAGGAAATGTTGGCCTGTTTAGGGCAGTAAAAAAGTTTGAATATCGTAAGGGGTATAAGTTTTCAACATATGCGACGTGGTGGCTTCGACAGGCGATCACGCGCGCGCTGGCTGATCAGTCCCGCACGATTCGCATTCCGGTACACATGGTTGAGACCATCAATAAGTTTAAGCAAGTTCAGCGTCGACTTATCCAGGATTTGGGACGCGAGCCTTTGCCGGAAGAAATGTCGAGCGAGCTTGATTTGCCGGTTCACAAGGTACGCCACATTCAGAAGATTTCGCAGGAAACAGTGTCGCTCGAAGCGTCTGTTGGCGATGATGAAGAGGACTCAAAGCTTGAAGATTTTATCGAAGATGTAAAGACGATTTCGCCGGACAGGGCTGCCGCGCGCGAGTTGTTGCGCGGGTATGTGCATGAAGCAATGATTGATTTGACTCCGCGTGAGAAAAAGATTTTGGAAATGCGTTTCGGGCTCGACGACGGCGTTTACCATACGCTTGAAGAGGTCGGACGAGAGTTTGACGTTACTCGTGAGCGAATCCGTCAGATCGAAGCGAAAGCGCTGGAGAAGATTCAGGAGAAGGAGATTATTCATAAGCTGAGGGATTACTAGAGTCGCTAAACTGCAAATTGTACAACCTGCCGACAGGCAGGATCTACGGAATTACGAATATTACGAAACAAAACAGGACTCACCCGAGCCCTGTTTTTGACATTTTGGGTAGCCATGCTATGATGGAGTTAATAAGAAGTAATACTCAAAATATGGCTCGCCAGACCAATGTTTTATCGTTGTCGCTGCCGGCGAATCTAGCTCAGGCAGTTGATGAACTTGCGCATGCTACAGATCAAAACCGTAGCGAGTTGATTAGGGCTGCCCTGCGTGACTATGTAGCCGATCAGTCCGAAGATCGTGAAAGGTTCATTAAGGCATACAAGGCAACGCGTGGTGAGCCGACGATCTCGATGAAACAGCTGAAAAAGAAGTACGACCTGTAATATGTTCGAAATAATTTTTCGGACAAGATTTGAGCGAATCTTTAAAAAACTCGGTCGCAATGATCAGAAGCTTATTATTTCTGAACTCGAGAAGCTCGCAGAAAATCCTTTGACACACCCGAATGTTCGACACATCTCAAATGTAGCTCAAAGAGCGTACAGAATTAGAATAGGAAGATGGCGCGTTTTGTATTTTGTGCTCACGAAGAGCAAGATCATCGAGGTAATCGATTTGTTCATGAAAAAATCAGACGCAGACTACAAACGACGAAAATAAAACAGGACTCAATCGAGCCCTGTTTTTGGATCTGTGATTATCTGTCACGCTCCACGATCTGTGTTATTCAGCATCCCTTAAGCCAACCAGGCCATGTAGCCAAGGTAAAGGCCGATTACGATTGATGCAACAATGCCAAGGTTTATAATTCCGGGCTTGTTGATTTTTTTGATCATCTCGCGGTCCCAGTCCGGCGCCACAAGTTGCACTGCGCCTTTGAGGAATGAGGCCCACGCGATGAGCGTAATCAGCAGTGTCCAGTCGCCGACCCATCTGTTGTGGACCGAAATCAGGATTAGTCCGACGACAAGAGCAATGCTTTTCATTGTAAACATTGCCACACGACTGCCGGCAAACTCAGCCCATAGTTCCATGTAGGCCTTTTTGTTAAGTAGCATCCCGGCTCCTGCGAGCAGGAAACCAACTGCGAATATTTTCGCTAGCATTATTGAAAGTTCCATAAATGCGGGTTAGTAATTATGTCTTGATTATACGTCCAACAGGCGATTTGATCAATATTGGTCGAAGCTTCCAAGGACTTGATTAATTTTGCAAAATAGTGTATAGTGTTGATCGCAATTAAGTATTGCAATAACCTTCGGGGGTAGCTCCCTGTAGTAGAATGTCTGACAAGATCGGTCGTTCACTACAGGGCAGGCAGTGGCATAGTGCCGCTTCGCTACCCTTGAACAATACTCGGGGGTAGCTCAGCGGCAGAGCAATTGGCTGTGGCACGGTTTCAAGGTTATACTTACAGGGTATGACTGAGAAACGAACCTATGCCGACCGCGCTGAATACTTGAAGAAGGCAGTGGCTAAACGTCGCAAAAAGATCAGAGAAATGTCAATCAAACATTTGGGTGGCAAATGTCAGATCTGCGGCTATAGTAAATGCAGTAACGCGCTCGATTTCCACCATCGAAATCCTGACAAGAAAGAGTTCGGGGTATCTCAAAAAGGACTTACAAGGTCTTGGAAAAGAGTAGAGAAAGAATTGGGAAAATGCGTACTGATTTGCGCAAACTGTCATCGAGAGATTCACGCTGGCATTACGCAGCTTCCGGTGGAGACATCGGAATGATAATAAGGTGAACTGTCTGGAAGCCTACGGTCGAAAGACTATGGTAATCAGCAGCCAAGGCCTGATAAGCATCGGGCAAGGTTCAGAGACTATCCGGAAACGGAGTAGGGTCGAAAAGATTGACTCGAAGCGCCTTGCATCCTAATCGGTATTTCGAAAGGATGATGATATAGTCCACTCCATTGGGAAACCAGTGGGCTAAGTGTAACCAATGGGTCGTGGGTTCGAATCCCACCCCCCGAGCCAAAGAAAAACGACCACCAATGCGTGGTCGTTTTTCTGCAAGAAACTCGGGGTCAGGTCGTGGGTCGTGGTGTTTTGTGCTAGAATAAGGGAATATGGCACGACCGTTACGCATACAATACCCCGGGGCTGTCTACC
>JBDRFP010000001.1:0-32241 GCA_043818555.1 bacterium | reverse complement strand
GTGGGGAGAAAAATAAAAAACGGCGGGCGATTACTCTGTGAAAAGTAATCGCACTCGCCGTTGAGAGGCTCAACCTACGGGGTGTAGGTCTCTGGGGCCGGAGTGATCTCCGTGCCATCCCAGGTGAGCCTGATGGACCAGGAGTCGACATCGTCTCCATTGCCGTCGCCAGGAGCGTCACCGTCCTCGTAACGATTCGGGTAACAATAGTCGTCGCTTGGCGTTTCGTCGCACAAGTCGCCGAATTGCGCCCAGCGCCAGTTCATGGAATCGGTCTGGTTTATCTCGGTCCCTGCATCGCTGTAGGAACCGGACGACACTCCCGTGAACCGGTATGCCCCGCTCGTGAGAGCGTTGCCGTCTGCGTCGACTGCCGTAGCAAAATCGATGCAGTGGTACCCGGCGCCATGAGCATAGCGCATGTTGTCGAGCGCCTCGGTCCACGAGCCCATTGCCGTGGAAGAACCGACCCAGAAAATGTCGAGCTCTTTCCACGCGGTTGAGAACACGCCGGCTGACAGCATGCAGATCTCGGAGGATCCGCTTTCGGCCGCCAGGAACGGATCGACCACATCGGGAATGCCATCCCCATCGAGGTCTTCACCGTCCACGACTCCTCCTCCGTCACCGCCAGTGTCGCCCGAGCCGGAGCCCGTGTCGTCGCCATCGGTGTCGTCAGTGCCAGTGTCGTCCGTTGCGGTGTCATCGGCCGAGGCCGTGTCGTCCGCTCCCGTGTCGTCACCTACCGCGGTGTCGTCCGCGCTTGCGCCCGTGTCGTCTGACGATCCGGTATCTGTTGCGGTGTCATCGGCCAGAGCCGTATCACCCGCTCCCGTGTCGTCCGCTCCCGTGTCGTCACCAACTGCGGTGTCGTCCGCGCTTGCGCCCGTGTCGGCTCCACCAGTGTCTCCACCGGTGTCGTCGGGGCAACTCTCCACGTCTTCGTCGTCGTCATCGACGTCTCCATCGCAGTCGTTGTCCACACTGTCGCAGATCTCCTCCATGTCCGGAGCAATGTCCTCATCATGGTCGTCGCAATCGCTTGCGTCTTCCACGAAGGAATCACTGATCGGGTCGGAACAGGCGCTATAGCACGATTCTGGGTCGCCGTAGGTATCAGCGTCGTAGTCGTAACAGTAGGTAGCTTCGGTGTAGTAGTACTCGTTGGTGTCGTCGCAGTCCGTGTTGTCAGCCACATAACCCGAAGGCTGTTCGCAGGCTTCCATTTCCACGTCCTCGTCACCGTAGCCGTCCGCGTCCGCGTCTTCGTACCAGGTGGACATGTCGGCGACATCGCTGTCGTCGTCATCGACCGCATCGTCGCAATCGTTGTCCACGCCGTCGCAATACTCTACCGACGCCGGGTTTACGGCTCTGTCCGAGTCGTCGCAGTCGGTGTCGTCAGCAACGTAACCCGAGGGCACGTCGCAGGCTTCGGCGGTGGCGTCCATGTCACCGTAGTGATCGCCGTCGCTGTCCGCGTACCACTCGAACGTACCGGTCACGCTGGAGTCATCGTCGTCAATGTCTCCGTCGCAATCGTTGTCGATGTCGTCGCAGATCTCAATGGCGTCCGGGTTGATGTCCGCATCCGAGTCGTCGCAGTCGGTGGCGTCCTCCAGGTAGCCCGAGGGCTGATCACAGGAGGTAGCGGGGGAATCGGCGTCGCCGAAGCCATCCTCGTCCGAGTCGGCGTAGAAAGTGTCCTGATCGGTCACGTTCGCGTCGTCGTCGTCGATGTCTCCATTGCAGTCGTTGTCCACGCTGTCGCACACCTCTTCGGCGTCCGGATTGACTTCGCCTTCCTCGTCATCGCAGTCGTCGTAGTTGCCCACGTAACCGCTGGGCTGCTCGCACAGGCTGAGGTAATCGGCCGCGTTTCCGTAGCCGTCCTCGTCCGTGTCTGCGAACCAGAGGGAGGTGCCAGTCACGCCCGCGTCGTCGTCGTCGATGTCTCCGTTGCAGTCGTTGTCCACGCTGTCGCAGACTTCAGCTGCTACCGGGTTTACATCCTCGTCGCTGTCATCGCAGTCGTCCGAGTTGTCGACATACCCTCTCGGCGCCGAAGTGCCGGAGTAGGTATCGCTTGCGTCGCCGTAGCCATCTCCATCGCTGTCGTAGTAGAAGGTGTAGAACACCGGCCCCGTATCGAAGGAGCCGGTGTCGACCATGGCGGTGTCGTCAGCTCCGGAGGTGTCGGAGACGCCCCCAGAATCCGCCGTGTCACCAGTGTCATCCGAGCCGGCCGAAGCCGTATCATCGGTTCCACCGGTGTCGTCCGCGCTTGCAGTGTCGTCGGCCGAAGCCGTATCGTCACCGCTCGTGTCGTCCGAGGTCGCCGTGTCATCGGCACTGGCAGTGTCGTCCGAGCTTGCGCCCGTGTCCACACTGCCGGTGTCATCCGCCTCGCCGGTATCGCAATCGAGATCGACTGCGCCGGTGTCGGCAGTGTCATCGGCTTCCATAGAGTCGACCAGACCGTCACAGTCGTTGTCGATTCCGTCACACACCTCTTCAGCGTCCGGGTTGATGTCCGCATCCAGGTCGTTGCAGTCCTCAGCGTCCTCGACATAAGCCGAAGGCGCATCGCCGCATACCGTGTAGTCGCGATCCACATTCCCGTAGCCATCTTCGTCGGCATCCAGGTAGTAGGTCACTTCCACATAATAGGACGCATTCTCATCGTCGCAGTCGTCGTAGTTTTCGACGTAACCGCTCGGCTGCTCGCAGTAGACCTGGTAGTCACTGGAGTCGCCGTAGCCGTCGCCATCGTTGTCGACATACCACGTCTCGTCCAGGTCTTCGTCCACATCGCCATCGCAGTTGTTGTCGACTTCGTCACACAGCTCCACTGCATCTGGGTTGATGCCGGAATCCGTGTCGTCGCAGTCGCTGTCGATGGAAACGTAGCCAGAGGGCCACTCGCAGCTGATCACGTATGTGTAGGCAGAGCCGTACCCGTCGCCATCCGAGTCTTCGAAGAACACGGACTGGTTGTCGACATCGCTGTCGTCGTCGTCCGAATCTCCGTCGCAGTCCTCGTCGACATCGTCCTCGTCGCACACTTCCGTGGCGTCTGGGTTGATGTCAGCGTCTTCGTCATCGCAGTCGGTGGCATCCTCCACATACCCACGCGGCGCCGAAGTGGCGCACACGTAGTCGGAAGCGTCACCGAATCCATCGCCGTCGTAGTCGTAGTAGTACACGGTGTCGGCGCAGGCGCCGGTGTCACCGGTGTCGCCACCGGTGTCGTCCGATCCGGTATCATCCGTATCGGTATCCGTATCGGTATCCGTATCAGAGTCTTCGTAGGGCGAGTTGCCCTCTTCGATGACCTCCCAGGTGAGACCATCGTCTTCCTGGACAACGCCGCTATCGACGTTGGACTCGTCCTTGTCACCACAGGCCGTGAAGGCCACGAACAGAATCATCATGAAGCTGGACATTGCTGCCCTCCTTTTCTTGAGTGTAGGGTTGAACCATTGCGGGCCGAAACGCAATGGAATTTTGAAGGTTCACTTTTGCATTTCGGCCTTCCGATCCGGTTCAAAAAACCGCAACGGAAGCTCAAAATGTCTTATTTTCGACCCCCATTTTTACCATATTTTGGCCAAATTGTCAAGTTTAATAAGAAACACTCAAAATCGCCAAAATCGACTAATTTTGACACTATCCAATTCTTTACCAAACTTAGCCAATTTTGTTACAAAAATTAAAACCGACATCGCCTACATGGCAACATCGGCTAGTAAAGCTAGTACTCCCATACTCCGATAGCTGTGATTTCTCCTCCTCCGGCCCAGCCCCCGGTACAGAACACGAGCGCATCGAATCCGGTCCCTACAAAAGTACCGAATTCAATAAACCCGCCGCCTGACGAGAGCACTGGCTCAACGCAGTCCAAAAGCGAGCTGTTTACATACGCGCAAACTTGGTTCCCGCTCAAGCCGGTATTGCGCGCCACAACGCTTAGAACATAATCGTCTCCGCTGCCTGTTGCTAGCGGCGCCTCAAAGCACTCATCGGTATCCACTGCCCCGCCGGGAAGAACCAGCAAGGCGTTGTGGTAACCGCTGAAATCAGCGCAGCTCCAGCTTGGGGTAGTCGGCCCCAAATCTGAATCTGTGCTTCCGCTTACTGACGCGCTCACCGTCCAGCCGCCAAGGCTAGCCACACCAGAGCTATCGGTGAGCATCGCAGACTCCTGGTCCAAGTAGTTAGTTGCGTCGACAGTGGCAACAGACAAGTACCCGCCCGGATACGGCTGGCCGTCGCAGTCGTAGTCGACCACTTCGAGCGTTTCCGTGCCGTCCGGGTTTACATACGCATTCGAGTCGTCGCAGTCGTCTTCTTCGGCGTAAAAGCCATCACTGTCCGAGTCGGTCAGCGTATCCGTATCTGTGTCTGAATCAGTATCCGTATCAGAGTCGGTATCCGTATCCGTGTCTGTGTCACTATCCGAATCAGCATCGGTATCAATGTCCGTGTCCGTATCGGTATCCGAGTCTGTGTCTGTGTCTGTGTCTGTGTCTGAATCAGTATCGGTCTCAACGATCCGCTCGCCGGAATCAATATCAACCTTTACCGGATTTCTACATGACGCCAGAAGCATAGCAACGATCAGAACATGGAATCTGGACATTTTGGTCTCCTTTGAAAGAACATCGCTTGAACAGCTTACAGGCTTTGGGTAAAAAGTAAAAGTCATTGGTCATATTGGCCCTATAGGGCTTATGTGATTAAAAAACATTGACAAACGGCGGGCCCTCGTGATAGCATTTTGGCACTTCAAGAATATCTTATGAAAAACGACATCCACCCACAATATTACACAAAAGCAAAGATCACTTGCGCTTGCGGAGAAACAATCATTACCGGATCGACTGTAGAGTCAATCGCGGTTGAGTTGTGCTCCAAGTGCCACCCTTTCTACACTGGCAAACAGAAAATTGTTGACACTGCCAGGCGCGTTGAAAAATTTGAAGAGCGAGCCGGGAAAGTCGGAACAGCGCTCGACCACAAGGCAAAGGCTGCCAAAAAAATCCAGCGCGCAAAAGCAAGAGCTGAAAAAAAGGCAAAGGCGGACAACGCTTAGATATGCAATTGAAACGCTGCCGATCTTAGATTGGGGCGTTTTAAATTTGTAAACATGTTAAAATGGATGAGTATGCCCGGTAGTACAACTTCGATATTGAAGTATTGGACATGTCTATCGGGTAACATCTCAACATACTAACACATTTAACTCTACAACTATGATGCCCCGGTTTAGCGCTGGCATCATGCGAAGTTGTACTATCCGGGTATGAACATCGATAAAACTTTGGCCGACTATCGGCAGAAACAATCTGATCTAGAACAAAGCTTGGCAGACCCAGGCGTGATTGGCGATTCAAAAAAACTCGAGGCTACTAATCGAGAATATCAGCATGTTGGAAAAATCTTAAGCCTTGCCGAGGCCTATAGAAAGGCCCTGGCCGATCTGGAAGGTGCGCGCGAGGCTGCAGGCGATGAGGAGATGCGCGAATTGGCCGAGGCCGAAATTGCCGAACTTGAACAAATGCTTCCCGGGCTTGAGGAGGCGGTTAAGCTCGCGCTCATTCCGCCAGATCCGCTCGACAATAACGACGCAATTATAGAAATTCGAGCTGGAGCCGGCGGAGATGAAGCGGGCCTGTTCGCAGCCAACCTTTTCAGAATGTACTCCAAATATGCAGACACGCATGGATGGAAAGTTGAAATTGCATCACAGAGCGTAAATGACCTTGGCGGATTTAAAGAAATTATTTTTGACATTATTGGGGCGGGAGCGTATGGGGACATGAAGTTTGAGTCCGGCGTTCACCGTGTGCAGCGCGTGCCGGAAACGGAAAAACAAGGGCGAGTCCATACATCTACCGCAACAGTAGCCGTGCTTCCAAAAATCGAAGAGAAGGAAATGAAGATCGACCCGAACGACTTGAAAATCGAAGCTACAACTTCTACCGGCGCGGGCGGGCAGTCAGTCAACACCACCTACTCGGCCATTAGAATTATTCATATTCCGACCGGGCTTATGGTGTATTGCCAGGATGAGCGCTCTCAACGGCAAAACAAAGAACGCGCGCTTTCCATTATCCGCGCGCGAGTGTTCGCGTACGAGCAGGAGAAGAAGCAGGCTACGCTTGACGCAAAACGCCGTGGCCAGATTGGAACCGGCGACCGGTCAGAAAAAATACGTACTTATAACTACCCACAAGATAGAGTTACCGATCACCGAATCAAGGAATCGTGGCACAACTTGCCAGGGATTTTAGATGGGGATATTGGACCGGTGATTGCAAAATTGAAACTCGCTGAGCAAGAAATCTAATGACAAAAGTAGTCAGTATCCAGTATCGAACAAGTATCTCACCCTACTGGCTACTTACTACTGGATACCGGCTACTACAGCTTCTATGACAATCATGCAGGCCCTAAACTGGGGTCGAGAACAACTTAAAGCTACTGAAAATGAAAAGCACTTTGGCAAGTCGAACACAATGCTCGACGCCCAGGTGCTTCTTGCCTGTTGCATCAACAAACCAACCGCCTACCTGTTTACTCATTTTGACGACCCTGTCTACGACCCCGTACTCGAGCAGTTTCAGGATTTTATTCGTCGTCGGGCTGCCCACGAACCTATCGCCTACATTGTCGGCGAGAAGGAATTTTACAGTCGTGATTTTAAAGTGACTTCTGATGTGCTAATACCAAGGCCGGAAACGGAAATAATGATTGACATTGCCAAGGAGTCGGTTCGGCCAGATTCAATGATTATTGATGTTGGCACAGGTTCTGGAGCAATTGCCGTTACACTGGCTGCCGAGACTGGCCTGCCTTTGGTGGCGGCCGACATTAGCGAAGGCGCGCTTGAAGTCGCAAGGCAAAATGCTGCTCGGCATGGAGTTGAGCATTTGATTTCGTTCATGCAGGGCAACCTGCTTGAGCCGTTTTTTGAACGCAATGTAAAAATATCGCAGGAGCAGCACGCTCTGATTTGCGCAAACTTGCCCTACATTCGAATTGCTCGTTGGCAGTTTTTAGATCCTGATGTTAGAGATTTCGAACCTAAGAACGCTTTGATTGGAGGAGTTGATGGACTGGAGTTTTATCGCGATCTCATGAGGCAGATCCGCGAAAATCGCGATGTATTCCCTGCCGAAGTTCATATTCTAATCGAGATCGATCCATCGCAGGAATTATCCGCGCCCGCGATGGTTCGTGAGTACTTCCCTTCTGCTGAGACCGAAGTTGCGCGAGATTTAGCAGGATTACCTCGAATTGTCATCGTGAAGCTGTAATCTTCTCCCCCTCACCATCTCGAGCGAGGCCGTCCACCAGCCGAGTCGAGGAATCTTATTCGAAAAGCCCCTGGGGGTAGGCTGCTACCCCCAGACCCCCCAGTCCACTTTTCTGTGCTCATCCAAAGAAAAGTGGAGAAAAGAAAAGACGTTTCGGTTTTGCCCCATACGGCCGATCTCAGCTCGGCCTACGCCAAATCTTTGACCTGGACTCCGCCCATGTCTTTCAAATTCCGCCTCATAAACCCCCAAGGTTGCTGCAACCTTGGGGGTTGTTCGTCAGAATTTGAAAGACATGGGTTCCCCGTCGCCTGAAGATTTGGCGCGGGGACCGCAGGGGATTCAAAAAGCCTGCTCGGAAGGTCAGCAGGTAAACGCCCCAAAAAAACCTAAAACCCAAAACCTAACCCCTAAAACCAAAATTAAAACCGCGAGATTGCTCTCACGGTCCGAGCGGCGAGTTCAACCCTGAAGGTTGCTGCAACCTTCAGGGTTGCTATCAGGTCGTCGCTTTTGCGTTCTCCGGAATCTGATGCTTCCTGCGGATCTTGTCGAGGTACTCGCGTTGGCGCTTGGCAAGGTCAGCAGCATGCTCCTCAAGGCCTTCCTTGTACGGGTTTAGTACCAGTCTGTGCAAGGATCCTGAAATATTCATCTTCACAATGCCAAAGTTCGCTTCCGACTCACCTGGTTTGATGCTCATCATCTGCGGCCAGTCGAATCCGCTGAGCTCCGTCAGCGCGGACTCAAGCTCGGCCCCCTTCTTACCAAGCTGGGTAAGACCATCCATGTACTGCTCGAGCGTGTCGCCACAAGCGAGCAGTCTTCGACCCTCCTCGCTCTTCAACATGATCGCAAGCGCCTTGTCGCGCCCTCCGCTGAATACGATGTGGAGGTAGATCGCGCCGTACATCGCGCCGAGTATGGCTGCGCCAGCAGCCACGCCTTGGAAAAAGTTGCACGAATTGATATCGGAAACGAAGGCGGGGATGATGAAGTAGGAAAGACCGCCTACAACGATCATCGCAGTGCCAAAGGCAATAGCGGTTACGGCCTCGTTGTTCGCTCTGCCCTTCGCCTCTTTGGTCGTGTAGTACGCATGCTCTCCATTCTGACTCATGTTTCCTCCTTTTGAGGTTTGTCCTTCGCGTCTCTCAGACCTAGTCTTCGAAATGCTCAGGATTGAAAAAGGTCTAATCCGAGACTAACAAAATCGATGCTGTTTGTCAATCATTTCGTTCCCCCCTTTTCAAGGGGGGATAAAGGGGGGGGGTTACTTGCTTGTCGACGCTTCGCGATCGCGCATCGGGGAACGCTAACCACCCCTAACCCCACCTTAAAAAGGAGGGGAAAACAAAAAAGCCGACCCTGTGGTCGCCAGCGAGTTTAACCTTCAAGGTTCGGAAACCTTGAAGGTTCTTGTTTACTCCGAACTTGCGTTGGATAAATCCTCGACGATCTCGATCCAGGTCGTTCCAGCGTTCAAAGAGATCTCAAATCCGTCTACGGTGTAAAAACGCAGACGATCGGTTCGCGAGTCTTTCTCCCACCTTGCCAAATAAACTTCCCCATCTTGGGCCACCAAAGCATCACCTTCACCAACAGTCACAATGCGTCGACGGCCTACCCAGTCAATAATTTTAATGTCAGTTGCCACTACAACGATGTTGTTCGCAACAACAGTGTCGTCATCATCAAGCTCCATTTCATACTGCCCCTGCCAACGAGTGTAGTCATTGCTTTCGGGATTGTACTCCCAGAAAACATCGTACGTGCTGCCACCTGTCCAGTCGATTCTAAGCGACTCGACATCCTGTTGGGCCACTGGAGAATCGTCCTTAAAATTCCAAACTCCGTAGTCGGGGTCATCAAGATCGAGCTCATCAAGCGACTCGTTCAAAAGCTCACCCGTTGTGTAAACATTGTGCGGAGCGTAGCGGTAACCATTCTGACGATAAAAATATTCGCTCTGCCAAAACTGGTTCAGGTCAATAGTTTCGCCTTCGTATTTAATCAAATCAAGCGCCTCGGGCGAACCACCAACATGCCCGTAAACAGCGCCAAGTTCGTCATTCCAGTCCAGGTAATACGGCCTTGCCGATCGCACCGGTCCGATTTTTTCAGTCTCCTGTCCTTCCATAAAGAAGGCAATAAAGCGTGGGATCGTGCCCTCAACAGGCGCCTCAATCACCAAGAAAGCTTCGTCGACTCCTGAGAGTGGCCAAGCGTCAGCGGAATTCTCAACCATAATTCCAAACACCTGCGGAAGCTCATCGACTTCGGCATCGAGAACTTCGCCGGTCAAAGGATGGCGCGGCACAACTTGCGCTTCCACCTCCTCAACAATCTCAGGAGTAACCTGCCGCACAGTCGAGTAGATCGATATGGCAATGAGGCCGGCTACGATAATTAGCGCCGCCACACCAATCCAGACTTCTTTTGAAATCAAAGAAGCGGGCTTATTAAACCCGATCTTCTTTGTTATCCCCCTTATAATTTTCTTCAATGGTTCCATTTTATTTTTTCTCTTCGCGCTTATCTTTCTCGCCTTCGTCTTCGCCTTCCTCAGGCTTCTTACCCTCAATCTCAACGCTCTCAACATTTTCTTCAACTGCTTCGTCAAGCGCTTCGAGCTCTTCAATCTTACGAGGCGGCTGCACAAGAGCCACGGTATTTTCAGGGTCGGTCAAAACCTCGATGCCTTCTGGAATCGAAATGTCCTTAATTCGCACTACATCGTCAAAAGTCTTCAGCCCGCTGATGTCAAAAGTGATTTCACGAACAAGGGCGTTTGGCAGAGCCAGAACTTCAACATATTCAAGCGGCTGAATAAGAGTTCCGCCAGCTTCCTTAACCGCAGGAGCTTCGCCAACAGGACTGAGGTCGATTGTTGACTCGACTTTCTTCGTAAGGTCAATGCGGCGAAAATCAGCATGGACAATAAATCCTGTCAGAGGGTCGCGCTGAATGTCCTGGATAAGTACACTGTGCGTAACATCCCCCATATTTAGCTCAACCACTGTGCTTCCGCCAGCGTTACCAAAAAGCCTTTCAAGTTCGTTACGATCCATTTCGATGCTCATGGGCTCAATCTCAAAGCCGTAAACAACAGCCGGTACCTTACCTTCTGCTCTGAGTGAATTAGTTTTTCGGCCAGTCGTTGTTCGTGTGTCGGCCTGAATTGTAAGTTGGGTCATATTTGGGTTTCGCCAGTGGCTGAGTTATTTAGTGGTTAAGTGGCTGAGCCGTTCAATAGCTCAATCACTTTCAGCCTTTAGATGAGCCTATTTCACATTATTTTGCCAAATCTGTCAAGGATATGCCAGAAAGCTGAGTTTATTCCGAGAAACTGAGGTTTATTCTTTGGAACAGAGGTTTATTGTTGAAAAGCGATTGTTTACTGTCAGATACTGACTACCGGATGTTGCCTACTGGCTACTTTTGTCTACCGTACCGACAGCACCCGGTGAGTTTCGATTACATCGTCAATGCTGATTTTTTCAGCCTTATAAAACTTCTCAATGTCTTCAAGGTCGCAGTCGCTTACCATGCCGGCACAAATAATTCCCTCCTCGCGCCTTGTAACTGAAAGCAACATTGCGTGCCTGCACTTTCCGCACATCATATGCAGAACCGTCCTTGATCTTTCGCCACTAACCAGCTTAGCATCGGTCAGCTTGTACGAAGTTCCGCAAAATGGGCAGTTGGAAATTGTGTCGAGATGTTTGGGCATGTTGTGCGGTCTGCGAGAGTGATTTAGTAATCCAATAGCTCAATAACTCCTGCCTTTCAAGTTTACGAAATTATACCACGCCTGTCTCCCGGCCTGACTCGTACTGCTATCGACTCAACAATGCCGAGCATTAAAAGCGACATTACGAGCGAGCTGCCTCCGTAACTTAGAAACGGCAAGCCTACCCCGGTGGCTGGAAAAATCGCCAGATTCACTCCTATGTTAACCGACATCTGGGTGAAGAAGATTCCAAAAATTGCGATCGCCAGGAAAGTTGTGAAGTGGTCGCGACTATAATAGCCGATCATCAAAATTCTGGCCAGGAAAACTCCTATGGCGCTTAACACTACCAGCACACCAAAGAAACCAAGTTCCTCTGCAATAACCGCGAACACAAAGTCGGTCTGGCTTTCCGGCAGGAACTTAAGCTGGCTTTGCGATCCAAATCCCAGCCCACGGCCAAACCACTGACCGGAGCCGATGGCGATTTTTGCCTGCGATACATTGTAGCCACTCTCAAGTGGGTCAAGCTCAGGATTCATAAATACGGCCAGTCGTTCCTTCTGATAGTCCTGAAGTAAAAATGACCATGACACGATTGCGAAAATAATAAGCAGGACACCCAGTATTGCGGCATGACGGCTGCGGATACCGGCAAAGAACATTACCACTGCCCACATCCCGACCAGAAGAAAGGCGCTGCCAAGGTCAGGTTGTAGTGATGTTAGAAATACCGGGATTGCAACAAGCGCGCCGCTGCCAAAAATCTCGCGCCAGGCGAATCGACGCCTTGCGTGTTCGCCAAAGTAACGCGCGAGCTGCACTGCAAGAGCCAGCTTCATAAACTCAACTGGCTGAAACGACAGCGGGCCGATTACAAACCAACCGGTTGTTCCGCGGAGTTCCGTGCCAAAAATCAGCACAGCAACGAGTAAAACTACGCCGACAATGTAGAGAAGCCTGCCAAAACTCCGGAGTTGCAAATGGTTGGCGTTTGCCATGATTGCCATTAGCAGGAAGCCGATACCAAAAGCGACGACATGTTTTTTTAGCAAAAGAAAATCAGCGCTTTCGCGCGAAAGTTCAACCGAGTAGATCGCGGAAATCCCAAATGCGAATAGCACAAGTGCCGAAAGCAAAAGCACCCAATCAAACCGTTGTAGTTGCCTCGCCAGCCTCGCCAGTTGCATAGGTGTGTATTAGGTGTCTATTTTGTCATAACTAGGGCTGGTTGTCCAAGTTGATAATCTACTTACCCTGTCATCCTGAGCGCACGCTTAACGTTTAGCCGAAGGATCTTTCGTCGCCAGATAGCTAAGCTCCTCAAGATGGCAATGTGCTCGGAAGGTCGGCAAAGTAAATACAGTAGCCCCAGCTACCCGGCCTAACGGTCGGGTGTTTTATTTTGGTTAAGCGTCAGCCAAAAAACCAACCCCTGGGGCTGGAATCGGTGGGGATGGAATCGGAGCGACTCGGGCCGGCATGGCGACGATCGTGCCGAAGATTAACACCGACCCCGCCCGGCTATCCACAGGGACTTGACACGATATGGCGCATGGTATCAATTATGATGTAGAATTTAGGCACCAAAGGCCTTGGTACATACTAACTCAATAACGCCATGAGCAGAAAATTATGATTTCTTCTTATGACTTCTGTCCTCCAGAAGATGACTGGGAGGATAACGAAGGCGACGATGACGACGACGATTCCGACGACGAAGACGATCTGTAAACAAAAAACAGGCGACACCGGGTCGCCTGTTTTGCTTTTAATCTATGCCTGCTGAGCTTCGAGAATGTTAATTCGATCTTCTAACCGATCGTACCTTGCGCGCAATGCTGCAATTTCGGCTTCATGGCGATCAATAAGAGTCAAAAAAACCGTCAAGCTTGTCGCAAGTTCGAGTCTGAACATCTTCGATATTAACAACTCGATCCTTTAACTCCTTTACATCGACCTGAGTATCTACAACCGCGACCAGGATTTTATCTTGAATGTCCATATTTAATATCTTATCTTACGATGCCGTTAGGCGCAATTAAAACTCATCCCGAATGTCTGAACCGGACTCGCCGGGCGGCGCCATGTAGGCGTCTTCATCGAAAAAATTAATGTTTGGCAATACAACAACTTCGGCCGAGCTTGGCGAGTCGCCAAACCAATTCACAGTAACATCTCTCGTCTCTCCGGATTCGAAACCGGCAACAGTAGCCTGGTTCACCCCGATCACATTATTGTTCCGCTCCAGAACGACAATAAACACAGGCGACCAGTAGCTGTACGGCGTAGCGTTAGTAACGCTAAACGAAGATCGGCCTATGTCTTCACCGTCTATCTTAATTTCCGAATAGTCCTCGCCGGCCACTTCAAAATTCATATGCTCCTCCACCCACCAATCAACATCTTCAACAGCATGAGCGTCAACCCGCGACCACTCAAATTCGTCCACCACCAATTCAGCATTGCTTGGCCTTGTAGCAAACGGCTGACGCAAGGCCACAAACGGTTTTCTCTCGCCCGGCATTATAAATCCCTGCAGGCGGTCGCTCGTTTCCTCACCGTACTCAAAATAATAATCAAACTCGGCGTACCAGTCGGCATTTGGATTCTCAAGTTCCACATAAAAATCATAGTTTTCGTCTCCCAGGCTAAACACATCAACATTGCCAACCGAAAGCGCTTCTGCCGATCGTCCGGTCACTACATCGTGCATTATTCCGATGTTGTCCGCAATGGACGCCACTTCTGCGCGTTCGGAAAATGACCCTGCAACAAGATATGACGCAATGTAGACAATAAACAGTAAAACCAAAATAACATCGAGCACGGTCCACGCAATAAAGCCAACCTGATGCAAAATCGGGCGCGCCTTTACAATGGCAACTTCGCGTCTATATTCGCTTTCGATTTTGTGCATTTCTGGGTTGATATTTTGCTCTGCCATAGTACTGATATTATAACATGAGACTGGGAAAATGTGATGTCGATAGCAAATAACTGTTTAGAAATTGGAAAATGGTAATCGAAAATGGAAAGAAGAACATGGCTTTCTGTTATCTAATTTCAACTCCCAAATTTCCATTACCACTTACTAATCCCCCAAAGCCAATCCCCACTTGTGTACTGTCCCCAAATATGGTAAAATAGTCGCTGTTATGCTCGGTTGCACAACTTTGAAAAGCCTTTCTTAGTTGTCAATAATACGGGTTTTGAACACATCACGCAGGTTCGTCATTCTTGTCAGATTGTTCTAGAAAGCTTTTACGATTAACGCATAAATCAAAGTTGTACTACCGGGTATGCCAAAGAAAACCATCAAAGAAGCATCGCCAGCTAAGGCGAAAAAACCAGCCAGCAACAGCTACGGCGCTGAGGCCATCACAGTACTCGAAGGACTCGAGCCTGTGCGCAAGCGTCCGGGAATGTACATTGGGTCCACTGGCCCAACCGGTCTGCATCATTTGATCTGGGAAGTGGTTGACAACTCGGTCGATGAAGCCATGGCCGGGCATGCAACAAAAATCACCGTGCGTCTTTTGCCAGACAGCTGGGTTGAAGTTACAGACAACGGACGAGGAATCCCGACCGACATCCACCCGCAGCAAAAAATCTCTGCGTTAGAACTGGTGCTAACCAAACTTCATGCCGGTGGAAAATTCGGAGGTCCGGCCAGCGGATACAAGGTTTCCGGAGGACTTCACGGCGTTGGAGTTTCTGTTGTGAACGCCTTGTCAACAGAGCTTGAAGCCGAAGTTCACCGCGACGGCAAAACCTGGATTCAAAAATACAAAGTCGGAAAGCCGCAGTCCAAAGTGAAGCCAACCGGAAACAGCAAAGCCACAGGAACTACTATTAGATTCCATCCGGATTCAAGCATCTTTGAAACGATTGAGTTCAACCTTGAAACAGTAATCGACCACCTTCGCCAGCAAGCTTACCTTACAGCAGGCGTTGCATTTGAGATTATTGACGACCGCGAGGCAAAATCAATCCCCTACACTTTCTTCTTTGAAGGCGGCGTTGCTTCATATGTGGCGCACATCAACTCAAAACGCGAACCAAAGCATCCAAATGTTTTCTATGTCCGAAAGCAACACGATGAACTGGATGTTGAGGTATCTGTGCAGTACACCACCGAATACCACGACAGCGTTTTCTGCTACGCGAATAACATCACCAACCCTGACGGCGGAACTCATCTAGCAGGATTCCGCGCAGCACTAACCCGCAGCCTTAATAACTACGCGCGCGACAAAGGCTACATTAAAGAAAAAGACACAAACCTGACCGGCGACGACACACGCGAAGGACTTACGGCCGTAATTAGTATTAAGCTCCCTGACCCGCAGTTTGAAGGCCAAACCAAGTCCAAGCTTGGAAACCCGGAAGCTCGCACAGCTGTTGAAACCGTCTTTGGCGAGGCTTTCCAAATTTTCCTTGAAGAACATCCTAAGGACGCGGAAGAAATTATTGGCAAATGCTTACTGTCCGCCCGCGCGCGCGCTGCGGCTCGAGCTGCGCGCGAAACCGTGCTCCGCAAAGGCGCGTTTGAGGGCCTTATGCTTCCGGGCAAGCTTGCGGACTGTTCAAGTCGCGACCCGGGAGTAAGCGAACTCTACATTGTGGAGGGAGATTCCGCCGGCGGATCGGCCAAGCAGGGCCGCAACCGCGAGTTCCAAGCCATCCTGCCGCTTCGAGGGAAAATTCTTAATGTTGAACGCGCCAGGCTCGACAAACTCCTTGCCAACAACGAAATCAAAAACTTAATTATTGCGCTTGGCACAAACATAGGCGAAGGATTTGATATTTCAGGCCTGCGCTACGCCAAGGTCGTAATAATGACTGACGCCGATGTTGACGGCGCGCACATTCGAACATTGCTACTAACTCTGTTTTTCCGCTACTTCCCAGAGCTCATCCGAAATGGAAACATCTACATTGCCATGCCTCCGCTGTTTCGCGTGCAGGTGGGCAAGAACTCACGCTATGTGTTTACGGACGAGGAAAAAGAAAAAGCTATTGACGAGCTTACCAAGATGAAGTCGGGAAAAGTAAAAGAAGCAAAAGAAAGCGAGAGTGGAGCCGAGGGAGCCGAAAGCGAGGCGATTGAAGCAGAAGTCGTTGAAGCCGGCGGCGTCAAAGTCAACATTCAGCGCTACAAGGGTCTTGGCGAAATGAATCCGGGCCAGCTTTGGGATACTACAATGAACCCAGAGACCAGATTTATGAAGCAAGTTACGATTACCGACGCGGAAAACGCGAGCGAAGTATTCGACATACTCATGGGCTCAGATGTTGCGCCTCGAAAGAAATTCATTCAAACTCATGCCAAGGAAGTGGCCAACTTGGATGTTTAAGGACGGATGATCATAAATAGCTTACAGATTACCACGGATGCAGGGGCTAGAAGAGCTAACGGTGCTGTACAGGCCGGCTCCTTTAGCCCCCCAAGCTCCGCTAGCCCAATTCGTGTATGCCTACTTGCCAAAATCTACAACACAATGTACTATATCCACAGATGCCCCGGAAGGGCTTTTTTAAGAACCTTGAAACCGTCAGACCCACCGTCTGTCGGATCAATTCAATTTAAAAACTATGTCAAAAATATCAAATAACAAAGCCATCAAGTACTTCTTTGAAGCTAAAGAAGAGCTTCGGAAAGTTACATGGCCAAGCCAAAAAGAGACCGTGCGCTACTCTGCGCTGGTGATTGCAATTAGCATTGCGCTCGGCGTCTACTTTGGCGTCGCAGACTTGGTTCTCAATAAGGCACTCGAGGCTTACCTAAGCCTTGGATAATTTATTTACTAACGTTTAAAAACGTAAAACCGTTGAATACGTTAAAGTCGATCGAATTAACGATTTCAACGAGCGAGCAAAGACCCGTGTGACGGGTCGAAGCGAGTGATTTAACGATTTTAACGACTTACACTATGGCCAAACAAACAGCCAACTACGGACGGCGCTGGTATGCGATCCATACCTACTCCGGGTACGAAGAAAATGTTTCGCGAAACCTTCTACAGCGCATTGAAACCATGGACATGGAGGAGAAAATTTTCAGCGTCCTGGTTCCAAAAGAAAAGAAAATTAAAATCAAAAACGGCAAACGCCGAATTATTGAAGAAAAAATCTTTCCCGGCTATGTTCTTGTTGAAATGGTCGTAACCGACGATTCCTGGTATGTAGTTCGAAACACCCCAAGTGTCACCGGCTTTATTGGAACAGGCACAACACCAACTCCAATTGCCGAGGAAGAAATTGAGTCGCTTATGAAGCGCATGGGCGTGGATGAGCCGGAATTCAAACTCGATGTCCTCAAGGGCGATCCTATCGCAATTACTGACGGACCGTTCAAAGGCCAGCAAGGCAAAGTTGACGAAATTGATGAGGGTAGAGGTAAAGTTAAGGTGCTCGTGTCCATGTTTGGACGCGAAACACCAGTTGAGCTGGACTTTTTGCAAGTGAAAAAGATCTGAAATCGCAAAAGTAGACAGTAGACGGTAGTCAGTAGACAGGCAATTGACAAGATATGCAAAATCTGGCAATATACTGCCACTAATTAACGACATGGTTGCTCGTCAATAATCGATGGGAATCCATTCTAAACAAACGTCGTATGGGAAAACCAATACTTAAAGTCCTGAAAGTCCAGGCGCAAGGTGGAGCTGCAACCCCTGCCCCACCGCTAGGTCCTGCACTTAGCCAATATGGGGTCAACATTCAGCAGTTTGTGAACGACTTTAACAATGCCACACAGGACCGGCGAGGCGAAGTTGTTCCGGCACTGCTAACAATCTACGATGACAGATCGTTTGATTTTATCCTCAAAACCGCACCGGCTTCAGACCTAATCAAAAAAGCGGCCAAGATCAGTAAGGGGTCAGGCAAGCCTCTTACAGAAAAGGTTGGCACGATCACCAAGGATCAGCTTAGGGAGATTGCTGAGAAAAAAATCACGGATTTAAACACCAACGATATTGACCAGGCCATGAAGATTATTGCAGGAACCTGCAGGCAGATGGGAGTTGAAGTTATGTAACGGCGTTTAAAACGTTAAAACTGTTAAGGAAGTTAAAGTCGATCAAATTAACGATTTTAACAAAGCCAACGGCTGAGTTAAGGGGTCTAAATCGAAAAGATTTCTCCTCGGCAATAAACAAACTCACTGAAATGGTGAATAAACATTAACACGTGGGAGTCCTGACGGACGCCTGAACCACAAAACAAATATGCCAAGTAAAAGATTTAGGGGGGCAAAAGCAAAGATCAACACAGACAAAGTTTACCCGCTCGAAGAGGCTGTAAAGCTTTGCAAAGAAGCTACAAGCGTAAAATTTGACGAAACCGTTGAGCTGCACCTGAACACGGGAATCGATCCTAAGCAGGGTGATCAGCAAATCCGTGGGACCGTAGTGCTCCCGCACGGAACCGGTAAAACCAAGCGCGTTGCCGCGTTCGTGGACTCAGCTAATGAAAAAGCTGCAAAGGACGCCGGCGCTGATGTGATTGGTACCGACGAAGTAATTGATGACATTGTTAAAAAAGGCGTTATTGACTTTGATGTGGCGGTCGCTACACCAAGCATGATGCCAAAGCTTGCAAAAGCCGCTAAAGTACTTGGTCCGCGAGGGCTAATGCCAAACCCAAAGACTGACACTGTTGGTACAAATGTAGTCAAGATGATTGAAGAGCAGAAAGGCGGAAAAGTATCGTTTAAGAACGACAACACGTCAAACATCCATGTCGCGGTTGGTAAAAAGTCGTTCGACAACGCCAAGCTTGTTGAAAACCTCAACGCCATACTCGGCGCAATCAAAAAAGCGCGCCCGTCATCTACTAAAGGTATCTTTATAAAATCGGCAACAATTAGTTCAACAATGGGGCCGGGAATCAGTATTGATGTGACGAGTTTGTAAATACGATTGACGCGGATGCTGAAGGAGGTTGAGAGAAATTTAAAAGACGAGGCGCAGGCCCCGTCTTTTGGTTGCGGGCTTTTTGAAAAAGTCGTACCCTACTAGGGTATGATCAAACAAATCGACCGAATAAAATCTATCGAGTCGCAGGAGGTCAATTTCGATGCCCTGCAATTAAGCGAGCTCGCCTGGAGTAAGCCGGATGAACAGGGCTACTCCGAATCTCGGATGTCGATTACGATCGATGGCAAGTTATTTGAGTTACTGGCAACGCGAGGAAAATCTAATGCTATGGATGTATTTGACTTCACTGTAAGTAAAGAAAGGCGCAACCTGATTAACGTGCGCATTGGCATTGGCCGAAATAAACCTGATCCTGACACCAAGGGCGGGTTCTTTGACATGGTGTCCACTGACGTTGCGCGTTACGACATAGTTGATCCTGAGCTGCCACGAAAGTCTGGCGTAAAAATTTATAAAAAGGCTCTTGATTTTATTGAAACTCAAGTTCAAGATAATCTAATGATCCATAGAGTTGTTGCCGCTCCGTCAGATGATGACTACGAAGCTTGGCACAAAAGGTTTGATCCGGTCCTGAGCGAGCGAGGCTACATGTCGGATGATGATGGTATGTTTTGGGAAAAGGAATTTGAGCCGACAGCACAAGCGGCAGCGTAAACGCCAAATCCCGCCTTTCAGCGTGACTTGACCGGTAGGGCCGTTTTAGCTTGCCACCCGTAGCTTTAGCGAAGGGTGGTGGACCTGGCGAGGTTCGAACTCGCATCTTCCAGTGGCAACACAAGTGAAGTTGCCACTTACTCCCACAGGCCCAGGTCTAAAAGACCCATTTAACAAATGAAACTCCCGATTGGGAGTTTTTATCTTTGCCACCGGGAAAGGCCCAAAACTGAACCTCGTCCGCGTTACTTAATTTCATCACATTCGCGACCTTTAACCAAGCCTAAATTTGTGGACAATTAAAGTTGCTTTAACACGTATTTGAGCATTTTGCATGCTTCCTCAGGCGTTTCGTATTCGATGTGGTAGACAACTGCTGGGTTGCCGATTGCGAAGCGCGATACTAAAGTTCCTTTTTTGCTCATCAACACCACAGGCTTCCCACATTGTCCGGCAATGACGATCTCGCCTCCTGTTCCAAGAGATGGGTGCGTAACTTCGGCGACCGTAACATCGGCCACGCGAGCCTCGTTCGACGCCCATTCAAAAATCTGCTTTGGATCTTTGTCCTCTGGCACCTTTTCATTTTCTTCATTGTGAATATGCGGAATGCGTGGCGTGACCCCTAGTTCGTCGCAGACCTTGCCAAGTTCTGCGTAAAAATCAAACTTATCCAACGCCCCAAACTCGCTCAAATTAGTAAGCCCGCCGGCAATGTAGGCCTGCTTAATGTTTGACTTTTTAGTCTCGGCAAATACGCGATCACGACTGAATAGTTCATTCGCGCCCTCAGCCAAGTAAACATCGCGAACACCGGCATCGATCATATAATCCCAACACGACTTACACGCCCACCAATGCCCGAACATATAAAGATCAGCTCCCTCAGTCTCAATCCCCTGCTCTCGCGCCACATTAATAACCATCTGCTCAGCATGGCCTGGTGAATCATGAAAAGAACACAAATCATAACCTTCACCGCTTGGGCACTCATGCACTACACGCGGACATACGTGCGTGTTATCACTCCCGCGATTGTAGCCGTTACCAGCGTAGCAAAGTATTTTTCCATCACGAACCAAAATAGCACCAACCGGAAACATTCTGTCGCCCGCGCACTTTTCACGAGCCTGCGCAGCCTGTTGCATCATGGGGTCATCAATGCTCACGAACTTGAACTCGCGACATTCGGGAAGATAGGGATAGTTAATTTGGGTCATAAAACTTTGTAGTGGAGTAATACTGATTTTTCCCCCAACTGCTCCGAACTCACCAACTCGAGTTTACAGCTCGGCACATCATTAACGAGCGAAACTCCTCCTCCAAACAAAACAGGCTCAACTGTCAAAAAAAGATCGGTCACGAGACCTTCGCGCAGCCACAACGAATAAATCTGCGACCCGCCGGCGATTACAACTGTTTGAAATCCGCGCCGTTCAAGGTCGTCCAGAACCTCCTTCGGCGAGCTGGAAGTATACTCAAGCTGACCCTCGATTTGATCGAGCCCGCTCGTATTACGAGTCATAATCAAATTCAAACGATCAGGAAGCGGCCTGCCAATAGTCTCATATGTAGTCTTCCCCATAACCAAAACTCCTGCCTCTTTGGTTTTCCTCACAAAAAAGCGCTTGTCTTCTTTACTTGTCCAATCTGCCAGCTGGTCAGTAGACTCGGCAATTCTGCCATCTACGCTAATCGCTGCAAGAAGTTCAACTTTCATACAAATTGCGATAACCTCCCCCTACCTCTCCTAAAAAGGAGGGGGGAGTCCTTTTCGTTCCCCACTTTTCAAGGGGGGATAAAGGGGGGTTACCGCGTTCTTATCAATAAGCAATAGGCTCTTCCGTGCAAGCATGGGGCACAGAAGAGCCTGGCGCGCATCGATCAATACACATTAACAGTTACCTCCATACCGCGGATTGGGTCAAGCGGCCTATATTGCGACCTGAGTGAGCGAAAGATATCTTCAACCAATTCAACATCTCCTGCCACAGCGCGGCTATAACTGTTTGGCGGCAATTCCAGCTTGACCGGTTCGTGTTTGTGGTCGCGCACTAAAAATTCTTCCGCGCCTTCAAAATGATTGTCGTAAATGTGTGCGTTGCTGATTGAATGAGTGTAGATTCCCGGTTCGACTCCCAGTTCCTGCGCCAGTATGCACTGAAGTAGCGCAAACCCGGCCGCGTCGTGCGGACAGCCGAGCATCATGTCATTGCTTCTGATAATGTTATGCAAATGCAGTCTGCCGCCGGCAATGTTCACCGTGAACGTGTACGGACACGGTATATTTTTCTTGTAATCCACGCCAAGCCCGTCGCCGGCCGCATCCCAGGTAATAATAACCCCGTGGCGCGAAGAAGGATTTTCGCGCAAGTGCGCAATAAGCGAGCCTATCTGGTCGCGTCCGAAATGATGTCGCCATCGATGACCGTAAGCCGCAACAATCGTCCCGTCCTCTTCGGTAAAATCATCCCAAATCTTTGTGAACTGTCTCATCCAGTCCGGGCGATTCTCGCCCATTAAAAACCAAACCTGTTCGGCTATAAACAGCTTCAGCGGAATTTTGCGTAGAGTCAACAGAGGAAAGCACTCTCCGACATCGACACGAATTGTCAACCCGGGAATCATTTTTGTGTACCGGCCCGACCATGGATTGTCAACACGAATTCCCTGCTCCATTATGGTCCGGACTGCTTCTCTGTATTGTTCATCGAATGGTGTCATACAAATACCCTACCAGATTCTACAGGGTCGGCAACCAGATGTTTGTGGACAAGTGCGACAATTCAGTTTTTTGCTGATGTTTGGTATAATCCACCTATATGGAAAAAGGCGTATTTATTGTGATTGACGGAGTGGATGGCTCGGGCAAGGCCACCCAGACCAAACTTTTAGTCGATCGAATGAAACAGGAGGGCTTGCCAATTGAAACGATTTCTTTTCCGCAATACGGAAAAAAGAGTGCTGGAGCGCTTGAGGAATACCTGGCTGGCGCATACGGCACGGCAGACGAAGTCGGACCGTACAGGGCTTCGGTACTATTCGCGGTTGACCGTTTCGATGCCGCTCAAACCATTCGTACATGGCTCGACGGCGGCGTGAATGTTGTTGCTGACCGCTATGTTGGTTCAAACATGGGCCATCAAGGATCAAAAATCAACGACTGGGAGGAACGGAGGGCATTTTTTACATGGGAGCAGGAATTTGAACACAAGCTTCTTGGAATCCCAAGGCCGGACATTAATGTGGTGCTTCATGTGCCAACGCCTGTTGCGCGAGAACTTATGCGCGGGCGCGAAAGCAAGCACGGACTTGCAAAGGATATTCACGAAGCCAATCCGGAACATCTTCAAAAAACAGAAGACACCTACCTCGACATGGTAGAGCGCTTTGATGAATTCAAGCTCATCGAATGTGTTGAAAATAATTCTATGCTCCCGCCGGAGATAATCCATGAAAAAATCTGGGAGCTTTTAAATAATCGGTTTAACCTTTCAAAATAATATGCCGCAACTAATTTCCGTTGGCCAGGTAATTGACCAAAGCTGGGATTTCTTCACCAAGCACTTCCAGACTTTAATGAAAATTTCACTCTGGTCGTTTGTAATATCAATTGTCTGGATTATCGGCACGATTTTTGCGCCGATCGGCGATCCGGCACTATCTATACTTGGCGGGTTTACTGCCGCTGAAGGCGCTGGGATCATTATAATGGCCCTGGCATCATTTCCAATTGCGCCAATCATTAGCGTCTGGATTCTGGTTACGCTCATGATGACGGTCGCGCCTCTTGTGGCCGGCAAAAAAGTCAATGCCCGCGAAATGTTCAAAGGCGGATGGAAAATGTTCGTGCCCTATGTTTGGGTAGCTCTTTTGAAAGGCCTGGTACTTTTACTCCCTGCGCTCTTGCTGGTGCCCGGAATTGTGCTAATATTTGTTAACGCCTCTGTTGAAGGCGGAGCGGTACTCGGGGCCATCAGCGTTCTTCTGACCTTTGCCGGCGCCTTAGCCGGAGTGGTTATTTCTATAATGCTGACAATTGAACTTAACTTTATTGGCTTTGAGCTTATATTGGAAAACAACCGAGGGGGAAAAGCGCTTAGCGCTTCGCGCGCGCTGGTTAAAGGACGGTTCTGGAAAACCTTCTGGCGCCTAATTATTCCAAAACTTGTATTTTACTTCGGAGGATTCCTGGTTCAGGCAGTGCTAATGGTCCTCTTTAGCGTGCTGCTGGCAACTGCCGCGAGCATGGGCGACGAAACCGTACTCAGAATTTCCAACATGTTCGCTCATGTCATTTCAATTGCCACCGTAGTTCTTGTAACACCGATTGTTGTACTTGCGGATTATTTGGTATTCGACAGCCTTCGTAAAAATCGATAACCAACCATTATGACCGACGCACCAAAAAAAATGCAGGGCGTGATTGGCCTGCTTAAAGCCACAATCAACATTTATAAGAATAACTTCAGATTCTATCTTGGCTACGCGGCCTGGCTGTTAGTGCCGGGCGTAATAGTTCTACTGCTTTCAACCGTTGTTGGCGGCGAAACAATTAACATTATTGACTCAATTTTCAACAGCCTGGTCTATATTGCGCTGGCAATGTGGCTGACGATTATTTTTACAAAGGCAACAGCAGAATTTGCGCAAAACAAAAAAGTGCAGAACAGAAAACTCAATCAGGAGTCGTGGTCGCTTATTATTCCCGTGTTTCTTGTTTCAATTTTTATTGGGCTGATCACTCTCGGCGGCTACATTTTGCTTATCGTCCCTGGAGTCATCTTTAGCGTATGGTTTGCCTTTTCAGTAACGATTTTTATTCTTGAAAAATCCGGAATCGCTGAATCGCTCGGGCTTAGCAAAACACTGGTAGCGGGCCGGTTCTGGCCAACTCTGTGGCGCGTGCTTGCAGGCGGTGTTGTAGTTGGAGTTTCGTATATTATTCTAATAATGCTCTTTGTGGGACTCTATAGCGCAATCAGCGGGGTAGACCTTGGACTTCTCACTGCGGCAACTCCGGTGTACGCGCAAAATGCAATCAGTAGAATAATCGAGGTCTTCATTGTGCCGATTGCGGTAGTCTACCAGATAATGCTTTACTTAGAGCTAAAGAAAACGCGGTAGGTATAAATGACCAATTCACAAAACCCAATAACCAATGAAGCTCCAATATCCAATTACCAATAAACGCTATTGGGGGTTGGGCATTGGGAATTCATTGGTTATTGGTTGCTTGGTCATTGGCTATTAATTGTTACTCGTACGTATGAACCTCCAACCGGTCATTGGGCTAGAAACCCATATTCAACTTAAAACCGCAAGCAAAATGTTTTGCGGCTGTTCCAACTTTTCTGACAACGCGCAGCCCAACACCAATGTTTGCCCTGTGTGCCTTGGTCACCCCGGCTCATTGCCGGTTCCTAATATGCAGGCTGTGCGGTGGGCAATTCTACTAGGGCTCGCTCTTGACGGCACAATTGCCAAGGAGTCTAGGTTTGATCGAAAAAATTATTTCTACCCGGATCTTCCAAAGTCTTATCAAATTTCACAGTTTGACTTGCCGATTATGCGCGAGGGGTCAATTCGGTTGGAAATCCCCGGAGAGGCCAATACGATTACAGTCGGAATTGAGCGGCTACACTTGGAAGAGGACGCTGCAAAAAATATTCATGGCGAAGACGGTAAAACTTATGTTGATTTTAACCGCGGTGGAACTCCACTTGTTGAAATCGTATCGCATCCGCATTTTACAAGCGCTGCTGAGGCCAAGGCCTACATGCAGGAACTCCGGCTAATCGTCCGCACGCTTGAGATTAGTGATGGCGATATGGAAAAGGGTCAATTGCGATGCGATGTAAATGTATCGCTCCGCGAAGTTACAGAAGAGGGCGAGCCGGTTTCAAAATCGCTAAATCCAAAAACTGAAATCAAAAATGTTAACTCGTTTAGGGCTGTCGGGCGAGCCATCGAGTACGAAATATTGCGACAAACTAAACTTTGGGAAGCTGGCGATGTTCCGCGTACAACCACTACGCGCGGCTGGAACGACGCTATGGGCGTTACCGAAGAGCAGCGCGGCAAAGAAGGGTCGGCTGACTATCGATATTTCCCTGAACCAGATATCTTTCCGATGGATCTAACCGACTTAGCTGATGAGATTGCGCACACTATTCCTGAACTGCCACGCGCGCGGCGCAATAGAATGATTTTGGAGTATGGCTTAAAGTATGCCGATGCTAAGCAATTAATCGACGACCCGGCGCTGGCCGATTTTGCCGAGCAATCTTTAAGCGAACTGGAAGCATGGCTTCAGGCTCATCCCGATCTTGATTCCGAGGAGGCCGAAGTTGAGCGCAAGAAGCTGACCAGTCTGTTCATGAGCTGGCTCTTGAACAAGCTCTTGGGGTTGCTAGCTGAGCGAAAGATCGACATTAAAATCATGAAGATCGACCCTGAAAACTTCGCTGAGTTGATTGTGCTGATCGCTGAAGGTAAATTGACAGGCCAGGCGGGCCTAAAGGTACTCGCACGCATGCTCGATGACGGCAGCGACCCAAGTCATGCAATGGACGAACTTGGCGCATCGCGAGTTGATGATGTGACTGAGCTTGGAAAGATAATCGATGCTATTATCGAAGACAGCCCCGACGAGGTAGGCCGATACAAAGCCGGCGAGACAAAACTTTTGCAATGGTTCGTGGGACGAGTAATGAAAGAGACCCGCGGCAATGCTGACCCGGATACTACAATTCGGTTGTTGGGCGAGAGGATGCGAGACTAGAGCAACCTTCAGGGTTGCAACAACCCTGAAGGTTACGCGACCAGACAACCCTCAAGGTTCAGAAACCTTGAGGGTTTGTTTTTTTGCTTTTATTGACAAAAAACCGCATTAGTAGTAAAGTGCAGTTGATCCGCTGCAGGTACAACAAGGATACGGACGGTGTTGTCTCTCACCCCCCTCGAGATGAAGCCCGACCGTTTTCGTACCTGTAGCGGACACCATCCGCCTCCCTCGTTCTTATAAACAAGCAAGCCCGCAAAGGCTTGAGAGAAAGGCCATCGCCCCGTGTTGTGTGAAAACAGCACGGGATCATTTTTTTAGAACACGAGAGTAAGTAGGCGACTATCAATCTACTGTTTACCATCTACTATCTACTTTTACTTCAAGAATTCCTCGACCAACTCAATCGCATCATCAGCCTTCTCGACCCAATTAATACGCTCGTCGCGCTTAAACCACGTAATCTGTCGTTTGGCAAAGTGGCGAGTGTCGCGCTTGATTAAATCGATCGCGTCATTGAGTTTAATGTACCCTTCCAGGAACAGGCAGATTTGCCTGTAACCGATTCCGGTCATTGCGTTCACGTCGCACCCGTATTTGTCACGCAGCGCGCGGACTTCATCGACAAGGCCCCCGGCAATCATCTGGTCAACGCGCAGATCAATACGCTCATACAAAACATCGCGATCAAACTCGATGCCGAGTATCAAAGCATCATACTTTGCCTCCCCCTTTGTCTGCTGATCAGCAAGTGGCTTGCCGGTGGTTTCAACCACCTCGATCGCCCGCACAACCCGCCGACGATTAGCAGCGTCGATCTGGTTCGCTGCCGCAGGATCAGCCTTGGCGAGTCTATCAACAAGCTGATCGTTCGATAAAACTTCGAGCTCGTCGCGCAAATCATTATCGGGCGGCGCCTGAGTGAAGCTCATGTTGTCGACTACCGCGCCGGTGTAGAGCCCGGTGCCTCCGGCCAGGATTGGTAGCTTGCCGCGATCCAAAATATCGGCGATCTTTCCATCAGCATAACTTTTAAAATCCGCCACAGTAAATTCCTCATCCGGGTCAGCAATATCAAACCCCCAATGCGGCACACCTTCGACCATGTACGGCTTATCAGAAAACAACTCCTCAATCTTTTTAGGCCAACTGCTGGCTACTGGGTGCTGTCTACTGTCTACTCCCGGTTTCGCTGTCCCAATATCCATCCCACGGTAAACAGTGCGCGAGTCGGTTGAAATCACCTCGCCACTAAACTGCTTGGCGAGAACGATCGCAAGCTCGGTCTTGCCCGAAGCTGTTGGGGCTACTATTGCAATAATTTTTGGTTTGTCCATAGCCGCATGATGACATAATTTTGTAAAAGCGGAAAGCTATTAAGCGATTGCCAATCTGCGAGTAGTGATTGATGATTATAAAAAACGACCTCGCGGGTAAGGTCGTTTACAACTCACTTAAGGCCAATTTCCGGCCGCGGAAGACTCTCCACGTCCTCTGGGCGCACCAGGAGCATTGCCATCAGCTCGCTTGCGTCCACCATGGCCCACGCCCTGGTGTCGCCCTTCTCCGGCCTGCCGACAATGAGGAACATGCGGATCTTGACCCACATGCGGAGCGATTCTCGCGCGCTCTTTCCAAAGGCCTTCTCCCTGTGCTTTTGCCAGCACCGGCGGTCGATGACCATCTTCAGCCGGCGCACAACAGGGTCGTCCTGCTGGGCAGAGCCTTCGCAGAAAAGCGGGCAAATGCATTCGCCGATGATTCGTTTTTCCTCCTCCGAAATGGGCCTGCGGTTTATCCGCAGCCTTGCGAATACATCGCTCGCCATTTCGATGTTCGGGTGCCTGGTTACGCCAGACACCTCTTTGGCACCTGCGCGTTCCCTCATTTCGAACCTCCTATGGCTTAGGATTACCCTAGCGGATTTTCACCGGTTTGTCAATAGACAGCTCAGATTGGCAATTCCGATTCTGTCAACGCCTTCTTTACAATATCGCTTTGTTTAATCAGGAGATCCTCTGGTGACCCAAAAACATTCACGCTATAATCGCCACCGTCAACTTCCTTTTCACCAATCACAATTGTCCACGGAATCTTCATCATTGCGGCATTTCTAATCTTTTTACCAACTTTCTCCGGCGAAGCGTCGAGTTCGACCCTAAGCCCCGCTTCCTCAAGCTTCTCTCTTGTTGCTTGCGCAAACTCAACATAATCATCGCTCACAGTTGCAAGGCGAATCTGTTCAGGCGCAAGCCACATTGGGAAGGCTCCAGCATAGTGTTCAATTAGCACGCCAAGGAACCGCTCGACAGATCCTAAAATCGCCCTATGAAGCATTGCTGGTCGCTGCTTTATTCCCTTCTCGTCAATGTACTCAAGTTCAAATCGTTCAGGCAAGTTAAAGTCCAGCTGGATAGTTGCCAGCTGCCATTCACGGCCAATAGCGTCGGTTGCGATAAAATCAATCTTTGGCCCATAAAATGCGGCTTCTCCAACTCCAACCACGTAATCTCGACCAATTTCTTTTAATAAATCCGCAAACATCGTCTCAGCCTTGTTCCAAACCTTCTTGTCACCTAAATACTTGTCCATATTGTCCGGATCGTGAACTGAAAGCATAATACGCAAATCCATATCAAACGCCTTGTAAAAGCGGGTGACAATATCATACATTTTTAGCGCCTCTTCCTTAGCCTGGTCGTAAGTGCAGAAAACATGAGCGTCGTCCTGAGTGATTGACCTTACCCGAGTGAGGCCCTGAAGCTGACCTGAATTCTCATCGCGGTACACCATGGTGACCTCGCTCATGCGAATCGGCAGGTCGCGGTAGCTTCGCATTTTGGACGCGTAAATTTGGGTGTGGTGCGGACAGTTCATTGGCTTCAATACAAACTCGTCATCGCTTGTGGCGCTGGTAACATGGAAAATGTCATCTGCAAACTTGTCCCAGTGTCCGCTGGTTTTGTACAAGTCGGTTTTTGCAAGGTGAGGAATGCACACCTTGCTGTAGCCGTGCGGTTTCATTAGCGCCCAGACAAAATCGGTAAGCCGGTCGCGCGCAATCGTGCCACGCGGAGTAAATAGTGGGAGGCCAGGTCCAACTAGCGGCGAGAAGGTAAACAAATCGAGCTCAGCGCCAAGCTTTCTATGATCGCGCTTTTTGGCTTCTTCGAGCATTTCAAGATGCCGGTCAAGGTCTTCCTGAGTTTCAAAAGCAAGGCCGTAAACCCGCTGAAGTTGCGGCTTATTCTCATCGCCCCGCCAATACGCGCCTGCGAGTTTCCAAATCTTGAATGCGCCGATCTCTTTTGTGCTATCTAGATGTGGCCCTCGACAAAGATCAACAAAGTCGCCTGTTTTATAAACCGACGCCTTGTCCGGCTTGCTTGGATCAAGCTCCTGCTCTTCTTCAGGGTTTAACTTGGTAGTTCCCTTTTCCTTCAGATCGGTCAAAAGCTCAACCTTAAAATCCTGCTTGGCCTTTTTGAACAACTTGATGGCGTCATCAATCGACATTTCCTCACGCTCCATCTTGTGGTCTTCTTTGATAATCTTACCCATCTCTTTCTCAAGCTTCTTCAGACCATCATCTGTAATCGGCTCCGGAAACATGATGTCATAGTAAAAGCCATTATCTACCGCCGGGCCGACTCCAAATTTGGCTTCTGGGAAAAGCCTTTGCGCTGCTGCTGCGAGCACATGCGCTGCGGTGTGTCTCATTGTATGTAGGTTGTCGTTTTGCATAATAATCAATTAGCGAGTTTTATTTCGTTTTGACCTGGTTTATTGCGAAGGACTTGGGATTATAATCGGGAAGCGAGGTTTATTGTCGATTTACTGACTACCGGATGCCGGCCACTGACTACTAGCGCTAAACAAAAAAACCGACGTCGTAGCTTCTGTGAGCCAAATCCGACCTCGGGACCCTTCGTCGGACTCGAGCCTAGTTTTCGTCCTCCTCAGGGCTTGCCCTGAGATTTCTGAAAGCTATGCTTGAGGAGAATCGAAGGGCGATTCCACCCGAGTTACCTGTTGAGCATTCTCGATCAACAGATCACTCAATTATGCGCGTTTCGGACGCGCCGCCGTTGCTCGCGGGTTGGTTAGGCTCGGTCGTAGCAATACATACATTGTAACTCAGCCAGAATTATTGTCAAATTTGTTATTTGGAGCTGACTATATTGTCTGAAACAAAAAGAGCGGGCCAATTGACCCGCTCCGTGCTTAACCCTCAAGGTTCGGAAACCTTGAGGGTTTAAATTCTAGTCAACATTTTCAACCACAATCCTAATATGGTCTTCAAGCGTTGGCACGCGCTTCAGCCAAAACGGGGTAAAGCTGACTGACACTTCTTCGATTGCGTCAGATGCTTCAAGCAGAGTCTTAATCTCATCAGCAGAGCGGCCAACGAACCGTGAAGTATCCAGAACATCGCTTGCGGTAGAAATTACTGCCAAGCCATCAAGGTAAACGCTAAGTGCCGCTGTCCCGGCATCTGCATCGACTGACTGTATGCTTGCCTGAACTCCCTCCTCGTTCACGCCCGCAAGCGTGTAACCTGACGGAACAACTTCGTAGAGCCCGCCCTCGCCTGCCTGCGCTACCATTGCGCTGCTGTAAAACACTCCGGTTACTGTCATACGGAGCGAAATACTAAACGACCCCGCTTCTGTGCCTGGTTCAGTATCGCTCACCTTTTCAACTATTTCTGTCAAATACGCAACTTCGTCAAAGATGTCAGTATCTACCTCTGGAGCAAATTTCTCTTCTGCCTCAGCTAAAATCTCTGCTTCAAGATCTGCCGCCGCCTGATCCAGGTCTTCCTGAGAAACAATGCGAATATACTCAACTCCGCCTGTCATAGACTCTACGCTTACTGCGTAAATAACCGCCTGCAAAGATTCGGAAAGCCCTGGGATTGTAAACTGCGTCGCGCCGATTTCACCGCCAAGTCCAGCTTCATCCGCATGAGCGATCGCCTCAACTTGACCGTTTGCCGGGACTACTACTCCGTCATCAATCCGGAAAAGCACACCTTCTTCAGACAAAAGCCGCGTTGTGGCAACAAGCTGCTGATCGGAATCTGTTTCGTTAATTATGGTCACTGTGCCGCCCGCCTTTCCCTCAACCGCTGACGCGCCCTCTTCAGGCAATAAGAAAACCTCGGCCTTACTAAGCGTGTCCTGGAGCACAATGCCTTTCACCTGGCCTGCCGCAGGATCAGCCGCAAGATCTATTGCCACAGTACTCGACACAACTTCCGGGTTCGGAGTCACTCTAATCGTGGCCTTGGATACTGACAGATACAGCACAACGAGCAGCAAAACAAAGGATAAAATCACGAACACAATCGCTACCTTTTGATAAATCCGTAGCGACCGTGAAAGCGGTTTTGCTTCCGCTCTTCTTGAAATTGGTTTTGGCATACCCGGACAGTACAACTCCGAATGATGCCAGCGGCTAGCAAGGCATCAAAGTTGTAACGTTAAAATCTATTAATTTATTGATTTTACCCGCTAGACATATCCAACACTTCAATATCGAAGCTGTACTACCGAGCATATTTGTATTTAGTGTACTAGAAGGGTACTTCGGTAACACTTTGTGATATTTGAAATGAAAATTAATTGGTGGAGCGTAATCCAGGCTCTGGTGAGGTCTTTTGAAGTTGTATTCTACTAGCCACTCGGTGAGTCTTTTGTTGAAGAGAGAGCAGTTATCGGTCATGTTGCCTAGGGCGACGAATTCATCCTGCAAGGTTCGGTTGAAGCGCTCATTTACCGGGTTGTCTTTTGGAGTCTT